>SXSI01000043.1 GCA_005792285.1 Bacteroidota bacterium
CATTTCTCCTAAACCTTTAAATCGGGAAATAATAATATTTGATTTTGATATTACTGCTCCGTCGGTTACTTCCTCGGTTGGTTTTTCTATTTCTTCTTCTTTTTCCACCACGGTGGTTTTTTTATCTACTTTAAATTTTTTTAGAATTTCATTTTTCTCTTCTTCATCGAAAGCATAAAATTCTTGTTTTCCTTTTTTAAGTTTGTAGAGTGGTGGTTGCGCAATATAAATATGTCCCAACTCGACTAATTCTTTCATATATCTGAAAAACAAAGTTAGTAAAAGCGTTCGAATGTGTGAACCATCTATGTCGGCGTCGCACATTAAAATAATTTTATGGTAGCGAATTTTTGAAGGATCAAAATCTTCACCAACTCCTGCTCCAATTGCTGTAAAAATATTTCGGATTTCTTCATTTTCTAACATTTTATGGAGTCGTGCTTTTTCCACATTTAGAATTTTTCCTTTTAGTGGAAGAATTGCCTGAAACCTTCTGTCGCGTCCTTGTTTTGCGCTTCCGCCGGCAGAATCTCCTTCAACAAGAAAAAGTTCGCATTCTTCAGGATTTCTATTTGAGCAGTCGGCAAGTTTTCCCGGAAGTCCACCTCCGTCGAGTGCATTTTTTCTTCGGGTTAAATCTCTTGCTTTTCTTGCAGCTTCACGAGCTTCTGCTGCGCGTAAACTTTTTTCGATAATTCTTTTTGCGTCTGGGGAATTTTGCTCTAACCAATCGCTAAGCGCTGATCCGAAAATTCCTTCTACAATACTTTTAATATCACCATTTCCAAGTTTTGTTTTTGTCTGTCCTTCAAATTGTGGCTCGGGAACCTTTGTGCTTAAAATAGCCGTTAACCCTTCACGGAAATCATCTCCGGTTAATTGAACTGAGTTTTCTTTTATAATATTGTTTTTAGAAGCAAAACTATTTAGCGTCCGTGTTAGCGCCGTTCTAAATCCAACGAGGTGTGTTCCTCCTTCGTGTGTGTTGATGTTGTTTACATATGTAAAAACATTTTCTGCATATTCGTCGTTATACTGAAATGCAACCTCAACTTCAACTGTTCGTTTATTATCATCTAAACCGGTACCACTGCAATAAAACACCTTCTTCATAACCGATGGTTTGTTTGAATCTATATATTTTACAAACTCACTTATTCCTCCTTTAAAATGGAATGTGTCGGTCTCCTCCTGTTTTGCACGAAGGTCACTTATTTCGAGAGTTACATCTTTATTTAAAAAAGCTAGTTCGCGCAATCGCTCTGCAAGAGTTTCGTATTTATAAATACGGTTTTTAAATATTTCACCATCAGGCATAAATGTTACTTTTGTTCCCGTTTTTCCTGAAGGCGATTTTCCGATAACTTTTACGGGTTGTTGTGGTTCCCCCTTTTTATATTTTTGATAGAATATTTTTCCATCACGAAAAACTTCAACTTCTAAAACTTCACTTAAAGCATTTACGCAGGAGACACCAACTCCATGTAGTCCACCGGAAACCTTGTAACTTGATTTATCAAATTTTCCTCCGGCGTGTAGTACGGTCATAACAACTTCAAGTGCAGATTTTTTTTCTCCTTTATGAATATCTGTTGGAATGCCTCGTCCATCATCTATTACCGTTATGCTATTATCCTCATTGATTAAAACTTTAATGTTTTTACAATAACCGGCGAGCGCTTCGTCAATTGAATTATCTACAACTTCATAAACAAGATGATGTAGACCGCGAGTTCCAATATCTCCGATGTACATTGCCGGACGGAGACGAACGGCTTCGAGCCCCTTTAATACAGTTATATCTTCTGCTGAATATGAGCTGTCAGTTTTCTTTTTGTTTGTGGTTTCTTTTGTTGCCATGTTTTTCTGGTTTATCTGAATAGGATGTTTTTAATTGAGTCTGAGTCTGTTGTCTTTTGAATTTTTTCTAAAATTTCTTTTTTTCTGAAAGTTAATTCTGCGCGCCATGGTGCGTTGTCAACTTTCACAATAAGTGTGTTCTTTTGTATTTTTTCCGGAGTTGTTATTTTTGAAATTTTTTCTCCCACAATTTCTTCCCATCTGGACATTGCGGAGTATTGTTCAATTTTTTGTTTTATTCCTAAGCTTTCAAGTGTCGCCTGAATTACCTCTCCGAGGTTTTGTGTTTTATTTATTTTCATTGTACAACAATATCCTTCTCTTTAAAAACCGCGCCATCTTTTACTACTATCGTTTCTGTTTGCAAATTAAGTCCACCAAAAACTGTTGTTATATTTTCAAGTGTGGTTGAAATAAATATTTGTCCCAACTCAGATAATTTATCTAATAAATGATTTGTTCGAGAATTATCTAGTTCACTAAAAACATCGTCGAGTAATACAATTGGTGTCTCTCTGCAGGTGTCTTTCAAAAAATAATACTCAGCTATTTTTAAAGCGATAAGAAGTGTTTTGTGTTGACCTTGTGATGCAAACTGTCTGAAGGGGTGATTGTTAATAGTAAAAAGTAAATCGTCTCTGTGTGGACCAACAAGTGTTGTTCCCTTATAAAGCTCGTTGGTTCGTTCTTTTTTTAATTCACCTCTAAGTTTTTCTTGAATTGAAGAAATAGAATGACTTTCATTTTCACTAATCGATGATTTATATTCAACATTAACTATTTCATTTTGACCGGCGATATCTGAATAACTTTTAATAAGGTGTGTTTTGAATTGAGATAGAAGTTCTGTTCTGTGGTTTATTATTTTAGACCCTCTTTCTACCAACAATTCATTCCAAGGTTCAATTAATTCCCTATCTTCTTTTAATGTCGGATTAGTGAGAATTGTGTTTCTTTGTTTTACAATTCTTCTGAAATCTATAATGTTTTCAAGGTAAGTTTTGCTTGACTGTGAAAGAAGTATGTCGAGAAAGCGCCTTCGTTCAGCCGGACCGCCAGTTGTAATTATTGAAAGTTCCGGCGACAAAAAAACCATTGGGAACTTTCCTATTACGGATGAAAGTGGCTCAATTTCAATATTGTTAATAATAAAAATTTTTTCTTTTTTTTCTTCGTTGTATCTAACTTGGTTTTTATAAGTAAACTCAATATCCGAGTGAAGCGTTGCAAACACCGAAAACCAACTTTTCCCAGATTGAAGAACTTCTGTGTCTCTGTGTGTAAACATACTTTTAGTTAAACATGAATAAGAAATTGCCTCAAGAAGATTAGTTTTCCCTTGTCCGTTGTTTCCGGAAACTATATTTACCTTTGAAGAAAAATAAACTTTTGTATCTGTGTGATTTCTAAAATTAGAGAGCTGTATCTCTTTTAATATCATTATATGACACTTTTTTTGTATTACACATTTAATCTTAGCGGCATAAGAAGCATAAGTATGTTTTCGGTTGAATCTTTTTCTTTTTCCGGCTCAACAAGAACTGCGCGCGTTGAACTTTGTAATTTAAAAATCATTTCATCTCCCGGTAAATGAGAAGCTACGTCAAGTAAATATTCTGCATTAAAGCCAATCTCTAAATCTTCTCCAGAATAATCACATTGAATTTCTTCTTGTGCTTCTTTTCCGAAGTCAATATCTTTTGCTGAAATAACAATTTCGTTCTTTTTTAAATATAATCTTATTTGATAGTTTAAGCTGTTTGCATAAAGCGAAACTCTACGAATAGAAGAAATGAATTCTTGTTTTCCAACCCTCATTGTAAGATTATTTTCTACCGGAATAACCGCATCATAGTTTGGATATTTTTCTTCAATTAAACTTGAAATAATTATTGAGTTATTAAAATAAAACGAGATAAGCTTACCATCTGTAGAAATTGTGGTGTTTTCTCCATCAATAAGTTTTTCAACAATAGAAAGCGTGTTTAGTGGGATAATTATGTCTTGATTTTCTTTACTGTTTTCAATTTTTGAAGAGTATTTAACCAATCGGTGTCCGTCTGTTGTAACAAATGTGGCTTTATCTTTTTTACAAGACATTAGCGTTCCCGACATAGATAATCTTTTTTCTTCTGTGTTTATTGCAAACTTTATAGTTTTTATAATTTTTCTTAATCTTTCTGTATTAAAGGTTATATCATTTTTATTTATTGTTTTTGGGATTTCGGGGAATTTTTCTGCATCGATTCCGGAAATAGAATAATTTCCTTTTCCGGCTTTCATCTTTATTTTTTTAGTTTCATCATCTATTGAAAATTGAATTTCTGAAGCTGAAATACTCTTTAGTGTTTGATAAATTGTATCTATAGGAACAGCTATTTTTCCTTCGTCATTAGATAGAACATTAATTTTAGTAATAAATGTAACCTTAAGATCTGTTGTGTAAATGGTTAGTTTATTTTTTTCTAAATTTAATAATGCATTATTTAACTCTGTCATTGTAGATCTTGTTGGAATTAATATAACAGAGTGGGAAAAAGCCTTCTCTATGTCGGTTTTTTTAACATTAAATTTCACATTATCTCCTTTTTTAAATAATTTTAATTACAAAAACAATTTACTAAATAATAAAGATGCTTCATATTTTATATTAATAGTTATTATATAAATAAAGATTACTAATTATAATAGCTGTTAATATGTTAATAATTTTAAAAAACCAATAAATAATTATAAAAAATATAAAATATTATAAAAATTAATGTTGATAACACTAAAAAATAAAATTACAAATGTTGAAAAGTTAAAAACAGCACTAATTATAAACAATGAATTAACTCCAATAAACAATTTATAAACATATTTTTGTTAATAATTTAATCCGAGGAGGATTCAATTCTCTTTCTAATATAATCAACCTCAGCTCTTAGTTTTGAGTTTAATTTAATTTGATCCTCAACGGTCTGAAGTGCATGGATAACTGTACTGTGATCTCTTCCACCAAAATGAAGCCCGATTGTTTTTAAAGAACAACTAGTTAATTCTTTTGAAATAAACATTGCAATCATACGAGCGCTTGCAATTTCTTGCTTTTTATTTTTTGCGCGAAACATATCAATCGGAATATTATAATACTCAGAAACAACCTTCTGTATTTTTTCAATTGAAACGGGTGTTCTTGTGTCGGTTACAACAGAACGTAAAACCTCTCTGGCAAGAGAAACATTAATATCCTTATCTTCAAGAGATGATTTTGCAATTAAACTAATATAACATCCCTCTAATTCGCGAATATTCGAAGTTACATTTGCCGCTATAAAATTAATAACTTCCTGTGGGAGATCAACTTTATCGTCTCCACATTTTTTTTGTAAAATCGCGATTCGTGTTTCTAAATCAGGAGCTTGAATGTCGGCCGTTAAACCCCATTGAAACCGAGAAATTAATCTTTCATCAAGCCCTTTTAAGTTTTTTGGTGGCTTATCTGAAGACAAAACAATTTGTTTCCCAAGTTGGTGTAAAGAATTAAAAGTGTGAAAAAAACTATCTTGTGTTTTTTCTTTTCCAGATAAAAACTGAATATCATCCACAATTAAAATATCCATATTTCTATAATAACTTGAGAACGCTTTTATTGTGTCGGTTTGAATCGCGTCGACAAACTCTATTGTAAATCTTTCGCTTGAAATATACATTACACGTTTTGCCATTCCGGAAGATAGTGCGTGATTTCCGATTGCCTGTATAAGATGTGTTTTGCCAAGTCCTGTTCTACCGTAAACAACAAAAGGATTAAAAGAAGTTTTTCCTGGATTATTTGCAACCGCTAATGCAGCTGCGCGAGCAAGTTGATTGCTTTCCCCCATTATAAAATTATTAAATGTGTATCGAGGATTAAGAGTGGTTTCAACTGGAGTAAGTTGCTCTTTAATTAACACCTTAAAACTATTTGTGGACGTTTTAGTTTCTTCTCGTATTACCGAAGTTTCGTGTTTTAAATCTTCATCATTTGAACGAATAACCCGATAAACCAAGCCCGAGTTTATACCAAGAACATCGGTTAGTGATTTTGCAATTACTGTGGAATAATGCTCTTCCACCCACTCGTAAAAAAATTGGCTCGGAACCCCAATTGTCAACTTATTATCCGCAAACTCAAGCGGGACCATTGGTTCAAACCAAGTTTTATAGGTTTGAGAAGGTACAAGCTTCATTATAATTAATGAACACTTACCCCAAACTGTTTTTACGTCAGTCTCAATATTTGTTTGCATAGATATCTACCTTTTATCAACATTGTATAAAGAAAAAATTTGTTTCCTATTAAAAAGATTTTAAAACACACATCTAAATTATTAACAGAAGAAAACGGCGTTAAGTCGTTAGTTTTCAATAGAATAAAAAGCTAATTAACCAGTTATCAACATAGGTCTTGTGTTATTAAAAAAGCTTAAAATACTAAAAAACAGAGATTAAATAAAGAACAAAAGTTATCCACAAATTAACAACCATACAAAAACTAACTCTGTATTTTAATAATAGGACGACTTTTTAACGTTGTCAAGAAAAAAATAAAATGAGTTTCTATAACCAAAACAAAGCAATTGATAATAAGATACAATTTGTGCATATTTCGACGTTTTGGTTCACAGATATCATAAAAATCAGGAAAATCAATGAAAAGAACTTATCAACCACACAATAGAAAAAGAAAAAACAAGCATGGCTTTAGAAAGCGCATGTCAACAAAAGCAGGAAAAAAAATTATCTCAAGCCGACGGGCTAAGGGAAGAAAAAGACTCGCGGTAAAATAAAAAACTGCCACGAAACAATCACGACTTTTAGATGAAGTTTTTTCAAAAGGGAAGAACATTAAAGAAAAAAATATTTCTTTTTACACAATTCAAAAAAAAGAATTAGTTTTCAGTAAGCATGGCCTTATTATAATTGTTCCCAAAAAAAGAATTCCACGCGCTGTAGATAGAAACTATGTTAAGAGAGTATTTAAGAGAGAGTATCAGAGCTGTGAAATTACTAAAAATAACCCTATTAGTGTTTTTATTTACAACGGAACCCCAATTAAAAAAATCACAAAAAAAAATAAACTTGACATTCTTAAAGAAACAAAAAATCTTTTAAAGACCGCGCTGGCTACGAATGAGTAAAATTATAATATTTTTCATAAAAGCTTACCAAAAAACCATTTCAAAAATATTACCAAACCCCACCTGCCGGTTTTACCCAACATGTTCGCAATATGCAGTTGAAGCTTATGAAGAATTTGGTTTCGTAAAAGGAACACGGCTTACACTTGTTCGGCTTAGTAAGTGCCACCCACTTCACAAGGGTGGATTTGACCCAATAATAAAAAATAAATAATTATGGATAGAACGCAAACGCTTGGATTTATTTTAATAATAACAATTCTCTTTGCATGGATGTGGATGACAGCACCACAACCGCAAAAAACGACAGTTCAGCAAAACACAAAGACAGAAAATTCTCAAGCATTAGAAGGGCTAACTGTATCTAAAGCCCAGATAACCCCAGAAACAAGCGCTCATTTTACACAAAACGCAATTGGTAAAGAGCGGTCTATAATTATTGAAACAGATAATTATAAAGTTGAAGTATCAAACCACTCAGGAACATTTAAAAGTTTTGTGCTAAAAAAATTCAAAACATGGGGAAAGAAAAATCATGTTCAACTCATAAACGATACACTTGGTGGAGATTTCGATCTTCGCTTTATGGCGAAAGATGGAAAAGAAGTTTCTACTAAAGATCTTTATTTTGTTTTTAATAGAGATGTAGAAAAACATTATTCTCTTAGAGGGGATGAAGAAAAAATAGTTGAACTTTCTCTTCAAACCGAAACAGGAAAAATTACAAAGTCGTTAATTTTTAGAAATAGTAAATACACAATCGATGTAAATATTTCAATTGAAAATCCAAATACGTTTATTTCAAACTACGAGTATCAATTAGAGTGGAGCAACGGATTACGATACACGGAACTAAACTCTATTGACGAATCAAAATCAACAGCAGCGCACACATTTACAGGAGGCGAACTCGTAACAGTTGACGCTGAAGCGCAGGGTGAATCAAAAAATATTAACCCATCCGGAAAAACTAATTGGGTTGCAACACACAATAAATATTTTGCGGTTTCAATTATTTCCAAAGATAACAACACAAACGGTTGTTATATATCTGGCGACCATCAAGCAGTAAAAGATTTTGGCAGCGTAGAAAAATATTCAATTGCACTAAAGTTACCAATCTCGAGCAGTATATCAACGATATCAAAAAACACTTTATACGTTGGACCGATGGATATTTCCGAACTTAAAAAAGCAGAAGAAAATCTTGGAGAAATTGTTAATCTTGGATGGAGTTGGATTCGCCCTCTTTCAGAATATATTTTTATTCCTCTTTTTAACGTCTTGCAATTTCTATCATCAAACTTTGGAATAGTTATTATCATATTTACAATAATAATAAAAGTTGCACTCTTCCCACTTACTCGCAGCAGTTTGAAGTCGATGAAAAAAATGAAAGCACTTCAACCAATTTTGAGCGAGTTAAAAGAAAAATATAAATCAGACCCAAGCCAACTTAACGTACAAACAATGAAGGTTTACCGGGAGTATGGCGTTAATCCGGCAGGAGGCTGTTTGCCGTTATTATTACAAATGCCAATACTTTACGGTTTGTATGCGCTATTTAATAATTCAATTGAACTTCGCCAGTCATCTTTTTTCTGGTGGATAAACGATTTATCGGTTCCCGACATTATTGTTTCACTTCCCTTTCGAATTCCACTACTTGGCTTAGAGCAAATAAGTGGATTAGCTTTGATGATGGCTATTGCAATGTTTGTTCAACAAAGAATGACAATTCAAGACCCACAACAAAAAGCAATGGTGTACATTATGCCACCAATGATGTTTTTACTTTTTAATTTTTTCCCAGCAGGATTAAACCTGTATTATTTAGTTTACAATCTTTTATCTTTGGGTGAACAAGTATATTATACAAAACTAACAAAACCAATTGAACTTCAAAAAGTTGAAAGAAAGAAAAAAGCACCATCATTTTTTGAAAAACTAATGCAGCGCGCTCAAGAACAATCCAACAAACAAAGAAAAAATAAAAATTAATTTTCGTTTCGTTGTTTAGTTAAACTTTTTTCAGACCACTCGCCAACCCAACCACCAATGAGTGCCATTGCAAATGAGAAACCTAAAGAATAATAATCCCAAGTTTCAAGGGCAAACGAATCCATTCCACCCCTGTCAACCAACCAAAAACCAATAACTAGGCAAAATCCAAGTAGGCCACCAACTCCTGTTTCAATTATAGTTTTACCAGGGGAACGAAATCCAATAAAATAACCTGCACTAAAAAAACCAATTCCGGACGAAATTAAAAAGCTCATTTGAAGAGCAAAAACACTTAATCCGTTTGTTGCTTTTAATCCGGCAATGGAAGCGTAATAAAGAGTTAAGCTTAAAATAAAAGCAAGCGCTGCAGCGGCAACACTCCAAGCCCACTGAAATACAAAAGTTTTTCCTTCCCCTTTTGCACGAACACCGCTTTGTAACTGTTCACCAACCCAACCACCAATCATTGAAAGCTGAAACGCAAGAGCTTGAGCTAAAAGAATTTGAATAGCTAAAAAGTTAACATTTGAAAATAAATTCAATAATAATAAAGTTATAATTATGGCAAGCGAACCACCAATTGCAGGTTCGAAAACTGTATTTCCCCGAGATTTATATGCAATAAAAATTCCTGACAGCATTAAAGAAAACAGGGAAAATAATCCCTGGGGGTTGTCAAATGAGCCAACATGTGCAGCCATTAACCAGATATTTAAAAAAGTAAGAAGCGTTCCTACTACCGCTCCGGTGATTATCCAGTTCCATTCGAGTTTTGACGAAAGATTTTTTGAATTCATTTAGTTCTCCATTTTTTGAAAATCATTATTAAAAAGTAAAAAAGCAAATATTTATTTTAAGTAAAATCTTTTTTTGTTAGATATCTTATCTCTCCGGGTTTCATATTTTCAATCCAAACATTTCCAATTGCAACCCGAACTATACGTAAAGTTGGCAGTCCGACCGAGGCGGTCATTCTTCTAATTTGTCTATTTTTGCCCTCTTTAAGTTCAATTTTCACCCAACTTGTAGGAATATTTTTTCTAAATCTAATTGCTGGAATTCTTGGCTGTAATATTGGAGGATTGTCTAAATGTGACACACTCGCCTTTTTTGTTAAACCATCTTTTAGAACAACACCCGAAGACAATAAATTTATTTTTTCAATTGTTAACAAACCTTCAACTTGAACATAATAAGTTCGACCATGATTGAATTTCGGATCGGTTAATTTGTGTTTTAATTCGTTGTCGTTTGTTAGAAGCAATAAACCTTCACTATCTTTGTCAAGCCTACCAACAGGATAAATATTTTTTGATAATGAAACATAATCCGACAATGTTTTGTCAGAAGATTTATCTTTAGAAAACCGAGACAATACACCAAAAGGTTTATACAAAAGAATATATTGGCGCGAAATAATTTTCAACGATAATTTTTTTTCTCAGAAAGACTAATCGCCTTTCTAACAAACCCAGAAGATTTTTTTAACAATAACCGGGCAGAGGTTTTTGATACACAAGCCATAATCATTACAATTGCAGTTTTAACATGATCACCGGAAAGAGAAAGGTATTTTTCCGCACTCGAGTAATTTACGCCGGTAGTTGCCATAATAATTTTTTTTGCTCTTTCGCGAAGCTTGTTGTTTGTTAACTGAAGATCAACCATCATATTCTCGTAAGTTTTTCCCATTCTAATAAAAGCGGTGGTTGTAATCATATTAAGAATTAATTTTTGAGCTGTTCCAGACTTCATTCGAGTTGAGCCCATTAAAACCTCCGGACCAACAACAGCGCAAATTGAAACATCAACAACATCTTTCAAATACTTAAAAGTTTTTTTATTTAAAATTTTTCTTGAGTTTGTAGTAATTAATATAGTTTTAGCTCCTCTTTTTTTTGCTTCACGAAGTGCACCAAAAACATAAGGCGTTCTTAAGCTAGCCGCAATTCCACAGACAACATCTTTTTTATCTACCTTCAGTATTTTAATATCCGAACTACCAAGATTTATGTTATCCTCAGAACCCTCCTGCGCTTTAAACATTGCCGCGTTTCCACCAGCTATTAAAGCCCGAACTGTGTGCGAGGACGAACCAAAAGTAGGCGGACATTCTGCTGCGTCAATAACCCCCAACCTTCCGCTTGTTCCAGCGCCAACGTAAATTAATCTACCACACAACTTAAATGAACGTGAAACTAAGCTGGTAGCTTTGGCAATTTTAGATATCTCTTTTTTAATTGAATGCGTAATCTGAGAATCTTCTTTATTGATTAGATTAAGAATTTCAGGAACAGACATTCTATCAATATTTGTACTGTGTGAGTTCCTTTTTTCAGTTTGAAGAAAAGACATTTCAGAGAATAATTTATTTGGTTTATCCATTTTGATTTAATGTAACAATTATAAACTTTTTATCCTTATTTAAAATTTCAGGAATAGCAGAAAGAGCTAAAATATTTTCCTCAATTATAAGTTTTCGATATCGTTTTTTTGCCGTGGAAATTTCATCTTTAAGGTCCCCACCCTTTAGGGTGATAATTTTCGAACCCCTTGAACTATTTAAAAAAGGGAGAGATTGCTCTATTAAGTCGGTTAGTGACATTACGCTTCTCGCAACCACAACATTAAAATTATTTTTATACTCTTTTAACTTAGATGCAACTTCGCTTCTCTCCGAAATAGCGTTCACATTAGTTAACCCAAGTAAAGTTATAAAGTTTTTAACAGAGTCAATTTTTTTTCTAATACTGTCTATTAAGGTAAAGTGTGAATTTGGAAAAAAGATAGACAGTGGAATTCCAGGCAAACCGCCCCCTGTACCAATATCTAAAATTTTAATATTTTTGTTTTGAGGAATATAGTTCGAGAAACAAAGTGAAAGAAAAATATGATCGAATAAAACATTTGAGTCTGTAGAGCGTGAAATTAAATTTATTCGTTTGTTTCTTTCCAACAATAACTCAGAATACAAAAATATGTTTTTTAGTTTTATGTCCGTTATTAAAATATTTGATAAACTTAAGGCTTGTTTAAATCTTTCAATCTTTTCGTCGGAAATTTGTTTCATGCGAAACTAAGACTTTACAAGATGAATTGAAAGTGTTGCAATATCCGCCGGAGTAACACCCGATATTCTCATGGCTTGTCCAATATTTGAAGGTTTTATTTTCAAAAGCTTTTCTTTTCCTTCGTTGCTTAATGAGCGAATTGATTTATAATCAAAACCTGTTGGAATTAATGATTCCTCATGTTTAGAAATTTTTTCTATCAAAGCTAAATCTCGTTTAATATATCCTTCATATTTTAAATCAAATTCTACCTGCCGTAAAATCTCATTTGTTAGGTTATAGTTTTTAGGAATTAAATTAACGAAATCGAATATCGAAACATCGTTTCTTTTTAATACAACAGCGAAAGTATTTCCAACAAACTGCTTATCTGCTAACAATGGAAACATTTCAGTTGTTACATTTTTTGAAAATCGCGTTGTTTTGAAATAATTAATAATATCAAAAATTGTTTGATATTTATTTAGCATCTCAGAGTGTGTTTTTTCTGATATAAGTCCATATCGACAACCAAACCCCATTAATCGTTTGTCGGCGCTATCTTGACGCAATAATAATCGGTGTTCGGCTCTAGAAGTAAACATTCTATATGGTTCATTTGTAGATTTATTAATTAAGTCGTCTATCATAACACCAACATAGGAGTCAGACCGCGTTGGAATAAAAGGATCAATACTTTTTATTTTAAGTGCTGCGTTAATCCCCGCAATTAATCCCTGAGCAGCAGCTTCTTCATAACCCGAAGTTCCATTTATTTGACCGGCAAAATATAGACCTGAAATATTCTTTGTTTCCAAAGTATGATAAAGTTGGTGTGGTGGAAAATAATCATATTCAACAGCATAGCCCGGCCTCAACATTTTTACCTTACTAAGAGCTGGAATAGACCGCAATGCATTATACTGTACTTCCTCAGGGAGGCTTGTCGAGAAACCATTAACATAAACTACATTTGTATTATATCCTTCAGGCTCTAAAAATAATTGGTGTCTTTCCCTATCGCTAAATCTATAGATTTTATCCTCAATAGATGGGCAATATCGTGGACCAACACCCTTTATTTTTCCAGTAAACATTGGAGAGTTATCAAAGCCTAATTCTAAAATTTTATGAGTGTTTGCGTTGGTGTATGTTAAATACATTGGTATTAATTTATTTTTTATCTCTTGAGTTCTGTGAGAAAATGGACTAGGGTTAAGATCGCTTTCTTGAAGTTCAACCAAATTTAAGTCAACGGAAGAAAGGTCTATTCTCGGCGGTGTTCCTGTTTTAAGTCTTCCAACCGTAAAGCCAAAATCACTAAGTTTGTTTGAAAAGTTATTGGAGGCAGCTTCACCAAACCTTCCACCAGAATGCCCCCTTAATCCAGTATACATTAAACCATTGAGGAATGTTCCCGCACAGACAATCAATGTTCCACACGAAACCTGAATCTTGTTTGAAAGAAGCACACCCCTTAAGGTTGAACCATCTATAGCAATGTTGCTAATCTCACCTTCAAATATTGAAAGATTAGGTAAGTTTGAAAGGTATTGTTGAGAGAACAGAGAATAAATCTCACGATCATTTTGACTGCGTGGTGACCAAACCGCGGCACCTTTAGACTTATTAAGCATTTTAAAATGTATACCAGTAGAATCCGCAAAGTAACCCATAAGTCCACCTAGAGCGTCAATTTCTTTTACTAAATGACCCTTTGCGGTTCCCCCAATTGCAGGATTACAAGACATTCTTCCAATTGCATTAAACTTAGAAGTTAGCAATAGAGTTGAACAACCCATAACAGCAGACGCATTACAGGCTTCAATTCCGGCATGTCCCCCACCAACTACAATTACGTCGTAATAAGAATTAAGAGTATTAATTATCATATTATTTTCCAATACAAAAACTACCGAAGATATTATTTAATATATCATCATTGGTTGTCTCTCCAATAATTTCACCAAGGGATGTAATTGCAATGCGGATATCAATTGCAATAAGTTCATTTGGTTTATTTTCAGTTAGTGTGGTAAGCGAGTTATTTAAATGAATGTTACAATTATTAAACAATTCCATTTGTCTCTTAGATTGTACAACAACACTAGATTCGGAAAGATCAATTTTAGACGAAACGGCGTTAAATAAAGTGTCAGTTAGTTTGGTTATTCCTTCTAGTGTTTTACAGGATAAACAAACTACCGTATCCGGGAGCCCTAATGTTTGCTCGGTTAACAAGTCTATTTTATTTACGACGACGATATCTCTATTGCCGTTATCAATAATTGGGAAAATTGAATTACTTATACCCACCTTATCATAAACATCATACATGTGTATAATTATATCTGAGGATTTTTTGTGTTTTATTGACCTCGATATGCCCTCTAATTCTAACACATCATCTGTGTCTCTAATACCAGCAGTGTCAACAAAAGTAAAAATAATGCCTTTAATATTGACGCTTTCTTCAATTGTGTCACGAGTTGTCCCATGGAGATCACTTACAATTGCACGACTTTCTTGCAACAACGCATTTAGCAGGCTGGATTTTCCAACATTAGTTTTCCCAGTAATAACAACTTTAACGCCATCGCGATATATTTTACTAGTAGAATAGGAGTTGATTATAGATTCTATGTCCGCTATTATTAATTCAAGTTTAGACCTTATTGTGCTCTGAGAAACTATAGAAATTCCTTCTTCCGAAAAATCCAAATCGAGCTCAATTAGACTTAACATATTTAAAAGGTCTGAGCGTAATGAAGTAATTTTATTACCGATTTCACCTAAAAGTCCCTGAAGGGCTCGTTTTTTAGAAATA
Organism: Bacteroidota bacterium; assembly: GCA_005792285.1. Lineage (GTDB taxonomy): Bacteria > Bacteroidota > Ignavibacteria > UBA10030 > UBA8401 > SXSI01. The sequence goes on from SXSI01000043.1 coordinate 14,907, forward strand.
GAGTTATTAGCATTAATTAAATCCGAAATAGACTCGGCTTGTGAAAGATCTATTTTACCATTTAAAAAAGCCCTATAAGTAAACTCTCCGGGAAGAGCGTAACTTGAACCCAAAGATAATAAAATTGAAATTATTTCCTGAGAAACAACGCATCCACCATGGCAAGATATTTCTACAACATCTTCGCCGGTAAATGAGGTTGGGTTTTTAAAGACAGAAACTAGAACCTCATCAATAACAACGGACAAATGAATGATTTTACCAAATAAGATAGTGTGTGTTTCGGCTTCGAAAACTTTCTTTTTACTAAAAAATATTGTATCTATAAGAGTAAATGCCTTTTTACCACTTAGCCGAATTACCGCCAAGGGCGCACTTCCAGCAGCGGTTGCTAATGCAACAATTGTATCATCTCTATTATATCCGATAGGCATAGATGCAAAATTACGGAAAAATGAGATCAGAAATAATTTTAAAATATAAAAAAATAAATTAGTCAAATAAATTATGCAACAAGTAGAAGCGTCAATTGTTGCTCTACTTTCAATGGTGTCGTTATTGATTGGAGCATTATTGGGACTTTATGCAAAACCATCTCATAAAGTTAATGCCATCGTAATGGCTTTTGGTGTTGGTGCACTCATTCAAGCATTATCACTCGAACTCGCTTTTGAGGGAGCCGAAAGACTTTTACATAAAGCACATCTATCGCCATTAAATTCATGGCTGTGGGTTGCTGGTGGATTTTTTCTAGGCGGGTTAATATATAATTTTGGAAATGCCTTTGTGGAAAAAAAAGGTGGGGCGTTCAGACATAAATCAACTGCGAAAAAATTTGTAGTTGATGAAAAAAAACAATATTCAGAAAGATTAATTAAACTTCTTTCGCAAAACGAAATTATAAACTCACTTCCACCAGAAGAGATGGAAGGGTTTATCGAACAACTTCACGAAAAAAAATATAGTTCAACCGAAACTATTTTCAACAAAGGAGACAAAGGAGAATCTCTTTACATTGTTGAAGAGGGAGAAGTTACAATTCAAAATCCTACAGAAAATAAAATAATTGCAATTTTAAAAAAGGGAAGTATTTTTGGAGAAATGGCGATTGTGGCGGGCGAACCAAGAAACGCAACCGCAACTGTAAAATCCAACACGATACTTTTACAAATGAGTAAAATAAATTTTGAAAACATGCTGAATAAATCACATCGGCTAAAAAGTTCTGTTGAAAAATTAATTTTAAAAAGATTAATAAGTAATGTAAAAAGCGCCGTTTCAACCGACTCACAAAAAGAATGGGAAAGTTTAGCATTAACACACATCTCCACAATAAGTAATTTTGACAAACGAGCATTAATTGTTCAACACGCAAAAAAAGCAGCACCATTCGCAATATTTTTTGGTGCACTTCTTGATGGAATTCCAGAATCAATTGTCATTGGCGCAGGATTCAAATCCTTTTCCTCACTTCCAATATCTTTTATTGTAGCAGTATTTCTTGCAAACCTACCGGAGGCAATGTCGAGCGCAATTACAATGAAGGAAGCAAACTTCAGCAATAAAAAAATTTTAGGACTTTGGACATTTTTAGTTTTTGCCGGAGCAATTGCTGCTTATTTCGGAAACGCACTTCTTTCAGACGCATCTCCAATTGTAATTACAACCGCTGAAGCAATTGCTGGTGGTGGAATTCTTGCAATGATTTCTTCTGTTATGATGCCCGAAGCATTCGAACATGGTGGACCCTCAGTTGGCATTGCAACAATTGCGGGATTTTTATGCGCATTCTTTTTCTCAATAATGTGAAAAATAAAAATTAAACAACAACAAATCTTTTTCTAATATAAATGTAAACAGAAGAAAATATTTTCCGATACATTTTAATATTTTGCTTTATTTTTTTATGCCACTTATGGTTTATTTCAGAATTAAACCACATACAAACGAAACACTAGACAGAAAAAAAGAGGGTTTTTTTATTTTTATTTCTTTACGACTTACTGGATTATTAAAGTTTGGTTCTCCGCATCAACATTTGTGGTGAAAATCGCCAACTTCTTGTAGCTGCAAACCGTTATAGCCAATTGTAATAGCGCTTTTGAAAGTTCGTGTAGGTTTGAAAAAATGTTTGTTGTTTGTTTTTCTTTGTAAAAACACCATTAACTTGAAAAAAATGAAAAAATTAATAACGAATAGAGATTTAACAATTATAAATTTTGTAATTGTAACATACTTCGGTTTAATTTATTTAGTTAATCTTTATAAAATCGATTTTGTTTTAATTGGTGTATTTAGAGAAATGTTGACAATTCCATTTCTTATTGCCCAAATTGTATTTTTGGCACTTGGAATAATACATTTAATAAAAAATAAAACACAATTTTTGACAATCATTAGTACTGTTGGATTGGCTATCAGTTCAACATATACAATTGAATCGTTCTTTTAAAATAGAGCAGGATTGTAACTTCCCATATTAAAACATATTTTTGATTTATGAAAATTGTAAAAATCGGAATGGTTCAAAATTGTTGCTTGGACTCAGTTAAAGAAAACTTTTCAAAAGCCGAAAAGGGAATTCGCGAAGCTGCAAAAAAAGGAGCAAACATTGTTTGTTTACAAGAACTATTTTCATCTTTATATTTCTGTGTAAAAGAAGATTATGAGCCGTTTAAACTGGCAGAAAAAATCCCGGGACCAAAAACCGAAATACTACAATCAATCGCAAAAGAACTCGGTGTAGTAATTATTGCATCGTTATTCGAAAAACGCGCAGAAGGTATTTATCACAACACCGCTACTATAATAGATGCAGATGGAGCGTATCTCGGCAAGTATCGCAAAATGCATATTCCCGACGATCCATCTTTTTACGAAAAATTTTATTTTACTCCGGGAGATACTGGTTTTAAATCTTGGCAAACAAAATTTGGAAAAATCGGCGTGTTAATCTGTTGGGATCAGTGGTATCCGGAAGCGGCGCGGTTAACAGCACTTTCCGGAGCAGAAATATTATTTTATCCGACTGCAATTGGTTGGGCGGTTGGTGAAGATAAAAAAGTTTGCGAAAACCAGCATAACGCTTGGCAAACAATTCAACGCTCGCACGCAATTGCAAATGGAGTTCCTGTAGTATCTGTGAATAGAGTTGGCACAGAAGGGAATATTAATTTCTGGGGAAAAAGTTTTGTTGCGAACACGCTTGGCGAAATAATTTTTGAAGCATCGAGCGATAAAGAAGAAGTAAGTGTAGTTGAAATAGATTTAGACCAATCTAATATTACAAGAACGCATTGGCCATTTTTACGAGACAGAAGAATTGATAGCTACAACGACATCACCAAAAGATTTAATGATAAAGAACAATAAACAATTATCAATAATCAATAAACATTTAACAGTTAACAACAAACAATTAGTGGCTGGGAATGTATTTGAGAACACAATTAATCGTTCAATGATTATTGTTAAATAGTAACCGTTAAATGTTAATTGATATGTCGCCAAAAAAATTAGGATTTACATTTCCAGCGGAGTGGGAAAAACAAAATTCAATTTGGCTTTCGTGGCCGCACAACAGAGATACCTGGCCGGGAAAATTTCAACCAATCCCAAAAAAATTTACTGAAATAGTTTCGGTTATCACCCGTTACGAACATGTAAATATTAATTATGTAAACGATGAAATGAAAGAAGAAATAATCGAACTTCTTTCTGACAAAAGGGTTTCTGAAATTTCATACACACTTCATAATATTCCAACAAACGATGCGTGGTGCAGAGATCACGGTCCGGCTTTTGTAATAAACTCCGAAACAAAAGAGAAGGGAATTATCGATTGGGGATATAACGCGTTGGGAAATAAATATCCACCTTTTGATTTAGACAACGACGTTCCAACAAAAACCGGGAATAAACTTGGGTTAAGAATTTTTCATCCCGGAATTATTATGGAGGGGGGCTCAATTGATGTGAATGGTGAAGGTTGTTTATTAACCACAAAATCTTGTTTACTTAATAACAATAGAAACCCGAATTTAAACCAAGCCGAAATTGAAAATTATTTAAAAGAATTTTATGGACAGGAAAAAATTCTTTGGCTTGAAGAAGGAATCGTTGGAGATGATACAGATGGACACATCGACGACATCGCTCGATTTGTAAATGCGGATACAATTTTAACCGTTGTTGAAAAAAAACTAGAAGATGAAAATTACCAAATTCTTCAAAATAATTTAACAACACTTAAACAGATGACGAACAATAAGGGGCGACGCTTTAATATAATAGAGTTGCCAATGCCCGACAAACTTGAATATAAAGGACAACGGATTCCGGCCAGTTATGCAAATTTTTTAATTCTCAATAACGCAGTAATTGTGCCAACATTTAAAGATAAAAATGATACTTTGGCAATTAAAATTATTCAAGAACAATTTCCCGCAAGAAAAGTTATTGGTATTGACTGCGTTGATTTAGCTTGGGGGCTTGGAACATTACACTGTATAAGCCAGCAAGAACCTGCTGTTTCCTGAAATTAAATTTTTTATATTAAGAACTTATCAAAACGAAAGGATTTAAAATGCAAAAAATACACATCACGCTTTTCACAATATTTATATCAACTGGAATTTTATTCGGACAAAATTTTCAAACTGAAAAAGTTGATACATTAATGATGAAAAAAATACGAGAAGAAGGATTAAAAAATTCAAAAGTAATGGAAACAATGAGTTGGTTAACAGATGTTCATGGTCCACGACTCTCATGGTCTCCGCAATATGAAAAAGCCGGATTGTGGGCAAAAGCTGAATTAGAAAAAACAGGAATGTCGGATGTTCATTTCGAAAACTGGGGACCAAAAGGTAGAGGTTGGACATTAAAAAGTTTTTCAGCAAACATTATAAATGGAAATGCATTTCCACTTATCGCTCATCCAAAAGCATGGAGCACCGGAACAAAGGGAACAGTAAAAGGCGATTTAGTTTATTTTGATGCAAAGACTGAAGCCGATTTGGAAAAATATAAAGGGAAATTAAAAGGAGCAATTCTTTTAATGAGTGAAGAGAGAGAAATTAAAGCTCACTTTACCGCACAAGCAAAAAGACAAAGTGAAGCCGATTTATTAAAATTAGCAAATGCAGATATGCCAGCACCAACAAGACCACGAGGTCAACAACAAGCATCAAGAGCATCCGCACAACAGCAAAGTGACAGCACAACAAGAACAATGCTGCGCGGTTTTGGAATGACAGATTCAGCGGCTACAAGATTTTTACAAACACAAGTTCTTAACACAAAAAAAATTGAGTTCATTGCAAAAGAAGGAGTGGTTGCAATTTTTGATGCAGGAAGAAAAGGAGATGGCGGAACAATTTTTGTTCAACAGGCATCGGTTCCACAAACAGCAACATCACCATTCGAACAAAATATAAATGCTTACGACGAAAAAGCGCCACAAATAATTCCACAAGTTACATTGGCGAGCGAGCACTATAATAGATTAATTAGAATGATTGAAAAAGGGGAGAAGCCAAAAGTTGAAATGAATATTAATGTTGAATTCACAGAAGCAGATTCCGGATTTAATGTGATTGCAGAAATTCCCGGAACAGATTTGAAAGATGAAATAGTTATGATCGGCGCACACTTTGATTCTTGGCATGCGGGAACCGGTGCAACAGATAACGCAACAGGTTCAGCGGTTTGCATGGAAGCGATGAGAATTTTAAAAGCAATTGGCGCTCAACCAAGACGAACAATTAGAATTGGACTTTGGGGTGGAGAAGAACAAGGATTAATTGGATCACGCGCTTACGTTTCAAAACATTTTGGTGGAAGAGAAGGTGCAACAGGAATGTCGGCAATGATGGGTGGCGGAGGAGAATTAAAATTAAAACCAGATCATGAAAAATTTTCAGTTTATTTTAATAACGATAATGGAACCGGAAAAGTTCGTGGAATTTATATGCAGGGAAATGAAGCTTCACGATCAGTTTTCAGAGCATGGCTCGCTCCATTTGCAGATTTAGATGCAACAACACTTACATTATCAAACACCGGTGGAACAGATCATTTATCTTTTGATGGTGTTGGACTTCCAGGTTTTCAATTTCTTCAAGATGCAATTGAATATGATCCAAGAACTCATCACTCAAACATGGATGTTTACGACAGAGTGCAAGCAGATGATTTGAAACAAGCCTCAGTTTTAATGGCTGCATTTGCATACAACGCTTCAATGAGAGATGAAAAATTTCCACGCAAACCAAAAACGTATAACAGTAACCCAGTGCCTCACTAAAAAATAAAATTATGTCAGTAAAAATTACAATTAACAATAATGCTAGCATTCGTATTGAAGGTGAAGTTGAACTTTGTGACATGGAAGGAAAAAAATACGATCTCGCAGGCAGAACAACATTTTCACTTTGCCGTTGCGGATGTAGTAACAACAAACCATTTTGCGATGGTGCACATAAATCATGCGGATTTTCGTCAACAGTTGAAGCACGAGTACTAACACCGCTACCACCAAAAATTTAATTTCTTTAATTAAGTAGTTAGTTTTAACGAGCTAACTACTTTTAAAGTTTAGAATGGAAACTAAAGAACGACTCACATCGCTTGATGCATTCCGCGGTTTTACAATTGCAGGAATGATGTTGGTGAATAATCCGGGGAGTTGGTCAAATATTTATCCGCAATTAAAACATGCCGAATGGCACGGTTGGACTTTTACCGATTGGATTTTTCCTTTTTTCCTTTTTATTGTTGGCGTTGCAATGGTCTTTTCCTTTTCGAAAGTTACAACAGAAGAAAAAAATAAAGTTTATATAAAAATAATTAAACGCGCTTTGCTAATTTATGCATTCGGATTCTTTTTAAGTGGATTCCCATATTTCAATTTAAGTAAAATTAGAGTTGTTGGCGTTTTGCAAAGAATTTCTTTCTGTTATTTTTTCACTTCAATAATTTATCTCAATACAAAAAGTTATAAATCGAGAGTTGGGTGGATTCTATTTTTATTATTTTTTTATTGGGCTGTAATGGAATTTTTCTCGGTACCGGGAATTGGAGCAGGTTTATATGAAAAAGGAAAAAATTTTTCCAACTGGTTTGATTCAATAACTTTAACGGGGCATATGTGGTCGCAAACAAAAACATGGGATCCGGAAGGAATATTTTCAACACTACCTGCAATTGCTACAACCTTGTTTGGTGTCTTAACGGGTGAGTTTATAAGATCAAAAAAATCCGAGAATGAAAAAACTATTTATCTGTTTTTTACCGGACAGATATTTCTTTTAATCGGTTTAATTTGGGATAATTATTTGCCAATTAATAAAAGTTTGTGGACAAGCTCATACTCAGTTTTTATGACGGGATGGGCTTTAGTAGTTTTATCCTTTTTATATTTTTTAATTGATGTAAAGGGTTACAAAAAATATGCAAAACCACTTGTAATATTTGGATTAAACCCACTTATTGTTTTTATACTTGCAGGTGTTTTTGCGCGATTAATGGGGTTAATAAAAATACAAACAGAGCCGGAAAAATTTATTTCACTTCATCAGTATTTGTATCACAATTATTTTACACAGGTTGGCTCACCAATAAACGCATCGCTGCTTTGGGCGATATGTTTTATGCTTTTGATGTATTTAATTTCGTGGGGGATGTGGAAGAAAAAAATAATTTTGAAAGTTTAACGGTTTACAGACTTGCAAATAGCTGGTTTCTCAGCACAAATGTAGATGTTGAGAGCTTAACTTTCTGTAACCAAAAAACTATCTGTGAGGCACGAAACCCCGTGATATGCAGTTATTATTTCAGAATATAAATTTTTCACGCGTCAGGAATTTTCAAGTAATGATTTTTTGAAAACCTCAAGTGCTCTTTTCCTTGCGAAGGTATGTTCAACTATTGGCGGCAAATAATCCGAAGTGAAATTATTAATCCATTTTTTAATATAAAGCATGTCAGTGTCAAATTTTTTTGTTTGTTCAGTTGGATTAAAAATCCGGAAATAAGGTGCAGCATCACAGCCGCAACCTGCAGCCCACTGCCAGTTGCCGTTGTTGGATGAAAGCTCATAGTCCAAAAGCTTTTCAGCAAAATAGGCTTCACCCCATCGCCAGTCAATCAACAAATGTTTGGTTAGGAAACTTGCAACAATCATCCGAACACGGTTGTGCATAAAACCAGTTTCATTCAATTCAC
>SXSI01000044.1 GCA_005792285.1 Bacteroidota bacterium
AGATAATTCATCCATTCCAAGAATATTAATTATATCCTGAAGATCTTTATATTGTTGAAGAATTGATTTTACTTTTCGTGCAACTGAATAATGTTCTTCTCCAATAACTTGTGGATCCATAATTCTTGAAGTTGAATCAAGTGGATCAACTGCTGGATAAATTCCTAACTCAGCAATTTGACGACTTAAAACTGTTGTCGCATCCAAGTGAGCAAATGTTGTTGCTGGTGCCGGATCGGTTAAATCATCTGCAGGAACATAAATTGCTTGTACAGATGTTACTGAACCTTTTGAAGTTGATGTAATTCTTTCTTGTAAATATCCCATTTCAGTTGCGAGTGTTGGCTGATAACCTACAGCAGATGGCATTCGACCAAGTAAAGCGGAAACTTCGGAACCTGCTTGTGTGAATCTAAAAATATTATCAATAAAAAGTAAAACGTCTTTTCCTTCTTCATCACGGAAATATTCTGCAGTTGTTAAAGCTGTCAATGCAACTCTAAGTCGTGCGCCTGGAGGTTCGTTCATCTGTCCAAAAATTAATGCAGTATTTTTTAAAACTCCTGACTCAGTCATTTCCAACATTAAATCATTCCCTTCGCGAGTTCTTTCGCCAACTCCACCGAATACTGAATATCCGCCATGATGCTTTGCTATGTTGTTAATCAATTCCATAATTAAAACTGTTTTACCAACTCCTGCTCCGCCAAATAATCCTGTCTTTCCCCCTTTTGTATAAGGTTCAAGAAGATCAATAACTTTAATTCCCGTTTCGTACATTTCTTTTTTTGTAGTTAAATCTGTAAACTTTGGTGTCGGACGATGAATTGGAAATCTTTTTGCAGTTTTTAATTCTCCCTTATTGTCAATTGGTTTACCAATTACATTAATTAATCTTCCTAAAACTTCTGGACCAACTGGAATAGTTATTGGAGCGCCAGTATCAATTGCTTTCATTCCTCTTACTAAACCATCAGTTGAATCCATTGCAATTGCTCGAACTGAATTCTCTCCTAAATGAAGTTGAACTTCAACTACAAGTTCTTCGGTAACACCTTCAATATTAGTTCGTGGAATTATAATTGCGTTTAAAAGATTTGGTAGATTCGATCCTGTAAAATCGATGTCAATTACAGGCCCGATAACTTGAGTAATTTTACCATCGTTCATTGTATTCCTATTTAATAAATTAAAAAATGTTGAGTTTTTACTTGAAATTTGCTCACAAGAATAATGATAAATAGATTAAAAATCAACTAAGATATTTTATTTTAACATCATCAACTATAATTTTTCCATGAAGCCGACCATTTTCTATAAATATTTTATTATTATTTTTCCCGGAAATGATTGACCCTGCAACATAAACTCCACTTATATTTGTTTCAAAAGATGAAGTATGAATTGGCGCTAAAGTTTCTGCATCATATTTAATTCCACTTTTTTCGAATATTTCGACAGAAGGACGATAACCGGTCATTGCAAAAACAAAATCATTTTCAATCTCGAATTCCCCTTTTTCATTATTTTTAAGAAGAATTTTCGATTCTGTAATTTCCAAAACATTCGTATTGAAGTAAGTTGAAATTACTCCCTCTTCAATCCTGTTTTTAATATCGGGCATAATCCAATATTTAATATTCTCACTTAAAGCACTCCCTCTGTGGATTAAAGTAACATTTGCGCCAGCACGATAAAGTTCCAAAGCAGAAATTGCAGCAGAATTTTTTGCTCCAATAATTGCAACATTATTTTTATAAAAACGAAATGGTTCGTCGTAATAATGGGAAACTTTTTTTAATTCTTCCCCTTTTACATTTAACAAATTTGGATTGTCAAAAAATCCCGTTGCAATTACAACTGATCGTGATTTAAAATTTTCATCTTCAGTTAATACAGATATTTCATTTCCATTATTTTGTGTTTTTAGAAACTTTTTATGGAATGCAAAATTTAATTTATAATACTCTGCAACTTTTCTATAATATTGAATTCCATCAATTCTGTTCGGCCTCATTGTTGAAGAAGTAAAAGGCAATCCACCAATTTCCAATAATTCAGGAGTGGAAAAGAATGTCATTGAAGTTGGATAATTTTGAAGTGAATTTACAATTCCCCCTTTTTCAATAATTAAGAGCGATAAATTTTCTTTTACCGCTTCAACTGCAACAGATAGTCCGGATGGACCGGCGCCAATAACTATAATGTCGTAAATCATAATTTGTTAAAGTAATTATTAATTGGTTGGAAAAATAATAAAGAGAGCTGGAGATGGGAGTCGGACCCACGACCTACGGTTTACGAAACCGTTGCTCTACCAACTGAGCTACTCCAGCAATTTTGTAAAATTACTAAAATTAAAATTCAGTTGTAAGTATTTGGAAATAAAACATTTCGAACATTAGTTTTACTTCGATTAATCGTTCTCATTATTGTCTTTTACCTTCAACTATTTTTATTTCTTCTTCGGTCAACTCGTAGAGTTGATATACGATTTCGTTTATTTTATTTTCACAGTAATCTATTTTGGTTTGGATTTGTATTTTGTTAGCTTCGAGTTTTGTTTCGCGGATTTCTTTATTGAGTTGGAGAAGTTGGTCAACCAGTTTTGTGATTTCATCGTGCAATGCTTTTTCGTTTTTGTTTTGAAAATTAATTTCAGGAATAATTATTTCTTTCCAATCATCAGGATAAGCGTCTATTTTTCCTTTTATGAGAAACTTTAAAAAATATTTTGTCACACTAAAATTTATTATTCCAAGCAAATACTTTAAACCATATTTTTCTGAATTCTTAATTAATTTCGTTCGCTTAATATTTAAGTTACTGTAATATTTTTTCATCTGAAATCAAATCGAAGTTTTTGAATCTCTAAATCCTACGCAAAGCTGGGATGGTAACTATAAAGGCAACCATTGAATACTGGTGTTTTTGTGTATGCTATTAATGCTATTTCTCTTAGTGGTGAACCCATATTAAAAAAAGGGAATATTTCATTGATTCGTTAAGCTAACATTTTTGAAAGTATCTTTTTCAATTTTAGCAATACGATTATGGTTCCATTTTTTAATTTTTTTTATCTCTTTAAAATATTTTTTTTATCTCTTTTCTTTAATATCTTTTATACCAATGAATTTAAATGCCATTCAGCTGCCTAATACTAATATGTTTCGTGCCAATATTAAGCTTGGCATGGACGTAAATGTGGTTTTGAAAAAAGATCAACGCACAGGAAAACTTACACGAGGCAAAGTGCAATGGATACTTACTGCTGCAGATTTTCACTCCCGTGGTATTAAAGTAACTCTCCAATCACGTCAGGTAGGGCGTGTGCATGATATTATTACTTGTGCATAAGGCTTTTTTTATTTTCATTGTTATTTTATAGAAATATATTCTGCAAATTATATATTTTACTTATATTTGTGTGTTATTATGAGAAAATATTTCGCAAGAATACAATTCAAATATTTACCTTGGGTAGCCCTACCTGGCTTGTGATTTATTATTTATGTTTTGATGAAAAACTAAATTAATTTGTTGATTTTAAAAGCAAAATAATTAAATTTCAAAAACATCAATTTATCCAATTTTAAAATCATCAATTAATAATATTCTTAATTAATATTTCATGAAAAAAATTATTGTTTTAGGTGCCGGAATGGTAGGAAGTGCTATGGCTATCGACTTAGTTAAAAAACACAGTGTTACTGTGGCCGATTTAAGTGATAAAGCATTAGAAAAATTGAAACAGAAAAATAATAGTATCAACACGCTGCAATTGAATGGGAAAAATAAAGCATTATTAATTTCAGCAATTACTCCTTTCGATATTGTATTATCTGCTGTTCCTGGTTTTATGGGTTATGAAACGCTGAAAACAATTATCGAAACTGGTAAAAATGTTGTTGACATATCCTTCTTTCCAGAAAATGCGCTGGAATTAGATTCTCTGGCAAAACAAAATGGGGTAACTGCTATTGTTGATTGCGGTGTAGCGCCGGGCATGGATAATATCATACTCGGATATTATAACGAAAAAATGAAACTTACTGATTTTGAATGTTTGGTTGGCGGACTGCCTAAAATAAAAAAATGGCCTTTTAATTATAAAGCTCCTTTTTCTCCAATTGATGTAATAGAAGAGTATACCCGCCCTGCTCGTTATGTCGAAAATGGTAAGGTTATTACTAAACCTGCTATGTCTGATATTGAATACGTTGAAATAGATGGTGTTGGTAATCTTGAAACGTTTAACTCTGACGGACTGCGCTCCATTATTTTTACCATGCCCCACATCCAAAATATGAAAGAGAAAACCATGCGTTATCCCGGTCATATCGAAAAAGTAATTGCTTTACGCGATGCTGGTTTCTTAAGTAAAGAGCCCATTGAACTTAATGGTGTTGCTGTTATTCCTTTAGATTTTACCTCTAAAGTATTATTTAATGAATGGAAATTAGGTGAAAATGAAGAAGAATTAACTGTTATGCGCATTACATTAATAGGGGATGAAAATGGTATAACCAAAAAAATTACCTATAATTTATTTGATCAATATAATGTTGAAACAAATACTTCTTCGATGGCTCGCACAACAGGATATACTGCTACTGCCGCAATAAATTTGATACTGGAAAAATTATTTGCACAAAAAGGCGTTTTTCCTCCCGAATTGGTGGGTAAAGAACCCATTTGTTTTAATTATTTTTTTAGTTACTTAAAAGAACGTGGTGTTAATTATCGTAAGGAGGAAACCTTAATTCTCCAAACCAAGTTGCAAAATTGATAACTTGAATCGATAAGTTGCCTTGGATTATTTTATGAAATTTAATTGGTTCTTCTCCAAAATATTACCACCACATTACTTGGCCGGGTTTCGATGGCGGTATTTCCATTATTCATATTACCTACAGATACTGAAACTGAATGGCCATGTGGATCAATAGTGTGCCCGTGCAATCCATCCAACGATTAACAAAAAAATGACTATGGGAACCATTAGCAGTGGTAGTTCTCAGAGTAAATGCTCTATGTGTTTCACTACCTCCAGCTCTGACGTCATAATTCCCATCCCATGGAATTTCAGGATTAGCATCAATATGATTATGGGTGTGATTGCCATCTCTGCTCGTATTACCCGAATGATTGTGGTTACCGTCTGAAGAAGTGCTAAGACTCGAAGAATTTCCAGCAGAGGCTTAAGAACTATGACCGTGGTCTTGTATTGCAGTGATACACTACGACTTCGTAAACATCACTGCGCTCAGAGTAACTTATATTGTAGTATTCTTATTAATTCAGTAATTTTATTAGATATTTTTTAACCTTGTAACTTTTAAAAAGGAAATTTAAATGAAACTATTTTTCACACTGCTACTTCCACTTTTAGTTTTTGCGCAATCAAATCGTTTAGTAAATAATCAGCCTGTAAGAATGTCGAACGGTGCGCCAGGTCTTGGTTATTGGCAGCAACAAGTTGATTACAAAACTGAAGCTGAACTTTTTCCCGAAACAAAAATGTTAGTTGGTAAAGAGAAAATCACTTATTTCAATAACTCTCCCGATACTTTAAAATTTCTTGTTTGGCATTTGTATCAAAATATTTTTAAAAAAGGATTTGATTCTGACGGAATGGAAGAAATTGTTGGTCGTGTAATGACAAATACAAAAGGAATCACAATTAAGAAAATTTCGATCGGCAATACAATTTTAAAAACTGAAATTGATAGAACTATAATGGAAACGAAACTTCCCAATCCATTATTTCCAAAAACATCAATTGAAATTTATGTTGAATGGGAATATGAAATTCCAAATGTTGCATCTTTACGAACTGGTTCAAGTGGAAACGATTTCGGAATATGTCAATGGTATCCGCAAATTGCTGTATATGATGACCAGCGAGGTTGGGATCGCGATCAATATTTGGGACAAGGTGAATTTTATTTGGATTATGGAAATTGGGATTCAAAAATAACTGTTCCTGCGAATTTTGTAGTTTGTGCAACTGGACTTCTGCAAAATACAAATGAAGTTCTCACAGCAGAACAAGTTAAAAGATTTAACAGTATTACATCTCAAAATGTAATTCAAATTATTCCTTCGACAGAAACAGATACTTCAAGAAATAATTTAAAAAAAGAAAAACGAACTTGGCATTTCACTGCAAAAGATGTTCGTGATTTCGCTTGGGCAGCTTCTCCAAGATATGTTTGGGATGCAACTTTGACAAACAACAATGTTCGCATTTATGCATTTTATTACAAGGGTGAAGATTCTGTTTTAGCTCCATATCGTTGGAGAGAGTCCAATAATAAAGTTTCAAATTGGGATGATGGCGCGAACATGGCAAAACATGCAATCGAATATTTCTCGAAAAATTATGGAAATTATATTTATCCTCAGGCAACAGTTGTAACCGGTCCCGTTGGTGGAATGGAATATCCAATGTTTATTTTTGCAGGTTCCGGCGATCCATTTACAAATGGACTTTATGGAGTTATCGCGCATGAACTTGGACACGAATGGTATCCGATGATGATTGGAAGTCATGAAACTAATTATGCTTTTATGGATGAAGGATTTAATACATTCATAACTTCAAACGCATACTATGACAGATATGGAGATCGAGCTTGGCTTCATAAAGATTTTGACAAAGATTTCGGTCATCACTTTAGAGAAGCTAATGACAGAATTTTGAATCAGCGATTTTACATTTTGAAAGCGAATACAAATACCGAAGCTACATTAATGACACATTCAAACAAAACGCAGAGTCATCAATTTGGTGTAATGGCTTATCAAAAACCTGGCACTGTTATGTTTATGTTGAAAGATGTTTTGGGCGATGAAGTTTTTAGCAAAGCTCTTTTAGAATATTATAATCGATGGTTATTAAAACATCCATATCCTGAAGATTTTTATAATACAATTGAAGATGTTAGTGGTCGTGATTTGGATTGGTTTTGGAATCAGTGGTTTTATAAAACTTCAAAATTAGATATTGCAATTAATAGTGTTCAAAGTAAATCAAAAGATAAATTAGATTTTTCATTAGTCAAATTTCAAAATCTCGGCGAAGCAGTTATGCCATTCACATTAAATGTGAAATTAAAAAATGGTAAGTCTGTTAATTATCGAGTTCCGGAGACTCTCTCGATGTTTTCCGATAATTTTACTTTTGAAATTCAACATGCGAAATCAGATATTTCGGAAATTACAATTGATCCCGAATTGAATCTTGCAGATGTTGATCGAACAAATAATTTATGGCCACGCTGGTCGTTAAATAATTATCAAGTTGATTTTGGTTTTGGAATTGTAAATTCAATTTTTATGCCACTTGATAAAAAAGTTTTAAATTTTGCTCCATCTCTTAGTTACAATCAGATTGATGGAATAGAAGCCGGAATTAATTTAACAGTTAAATATTTAAGTAAGTTTAATTTTTCTGAAACTTTTAGATACGATTTTAAATCTAAAAAAACTGATGTTGATATGAATTTTAGAAATACACTGGATATAATTTCTCCCGATTTAAGCAGTACAGTTTTAGTTTTGAATAGCGATGGAAGAAGAGGAACAGGATATATTTTAAATTATAATACTACAAATTATAGCGGAATGTTCGGACGAACTACAACAAATACAGATTTTTCAACATCAATTCGCTCAATGGAATTAATTGACGAAACCTATGTTGACTCAAAACTTTGGAGTAAAGGGATTCTCAGTTACGGCACATTAACATTTTCTCAAATTAAAAATAAAAGTTGGGGAAAGTCCTCTGTGAGTTTGTTTGCTGAATTTGGAATTCCAAAATCTAAGTTTTATTATTCCAAAACTTCAATTGAATCCAAACTTCGATGGAATAATTTAGATTTGCGACTTTTTGGTGGTATGATTCGCGGTGGAAATATTCCAAATCAAACAAGATTTTCGCTAAATACAGCAACACAACTTGAACAAACTGAAAATAATTTCTTCAGAAGTCCTACTTTTTCAAATAAATCTCAACAGAAATTAACAATGGCCGGCGGTGGAAATCTTTTTGTTAAAGAAAATGTTTTTGGTAATAATATTATTGCAGCAAATGCAAATTACAAATATGGAATGTTTTCTATTTTAGCAAATATCGGCATGGCTTCGGATGAAGAAATACTTATCAAAAAAATAGAATCAAATCTTTATTCTGATATTGCAGTAGCATTAGCAACTAATTTTGATATAAATTCACCGATTGGCAATTTAGGTTTTGGCTTTGGTGTTTATTTTCCAATTGCAGAAAAAGTTCCAGGAAAAGATTTTACACAGATTAAAGCAATCGGCGAAAGAATTAGATTCGTAATCGGAACAAGATTCTAAAATTGAAATATCTATTATTTTTAACTACAGTTGTATTTTTAGGATGTAGTGATTCTATTACAAATCCTGGAGAAGAAATTATTTTTCCATTAAGTAAGATAAGTTTCAACAGACAAGTTCAACCATTTTTTTATCAGAATTGCACTTTATCAGGTTGTCATAATGAAACAGATAAAAAATCAAATTTAGATTTGTCAAGTTACGGAGCAGCACGACAAAGATTTTATGATGTAATTATTCCGAAGGATACAACTTTGAGTAGAATTATTTGGAGTATTGAAAGACGTTCAGGTTCTCCGGCAATGCCTCCGGGAAAAATACTTTCTTCAACTCAAATTAAGGGAATTAAAACTTGGATTATGGAAGGGGCAACAGATTCTATTCCGTAATTTTATTAGAAAGTATTGCAGAAATATCTTTTTCTAAACTTTCTTTTGGGAATTCAACGATTCTTCCAATTTCCTTTCCCTCTTTTAGAAATATATAAGTTGGCACTCTATCAATATTATATTTTTTATTAAAAGTTGAATCTTCAGTTTTTTTTGTTCGATCAAGCGCATAAATTTTAACTCTCGATTCTGGAATCGTACATTTTTCAAGAATTTTAAAAAATTTTGGTACTTCTCTTTTCGAATCTCCACACCATGTTCCAAGAAACAATACAACATTCACATCCTTAAATAATTTTGTAGCTGGTAAACTTAAACTGTCAACTTTGTAAGAATCGTAATTTGTTTTATACCATTTAAAACTTTCCTCTTTTGTTAAATCACTGCAAGCTATCATTCCTTTAAAAATTATAGTTCCTGTCTCTTCTTTTATTGTTTTAAATGTGTTCTGGCTGTCTGAATTTTGACAATAAAATGGAGTTGTTAAAAACAGTAAAATAAATAAATTATTCATTTGCTGATTATTCGTAAATCAAAACCCCATAAAAGTTTTTTACGGAGAAGATCATAAAATGACCAACTATTTTGTCGAACGAGATTTATAGAATATTTTGATTTCTTAATTTCGATTGTATCAGAAGAATTTAAAACAACTTCCTGATTTCCATCTACAACAAGCCGAGCTTTTTTAAATTTTGAAGTAACTTTAATTTTTATTTTTTTATCATCTGGAAGAATAACAGGTCTCGCAGTTAACATATGTGCGGAAATTGGAGTGATTCCAATTACTGCCGCAGAAGGTGAAATTAATGGTCCACCTGTTGCAAGAGAATATCCTGTTGATCCTGTTGGAGTTGTTACAATTACACCATCACCATTAAAAATTAGCAGTGCTTCCTTTTCAACAAAGGTTTCAACACTAATCATTCGTGAGGAATTACCTTTATCAATTACAACTTCGTTTAATCCGTAAAATATATTAGCGCTATTTTTTATTTTGATTTCAATAAGTGATCGTTTATCAAGAAAATATTTTTTGTTAATTATATTTATTAGAACATCTTTTATTGATTCAATTGAAGTCTCAGTTAAGAATCCCAATTTGCCGATATTTAAACCCAGAATTGGAATTTTTGTTTTAAACACTTTCTGTGCAGCTGAAAGAATTGTCCCATCTCCACCAATTGCAATTAACAAATCATAAGTTGAATTGTTATTATTGGTTGAATATTTTTTACCGAGAAATTTTGATATTTGATTATCGAAGTAAAGATCAATTTTTAATTCTTCTGCAATTAATATTAATATTTTAAGAACAGTGCGAAGATCTTTTCCTTTAGAAATATTTCCAGATACGATACATTTCATATTATTTCTGTAATGATAAAAGTTTATTGTATTTTAAGTACGTTTCTTTTGCAGATAAAGTTGCAATTTTCCATCCAAAATAACCATCGAGAAAACCCAAACCAATAATATACATTCTCAAAAACTTAAGAATTGGATTAAACAACAGATTAAAATAACTACCTTTCCTGCCACTTTCCAGATATGCTTTTGCTGCAATTTCAGAATATTTCTTGATTTTATTTAGATGATCTTCAATTTCATAAAAGCTGTAATGAAGAATTTTTCCAGAAAGAAAACCATATTTCGTATTTGGATTATGAAATACAATTTTATCGTGCGGATTAATTCCACTCCAAGTACATTTTGTTTTGTTGAATAATCTTAATTTCCTGTCGGGATACCAACTACTGTGATAAATCCATTTTCCACAATAGTTTGTCAGCCGATTCATAAAATAGCCATCGAATATGAAATTATTTTTAACATTTTGTATTTCAGTTTTGAGTTCAGAATTTAATTCTTCATCAGCATCAAGTGAAAGTACATAATCGAATTTTGCTTGAGATAATCCCCAATTTTTTTGTTCAATATATCCTTCAAATTTATGTTTAATAAATCTCACACCTTTTTCTGAACATATCTTTTCTGTATTGTCTGTTGAAAATGAATCGATAACTACAATATCATCCGATAATCCTTTTATTGAATTTATACATCTTCCAATATTTTTTTCTTCGTTAAAAGTAAGAATTACAAATGAAAGCTGAATCATTATTAATTTTTTATCTCAGCTTGTGGAGGTTTTGCAATTTCATCTACATAATTAAGTTGAAGTTCCTGCAAAACTGTATCAAGGAATTTTATTTCTTGCTCGGATAAATTATTTTTTGTCTTTTCTTTTAATAAACTTAGAACATCAATCGACATTCTCGCTTGTTCTAAATCTTTTTCAATTTTATCCGAAACAGGATTTTTAATTTTCCCCATGTGTTGCATTGCTCCGCCATGAAACATTGATATAAGTTGAAAAAATAACATTTCATTCTTCTCTTTCATTATTATCCTTTTTTGTAAATATTGTTTTCAATTAGTGAATTACTATTCCCATTTGTCTTTATCACTGTAAAAAATATTTCTATATAAAGTGCAGGAAATATAAATGAGAAATATTTTTCCCATGTATGCGGAAATAGATTTGCAAGTATACTTATTCCAAATATTTTATAAATATCTGTAAACCATAATTTATGTTTCTTAATTTTCAGGAAACTAGAATTTTCTAGTAATTTAAAAGATGTCCAACCGAAATGATGAAAATGTTCGAGATCGGCATAAGACAAATGCGACGTATAATGCGGAGTAATAATTCTGATTGTTGCATCGTAATTAGAAATTCTAATAACTTCATTTAAAACATGTAACGGTCGGTTTACATGTTCGATCACATGCGACATTTCAACATAATCAAATTCATTTTCGTTAAATGGATAAGGAAGAATATTTAAATCATGAACAACATCAACATGAGGCGCGGGACGAATATCCATTCCAATTGATCCATTTTTTTTTGAAACTGGACCACAACCGATATCTAATATTTTCATTTTAATATTTTATTCTGCGAATTGCATTGTGTAAAGTTTTTTGTACAATCCATTTTCCTGTTTAATTAAATTTGAATGTTTTCCCATTTGCACAATTTTTCCTTTGTTTAAAACAATAATTCTATCTGCGTGGCGAATAGTTGAAAGACGATGCGCAATTACAAATGAAGTTCGATGTTTCATTAATTGAACAATAGCATCTTGCACAAGAAGTTCACTTTGGGTATCAAGCGCGGAAGTTGCTTCGTCGAGAACCATAATTGGTGGATTTTTTAGTAACGCTCGAGCAATTGAAATTCTTTGCCGTTGACCACCGGAAAGTTTTACTCCCCGATCGCCTATTATTGTTTCAAATTTTTCCGGAGATTCATTTATAAAATCAAGTGCGTTTGCTGCTTTTGCAGCACTAATTATTTTACTCATTGAGCAGTCGGTCGTTCCATATGCAATATTATTTTTTATAGTGTCGTTAAATAAAATTGTTTCTTGTGTTACAATTCCAATTTGAGAACGAATAGATTGAAGTGTAAATGATTTTAAATCTTTTCCATCAAATAATATTTCTCCATTTGAAACATCATAAAACCGAGGAATTAAATCTACAAGAGTAGTTTTACCACTTCCGCTCGGACCAACTATTGCAATTACTTCTCCTTTATTAATTGTAAAAGAAATATTATTTAAAACTTTAATTGAATTTGCTTTTATATTTTTATGATCACGATAAGCAAAACTAACATTTTTAAATTCGATTGAGTTATTTATTTTCTTGAATTCTATAGCATTTTTGGAATTGTTAATTGCAATCGGAGTATCGAGAATTTCAAATATTCTTTTTCCAGCAGCAGAAAATTCTTGCATTCTGTTTGCAACACTTGCAAGATCTTTAATTGGTGGCATAATTTGAAATAAAATAAATAGACATCCAAAAAATTCTGATGCTCGCATCTCTTCTGTAATAAGTACTTGCCTTCCACCAAACCAAATAATAATTACCGCTGCAAGTATTGAAAGTAATTCTGTAATTGGAGATCCGAGATTTCGAATTCTTGTAATCTTCAGCATTGATTGAAAATATTTTTTTGTTTCGTGCATGAATTTGTTATTTTCAAATTCCTCCATTGCAAAGGCTTTTACAACTTTCACATTTGAAATTGTTTCCTGTAAAACAGCAGTAATATCTGCCATTCTTTCCTGTAAAATTCCACTTTCTCTGTGAACTCTTAATCCTAAACTGCTGATAACAATTAACACAAATGGGAAAACAATTAACGCAAGTAAAGTAAGTTTCCAACTGATTAGAAATGACATTCCTAAAAAAACAATTATTAATAAAGGTTGCTTAATTAAAGTTACAAAGCTCGTTGAAATTCCACTATTAACAACATTCACATCATTTGTAATTCGTGAAATAAGATGTCCAGTTTTTTCGGTTGTGAAATAACTTAGAGAAAGATTATGGAGATGCTGATAAACATCATTCCGCAAATTCATCATTAATTTTTGTTCTACAAAAACCATATAATACATCTGTGCATAATCCAAAATATTTTTAAGTACATATGAAGTCCCAAGAATCGAGCAAATAATAAATAATGCATTTTCTTTTGTCCCTGAAAATATTAATGAATAAAGCCAACTTTCTACATTAAATTTTATTGATTCGATAAACGAAAGTGATTGGCTGCTCATTAAAACAACTTTTTGTCCGGAATCTGAGAATAAAGTTTCGAGCAACGGAATTGTTAAATAGATAGATATTCCGCTCATTAAAGAAAATAATATTGTGAAGAATATGGAAAGCAATAGTTGCCTCCAATAAGGAATTAAATATTTATAAATTCTTAGAAATATTTCCATTTAAGATTTTTATTTTTTAGAATTAATTTTTTCCCAAGCTTTAGCATAAACAACTAAAGTATAAAAGGATGAAAATAAAGAAACCAGAAATCCGTGAATACCATCTTTCCAACCATTTTTACTAATATACATTCTTAAAAATTGCGAAACTGGACTAAATAATAAATTATATAATTCAATCTTATTATTCTTTTTGATTAATTTTTGCTCAACATCCAAAGTAGTATAAATATTAAATTTTTCAAAATATTGATGAATTGAGTTATATGAATAATGTTGTAATGAACCTTTTAAAAATCCCTTTTCAGAATTAACATCCAATCCTTCGTGTACTTGTCTGTCGGTTACAAATAAACTTTCTCTTCTTCCAAATCTCAATTGATTATCTGGATACCAACCACAATTCCTAATCCATTTATTCAAAAAATAATTTTTTCGTGGAATAAAGTAAGCCTGATATTGAATTGTCTCTTTTAACATATTCTGAATTTCAATTTTTAATTCCTCAGAAGCAACTTCATCAGCATCAATTGCCAAAACCCATTCTTTTGTAGCTATTGAGAGTGCATATTTTTTTTGATCAACAAATCCTTTCCACTCTCTTTCAATAAAGTTAACGGGATATTTTGTTGCAATTTCTTTAGTTTTATCTATACTGAAACTATCGACTATAATTATTTCATCCACCCAAAGAAGACTTTGTAAAGTTCTCTCAATATTTTTTTCTTCATTCTTAGTTATAATTATAACTGAAAGTTTCTTTTCCATAAAAATTATTTTATAACAAAATTAACTAATTTATTTTTTACAACTATTTCTTTAATAATTTTTTTGTCTGTTAAATATTGTTTTACATTTTCCTGACTTAAAGCTGTCGACTTTAAGAATTCCTCAGAGGAATTGAATTCAACATTAATTCTTCCACGAATTTTTCCATTTACTTGAATTATAATTTCAACTTCAGTTTGAATTATTTTACTGCTATCAAATTTCGGCCATGTTGCTTTTGTGATACTTTCTTTATTCCCAATTAATTCCCATAATTCTTCTGCAATATGTGGTGCAAATGGATTTACCAAAACCAAAAATTCCTTTAAATGTTTTTTAGGAAATTGTTCGAGTTTCATAATTTCATTTACATAAATCATTAATTGTGAAATTGCTGTATTAAATCTTAGTGCTTCAATATCTTCTGTTATTTTTTTTATTGTGAAATGATGAACTCTTTCAAATTCATTATCAGAAAAAGAATCCGACAATTTAGAATTCAAAGTTCCATCATCATTCATAAACAAACGCCAAACACGATTTAGAAATCGAAACACTCCTTCAACTCCGTGTGTATTCCAAGGTTTCGAATCCTCGAGTGGACCCATAAACATTTCGAAAAGTCGAAGTGAATCTGCACCATATTTATTTACAACCTCATCTGGATTAACTACATTACCGCGAGACTTCGACATTTTGCTTGAATCTTCTCCCAAAATAATTCCCTGATGCCGAAGTTTCATAAATGGTTCGGAAGTGTTCACATGATTTAAGTCGAATAATATTTTATGCCAGAAACGAGAATATAATAAATGAAGCACAGCATGTTCAGAACCACCAACATATAAATCAACTGGCATCCAATATTTCATTTTTTCTTTATCACAAAAAGTATTTTCATTTTTTGGATCGAGATAGCGTAAATAATACCAACATGAACCTGCCCATTGAGGCATTGTGTTAGTTTCTCTTTTTCCTTTGAGACCTGTTTTTTGATCAACAACATTCACCCAATCTTCAGCCAAAATAAGTGGCGAGTCAGTTGTTCCGCTTGGTTGAAATTTTTTTAAGTTTGGTAAAGTTAATGGAAGTTGTTCGAGTGGAACTGTAACTCGTAAACCATTTTCTAAATTAATAATTGGAATTGGTTCGCCCCAATATCTTTGTCGCGAAAAAACCCAATCGCGAAGTTTAAATGTTATAGAACTTTTACCAATTTTATTTTTTTCTAACCATGAAATAATTTTTACTTTTGCTTCTTTTGTTTGAAGTCCATTTAAAGAAACTTCTTTATTTTCTGAATTGCAATTAATTCCTTCACCTTCGAAAGCATTTTCATTTTCTCCACCTTCAACAACTTTTACAATCGGAAGTTTGTATTGTTCAGCAAATAAATTATCTCGTTCATCATGACCGGGGACTCCCATGATTGCACCGGTTCCATAATTTATCAAAACATAATTTGCAATCCAGATTTCGATTTTATTTTTTGTAGCTGGATTAATAGCGTGATTTCCAATAAAAACGCCTGATTTTATTTTTTCAGTTCCTCTTTCAAGATCAGATTTTAGAGAAGATGAAAGAATATATTTTTCTACTTCAGATTTTTTTACGGAAGAAGTTAATTTTAATACTAATGGATGTTCGGGAGAAAGAACTATAAAAGTTGCTCCAAAAATAGTGTCGGGTCTTGTTGAAAATACTTCAATCGAGTCTGAACTATTTTCAATCTGGAATTTTATATGTGCACCTTCAGATTTACCGATCCAATTTTTTTGCTGATCGAGAGTTGAAACGGGCCAATCGAGTAATTTCAAATCTTCCAATAATCTATTTGAATATGCAGTAATTCTCATCATCCATTGGCGCATTGGTTTTTTTACAACTGTATATCCTTTTTCCTGCCATTCAGGGACTTCTTCATTTGCTAAAACAGTTCCCAAAGCTTCGCACCAATTCACAGGAACTTCTGAAATAAATGCAAGTCTGAAATCGTTTAATATTTCTTGTTTTTCTATTTCAGATTTATTTTTCCATTCGGTTGCATTGAAAGATTTTTTTGTAAATGTAGAAAGTTTAGAAGTTCCGTAAGTTTCAA
Source organism: Bacteroidota bacterium (assembly GCA_005792285.1). Classification (GTDB taxonomy): domain Bacteria; phylum Bacteroidota; class Ignavibacteria; order UBA10030; family UBA8401; genus SXSI01. Next base: position 16,440 of record SXSI01000044.1, read on the forward strand.
ATTCACTTACGAGTGTATTAATATATTTTCCCTTTTGATCTCTTGGATCGAACCATGAATTATAAATTTCCAGAAAAATCCACTGTGTCCATTTAAAATAAGAAGGATCAGCAGAACTGACTTCCCTATCCCAATCATAAGAAAGTCCCAAAGATTTTATTTGCCTTCTGAATGTATTTATATTTTCTGCAGTTGTAATACTTGGATGGATATTTGTTTGCATTGCGTATCGTTCAGCAGGTAAACCAAAAGCATCCCAACCCATTGGATGTAAAATATTTTTTCCAATTAATCGCAAATATCTACAATAAATATCTGTTGCAGTATAACCTTCGGGATGACCAACGTGCAATCCCGCACCTGATGGATATGGCCACATATCAAGTATAAAAAGTTTTTCTTTTGTAATATCTTCGGTAGTAGAAAAAGTTTTATTTTCTTCCCAAAAATTTTGCCATCTATTTTCTATCGAATGAAAAGGATAATTCATTTTAGTTTTTAGAATAATACAACATCGCAGTTTTTAATTTTCCAATTCGGAAAAGTTTTTGTAATTCATCCGGTGGCATTCCATTTGATGCAAAATTTCTTGCAGCAGTATGCCTCAAAGAAAATGGAGAAATTTTTGCATTTTTATTTTTTTTAAGTCCAGCTAATTTTAAATACATATTAATTCGTTCACGAATTCCGCGAGATGTCATTCGCTTGCCACGAGTTCTATTCCCAGCGCTCATAAAAAGTGGCTCGTTGTCTAATGCAAATCTTCTGTAAGTCAAATAATTTTCGAGTGCTTCTTTTACATCATTTTGAATTTCAACTGAACTATCTTTATTTTTTTTCCCTTTACCTTGGACAAAAAGTACCGAATGAGAATTTATATTTTTATAGTCACCAATATTTGCGCGAACAAGTTCAATCTCATGTAATCCGGATGATAATATTAATTTAGAAAATGCAAAATCACGATAGCCACGCTCATCGGTTTTTGTAATTGAATTTAAATATAATTCAATTTCCTTTTGTGAAATTGTAGCTCTTGTGTGAAATTTTGGTTTCGAATATACTTTAACCTTTGATGTTGGATTTTCTGTTGTAATTCCGTTATTAGTTAAATAATTATAAAACTGTCGTAGTGCAGTCAAATAAGTTGATACGGATAATGTAGCAAGTTTTTTGTGTGAAGTTAAATATCTTTTATATCTTTCAACGTCAACAACTAACAATTGAATTTTATTAATTTTACTTCCTTTAAACCACTTTGCAAATTCTCTTAATGAACGCTCGTAAGTTCCACTTGTTTCAATTGAACGATTTTTTAAACTATTTATGAACAATTTTACTTGTTCTTCAATTAAAGATAATTTCTTTTTCTTAATTTTACCCATTTGCAGTTATCGAAATTACCGAATGGAACTCGCATAATCAAACAGACTAAATATTTTATCAAAAATATTTAGAACAATCTGTTGCAGATTATTTGATTTCCGAGTATATTTGCCCGTTAGAAAGGAATAAGTAATGGCAAAAATTTGTGATATCTGCGGTAAAAAACCTTTGACTGGACATAATGTTAGTCATGCGAAAAATAGAACTCCTCGTCGATGGCTACCAAATTTACAGGAAGTTAAAGCTTCTATAAATGGGAGATCAAAAAGAATTCGCGCTTGCTCATCTTGTATTAGAGCAGGAAAAGTTAAAAAAGTAGCTTAACTTTTTTATGAAAAATAATTAAAGGTCATCATTGATGGCCTTTTTTTTTATATAATATAGAATGACTCCTCCAAATACTGTAACACTACTCAGAATTTTACTTACTCCAATATTCATCGGATTATTATTTTCAAGCGATCCTCTAAATAAACAATTTGCATTTGCTGTTTTTACAATTGCTGCATTAACAGATTGGTACGATGGAATTCTTGCACGTCGTTACGGAATTATTTCCAGATTTGGAAAATTTTTTGATCCACTTGCAGATAAAATTTTAACATCAACTGCATTCATCGGATTTTATTTTTTGGGATATGTAAAACTTTGGATGGTTGTTGCAATTGTTTTTCGAGATTTATTAATTACAATTTTAAGAATGTATTCTGAATATAAGAATCAACAATTTGATACTTCTAATTTCGCTAAAACTAAAACTGCGCTCCAACTTTTAATAATTTATTTTATTTTATTAATCGAAGTAATTAATTCAACTACAACTTATTCCAATACAATTAGAGCTGAAGTGAATTCTATTTTAACTCCATTTGTAATTGAGCTATCTATGTGGATTACAACTTTATTAACTGTCGTTACAGGAATTTTTTATTTAGTAAATAATCGTAAAACAATTTCTCTTTTGTTTAAATAAAATGAAGTTAGTAGAGAAGTTAAAATCTCAGCTAATTTATTTTATTGGAACTTGTTTTTTACTCGGCTACTTCCCTTTTGCTTCCGGAACAGTTTCAACTTTACTCCCTGCAATTTTATTTTATTTTTTTGAAATCAACGATTTAATACTTCTTTGTACAATTCCATTAATATATCTTTTAGGAATTTATACTTCTTCACATATTCAAAAAAATCATGGGGACGATCCTCAGATAGTTACAATAGATGAGTTCATTGGATTCTGTATTACAATGATTTTCATCCCTAAAACACTTTTTTATTTAATTTTTGGATTTATACTTTTCAGAATTCTTGATATTTTAAAACCATTTCCAATCAATTATTTTGATAATAAAAATACCGCCCACGGAATAATGTTAGATGATGTTTTTGCAGGATTAATTGCAAATCTAATTCTTCAAGTTTGTAAATTCATAATAAATTAATGAAAGCTGAAATTATCACAATTGGTGATGAGTTATTAATTGGACAAGTTATAAATACAAATCAGGCATATTTGGCAGAACAGTTTAATCTACTTGGTATTTTTGTAGAAAAAATGACAACTGTCGGAGATGCACCAACCGATATTTTACAAGCTTTTCACTCTTCCTGGAATAATTTTGATTTGATTTGTGTTACCGGTGGTTTAGGTCCAACTCACGATGATATTACAAAAAAATCAATTTGTCAGTTTTTCAATAAAGAATTAGTTGAAGATAAAGATGTTCTTAAAAATATCGAAGAACTTTTATCAAATAGAAATTTAAAACTTTCAAATGTTGCAATTGAACAAGCCAAAATACCAAAAGATTTTACTTCATTAAAAAACCGATTAGGAACAGCTCCGGGATTGCTTTATCAAATTAATCATAATGGTAAAAATAAATATTTTCTTTCATTACCTGGTGTTCCCTATGAAATGAAATCTATTATTGAAAATGAATTCATTCCTTTTTTCAAAAATCAGAAAGTTAATGAATTTATTTTACACAGAACAATTAGAACTACAGGAATTATTGAAGCTCATCTTTCAGATAAAATTGGAGATATTTCTAAATTATTAGGAACCGACGATACAGCTAAATTAGCATTTCTTCCAAGTCCAAGAGGAACTAAATTAAGAATTACAATTCGATCTAATAACGAAACTTTTGCAAAGAATAAATTACTAGAAATTGAAAATGAAATTTATTCTAAAGTTAATAATTATATTTATTCGAATTCCGATATTGAAATTGAAGAAGTTGTTGGTAAAATTCTACGTGAAAAAAAATTAACAATTGCAATTGCTGAATCTTGTACTGGTGGATTTATAAGCAACAGAATTACAAATATTTCCGGAAGCTCAGATTATTTTTTACAAAGTTATATTACTTATAGTAACCAAAGTAAAATAAATTTACTAAATGTTTCTAAATCCAATTTAGAGCTATTCGGAAGTGTCAGCAAAGAAGTTGCAATTCAAATGGCAATTGGTGCTAAAAATAATTCTGATGCTGATATTGCAATTTCGATAACAGGAATTGCCGGACCAACCGGAGGCACAATTGAAAAACCTATTGGTAGTTCCTGGATTGCACTTTCAGATTCGGAAAATGTTATTTCTAAATTTAATAACTTTGGAACAGAGAGATTACTTTTTAAAGAGCGAGCATCACAATATGTACTTGAATTGTTAAGGAGAAATTTATTAGGATTGTCAATTTAATTAATGGAAACTTTTCGGTAAATAGATTTCGAGATTTCTTCACTTGGCTATTTTGATCGAAAGTTTGGAAGCGTTATTTTTGCAATATAATTTCATAAAGAGAACAAAATTATTTCTACCTTAGTTGGATTAATTGATCAAAGTTGTATTGAATGCGGGATAGATATTCAAAAAGAATATGATTTTAACCCATATTTTAAACTTGGAAGATTACACAGAAATATTAAAATGGACTTGCGAATGAAGATTCAAACAGCTAATTTTCAACCTATTAATTTTAGTTCCAACGATTTAGTTATAATTAAAAGTGTTCTTACAAATCAGAAATCAATTTATAAACAATTATACACACTTAATTTTCAAAAGGAAAAATAATGGCAGACTCAAAAGAAGCAAAAGTACAAGCTCTACAAATAGCAATTGATCAAATAGAAAAACAATACGGAAAAGGTGCAATCATGAAATTGGGTGATGGACCTGTTGCGAAAATCGATGCAATTTCAACCGGCTCAATCTCACTTGATGCTGCTCTTGGAATTGGTGGAATTCCGCGAGGAAGAGTTACTGAAATTTATGGACCGGAATCTTCAGGCAAAACTACTTTGTGTCTTACAATTCTTGCTGAAGCACAGAAGGTTGGCGGAATTGTTGCTTTCGTAGATGCTGAACATGCACTTGATATTGCATATGCAAAAAAACTTGGAGTTGATACAACTTCACTTTTACTTTCACAACCAGAATTTGGTGAACAAGCTCTCGAAATTGTTGAAACGTTAGTTCGTAGTGGCGCGATTGATGTAGTTGTAATTGATTCTGTTGCTGCATTAACACCGCGTGCAGAAATCGAAGGTGAAATGGGAGATCCAACAATGGGTGTTCATGCGCGTCTCATGTCGCAAGCACTTCGAAAACTTACAGCTTCAATCAGCAAATCAAAAACTTCTGTTATTTTTACAAATCAGTTAAGACAAAAAATTGGAATTATGTTTGGAAATCCTGAAACAACAACCGGTGGAAATGCATTAAAATTTTATGCAACCGTTAGACTTGATGTTAGAAGAATTGAGGCAATTAAAGACGGAACAAATGTTATTGGAAACCGAACAAGAGTTAAAGTTGTGAAAAATAAAGTTGCTCCTCCATTTAAAGAAGCTCAATTCGATATTTTATATAATGAAGGAATCTCTAGAATTGGAGATATTATTGACACTGCCGTCGATAAAAATATTATTGCAAAAAGTGGTTCATGGTTTTCTTATGGAACTGAACGAATTGGACAAGGACGTGATTCTGTAAAAGCATTTTTAAACAGTAATCCAGATATTTTAAATTCTATTACAATTGAATTGAAAAAAATACTTGGTCTAATCCCGTCAGATGCAGCTTCAACACCAGCTCCTGCAAAACAAGCAACTGGTAAAAAAGCATCAAAATAATATAAATTGGAAATATGAAAATAACTTCCATTGAGCGACAAAAACATCGTAATAATCGTTATTCAATTTTTGTTGATAAGGAATTTTCATTTGGACTTAGTGAAAAAGTATTAAGCCAATTAAAATTAAATATTGGCACTTCATTAAATCCAGCTGAATTGGTGAAAATTTCTGAAATGGAAGATGTCGAAAAAGCATTTCAATTTGCAATACGATATCATTCGATTCGTCCAAGATCAAGTAGTGAATTCAAAGTTTATTTAACTAAAAAGAAATTTTCTGAAACAGTTATTAATTCAGCAATGGAAAAATTAAATTCACTTTCGGTCATTAATGATAAAGAATTTGCAAGAATGTTTGTCTCAGATAAATTAAAATTGCGTCCAGTTTCACGAATTATGATGGAAATTTTATTATCGAAGAAAGGCATTAAAAAAGAATTAGCGCAGTCGATTCTTAATAAATATTACACTGTTGATAGTGAAAAGAAAGTTGCAGCTGAATTAGCCAAAAAAAGAATTGAACGTTATATTAAAAA
>SXSI01000045.1 GCA_005792285.1 Bacteroidota bacterium
CGAATCTTGTTGAGTCTGTAAAAGGATATGCAAAACATGAAAAGGGAACTTTTGAAGCAGTAATTAATGCAAGATCAAAGGCAACTCAAATAACAATTTCTCCGGAAATGTTAAATGATCCAACTCTCTTAAAAAAATACGAACAAGCTCAAGGAGAACTTTCAAGATCACTTGGAAGACTACTTGCAATTTCTGAAAATTATCCAAATTTAAAAGCGAACGAAAATTTTCTTCAACTTCAAAGTCAATTGGAAGGAACAGAAAATAGAATTTCAATCGAACGAAGAAGGTTTAACGAGTTTGTACAAAAATATAATACTAAAATTAAATTATTTCCGGCTTCCTTTATTGCTTCTTACGGTGGATTTACAGCCAAGAGTTATTTTGAAAGTGTTGAAGGCTCGGAAGTAGCTCCAAAAGTAACATTCTAAATATTCGTGAAATATTTATTTTATTTATTTCTGGGAATATTATTTATCCCGGTTTTAAATTCTAATTTAATAAGTCAAGAGAATCAACTTCCCAAAGTTGAAAAGCGAATTACAGACAATGCTGGAGTTCTAACTTCCACAGAAATAAATTATTTAACAGAAAAATTAGATAAATATAAAAGTGCAGCAGTTGCAGATTTAATTATTGTAACAATTCCAACTTTGAATAGTGAAGAAATCCGTGAATATGGAATTCGACTTCTTGAAAAAATAAAAGCAGGTTCCGAAGAAAAAAATAATGGGGTTTTATTACTAATTGCAATTCAGGATAAAAAAATTTCAATCGAAGTTGGATATGGTTTAGAAGGTGAACTGACAGACGCTCAAAGTAGTTTCATAATTAGAAATATAATTACTCCAAAATTTAAAGTAGGGAATTACTTTCAAGGAGTTGATGAAGGAACAACTGCAATATTAAATACCATAAGTGGAAGTGAATTATCCTATCAATCAAGAGAAACAACAGATATTCCATATTGGGTTGGGTTATTAGGATTTGTTTTTTTTATTTTTTTAAGAAACACACTTTCAAATCGACCAAATAATATTGGTTCAAAAAAACATGGATATCCATATCTTATTGGTGGCTTTGGAGGTGGATTTGGTGGACGATCAAGTGGTTGGTCGGGTGGTGGTGGCTCATTTGGTGGAGGTGGTGCAAGTGGTAGTTGGTAACCATTTTTTCCATAAATTGAATAACTAATGTTGATTACAAAAGAAAATATTGAGTTGTTAAAAAAGGAAATCGAAGCCGTTGAAAGTAAAACAAGTGGCGAAGTAAGAATTATTATTAGAAAAAAGAAGCCATTTTTTCAAAAAATGAAACCGATTAAAGAAATTGCAGAGTCTGAATTTATTAATTTAAAAATGCAGGATACAAAAAGAAGAAATGGAGTGCTTTTATATATTTGCGAACATGAACGCCAATTTCAAATTGTAGCTGATATTGGAGTTAACTCAATCGTTCAAGTAACTTACTGGAATGAACTTGCAGTTTCTGTTTCAAAATATTTTCAACATAAAGAATATTTTTCTGGATTAAAATATTTAGTGGATGAAGTAGGAAATTTATTAGCTAAATATTTTCCGAATGAAGAAAATAATCAAAACGAACTTTCAAACGATATTATAATTCAATAATGAAAAAGAAAATTGCAATAGCTCAAGTTGACAGCGTGGTTGGTGATGTTGAAAAAAATATCAAACATCATGAACAATTTGTAAAAGAAGCGATAAAACAAAAAGCTGAAGTTGTCTTATTCCCGGAATTAAGCTTAACTGGTTATTCAATTCGTGATTTGGTTTGGGATGTTGCAATTACAACTTCAAGTAAAAAAATATTAGCGCCACTTTTGGAATTAAGTTCAAAAATTGAGATTATTATTGGTTGTGTTGAAGAAGGAGAAGATTTTGGATTATATAACTCTGCTTTTCTTCTAAGAAATAAAACCATAAAATCTTTACACAAGAAACTTTATTTACCAACTTATGGAATGTTTGAAGAAGGTAGATATTTCACATCGGGAAAAAATATATCCATTTTTGATGAAGATAATATTCCATTTGGAATTTTAATTTGTGAAGATTTGTGGCATATTGTTTTGCCTTATGCAATTTCAAAAAAAGGTGCGCAAATTATTTATGGAATGTCTGCAAGTCCAACAAGAAAAGTTGCAAAAGATGAACCTTTTTTAATGGATACGATTAATACAGAACATTATAAAACTTATTCCAGATTATTAAGTTGTTATATTGTGGTTTCCAATCGAGTTGGGATTGAAGATGGAATAAATTTTTGGGGAGGTTCTTCGATAATCGACCCATTTGGAAAAATTGTTGCAAAAGCAAAATTATTTGACGAAGATTTAATTGTTTCTACGATAGATGATAATCAAATTAGAAGAGCGAGAAGATTATCGCGACATTTTTTAGATGATAACTTAGATTTAACATTAAAATTATTAACTTAACTAAGAGGCGTTATGGAAAATTTTCACGGTGAGTTACATGCAAATAACGAACTCACATTATTAAAAAAGTCAGAAGAGAATCCATTTGAATCTATGATGCAACGATTTGATGTTGCAGCAGATATTTTAAAACTTGATCAAGGTGTTTACGAATATTTAAAAACTCCTGCGAGACAGATTATAGTTTCAATTCCAGTGCAAATGGATAATGGAAAAGTTGAAGTTTTTGAAGGTTACAGAGTTATTCATAATGATATTCTTGGACCATCAAAAGGTGGAATTCGATTTGCACCAGATGTTCACTTGGATGAAATTAAAGCTTTAGCTGCGTGGATGACTTGGAAATGCGCAATATTAAATATTCCATTTGGCGGAGCAAAAGGTGGAGTAAAATGTGATCCGACAAAACTTTCAAAAAGTGAACTCGAAAAAATTACTCGCCGTTATACTGCAAGTATGATGGATGTTTTTGGTGAAGAAAAAGATATTCCAGCTCCTGATATGGGAACTAACGAGCAAGTTATGGCCTGGATAATGGATACTTACAGTATGCATATTCGTCACACAGAAACTGCAGTTGTAACCGGTAAACCAATAATTATTGGCGGCTCCGAAGGAAGAAAAGAAGCAACTGGAAGAGGAGTTATGCAAGTTACTATTACCGCGATGAATAAATTAGGAATTGTTCCAACTGAATCTACAGTTGCTGTTCAAGGATTTGGAAATGTCGGTTCTTTAACTGCTGAATTATTATCGCAACAAGGTTGTAAAATAATTGGAATCAGCGATGTCACCGGAGGTTATTACAATAAAAGCGGAATAAATATTCCTGAAGCAATTGCTTATGTTCAGCAAAATAAAACTTTAAAAGGATTTAAAGGTGGCGACAAAATTACTCAAGAAGAATTATTAGAACTCGAGTGTGATGTATTAATTCCCGCTGCAAAAGAAGATCAGATTACTGCAAAGAATGCTTCAAAAATTAAAGCTAAAATAATTGCTGAAGGTGCAAATGGTCCAACAACTGCTCTCGCAGATCCAATTCTAAAAGAAAAAGGAATTCTTGTAATTCCGGATATTTTAGCAAATGCTGGAGGCGTTACAGTTTCATATTTCGAATGGGTTCAAGATCGAGTTGGATATTTCTGGTCGCTTGATCGTGTAAACAGACGACTCGAAAGAATGATGAGATTAGCGTTTGATTCAGTTTATACAACTTCGAAAGAATACAATGTTACACTTAGAATTGCAGCTTATGTAATGGCAATTGATAAAGTTTCAAAAACTTTGAAACTCCGTGGAATTTATGCTTGATGAGAGATTCTTTATTTACTGATTCACTATTGGTTTTATCAAATAAAAATAATTCAACTTCTGATGATTCAATTTTAACTTCTTTCTTAATTATTTTACTTACTGGAATTTTAACTTATTTACTTTTTACTGTTCGAACAAAATGAAAAAATATTTACCATTTTTAATTTTAATAATATTTGGTTGTAATTCTACAGACATTACAACAATTCAAACTGCTGAAGAATTATATAAAGATGCAACCGCTCAATACAAAGAGAATGATTATCTCGAAGCAATTGAAATTTACAAAGAATTACTTTTACGTTTTCCTGCGAGTACAATTGCTGATGACGCACAATTTTATTTAGCTGAATCTCGTTATAAGCGAAATGAATTTATGTTAGCAGCTCTTGAGTACGATTATTTAATTAAAACAATGCCATCGAGTAATTTTGTCGATTATGCGAGATATAAAAAGGCAATTGCATATTATAAACTATCTCCAAAATATCCACTCGATCAAAAATATACTGTTCTTGCTTTAGATGAACTTCAAAATTTTATTGAAAATACTTCAAATGAAAAATTAAAAAAGGATTCTGAAAAGAGAATTTCAATTATAAATCATAAACTTGCGCAAAAGATTTATGAAAGTAGTGTAATTTATTATCATCTACATTATTATCGTTCAGCAATTACTTATTGTGAATTATTAAAAGAGAAATATCCAGATTCAAATTATATTGATGATGTATTATTAATTAAAGCAAAATCTTATTTCGAAAGAGAAATTTCGAGACCAAAAACGATTAAAAAAGATTTTACAAATACTCTTCGAGCGATTGAAGAATTAAAAGAGAAACCACTTTCAAAGGAAATAAAATTAGAAACAGATTTTATTTTAGCTTCAATTAATGAAATGCAAAAATCCTCATGATAAAAGTTAGTGACTCATATACCGAAATGACCGAGCTCGTACTGCCAAACGATACGAACTCACTTGGAAATTTACTTGGCGGCAAATTAATGTTTTGGATTGACATTTGCGCGGCAATAAGCGCAATGCGAGTTACAAAAATAGTTTGTGTTACTGCTGGAGTTGATGATTTAATATTTTTAGCTCCAATTAGACTTGGCGATGCAGTTAAATTAAAAGCAATTGTAAATCGAACTTTCAATTCTTCTTTGGAAGTTGGTGTTGATGTTTATGCTGAAAATATGTCTACAGGAGAAATTCGACATTCAAATAGTGCGTATCTAACTTTTGTTTGTGTTGATAAACAGGGAAAACCAATTCCTGTTCCTGAAGTTTCTCCAATTTCTCCGGATGAAAAAAGAAAATTTGATGCTGCATTACATCGTCGTGAAGAGAGATTACGAAAGAAGGAAATACTTAAAAGACAATCTTCGTAAATGAAGATATTTGTTTTACTAGTTTCACTAAGTTCGATTCTCTTTTCCGAACAAATCGAATTTCGTAAATGCCTTTTTACTTCACCAACCTTTAAGAAGCAACATGTAAAATTACTTCAGGGAATATCGAGACCAACTCTTGAAAAAAATATAATTTCCAAAAACGGTAAATTTAGAATTCATTTTGATACTTCAAAGATTTCAGGAAATCTTCCATCACTTGTTGATACAAGTGGAGAGAGAATTATAAATACACAAAATAATTTTATTGATTCGCTAAATGAGATTTTAACTTTTGTTGCTGAAAAAGAATTGACATTATTTGGATTTAATTTTCCACCAACTGATGGTAATTTAGGAGGAGGAAGCGAATTAGATGTTTATATTATTGATTTGGGAAATAGAACTTTTGGTTACACAGAATGGGATGAGCAGACACCGATAGACAATTCAAAAATTAATAAACGGTATTCAACTTACATTGTAATTGATAATGATTACGGAAAAGGATTTCGTACAAAAGGTTTGATTGCACTGAAAGCTACAATTGCTCATGAATTTTTTCACACAATTCAAATTGGAAATTATGGTTTGTGGAATGAATTTTTACATTATTATGAAATGTCGGCCGAAGCAATGGAGACAACCATTTATTCTTCATCAGTAGATTATCTTTTCGATTTAAAAGATTATTTCCAAAATCATAATTTAATTTCTTTAATGGGAAGTGACAATAGATTTTATGGCTACGAACGGGCTTTGTGGAATATTTACCTTCAAGCTAAATTTGGATTTAATATTACAAAATTAATTTGGTCTGAAATTTATAATCAGTCTCCAACTTATGCGCAGGAAAAAATCCTTAAATCAAATTATTCTACTTCAACCGGAAAAGAATTTATTTCTTTTACAACTGAAAATTATAAAGTCAATAAAACATCGCAATCAAATTATTATACAAACGTTTCATTGTTTCCAATTTTATTAATTGATGAAAAAATAAATCTTTCCGGAACAGAAATAATCTCTTTTGGAAGTAAAAACTTTACATCAAAATATATTCAAATTAGAAGTGGAACTGACACCTCTTTTGTAATAATAGTTTGTTTGAAAGAGAATGAAATGGTTTTGAATTATTCAAATGTATTTCAGGCAGCAATAAAGGTATTTCCTTCAACAATCGGGACATTCAAATTATCTGATAATTCTTCGTACGATATTTCATTTGATAAAAGAAATGATTGGTTCCATTCTTCTTCCACAAATAATATATTTGTTTCGAGTTCATCAAGTTCATTTCCTAATCCAGTTAATCCAGATAGAAATTCATTAATGATTCCAACTGTGAATTTAAATAGCGCAAATATAAATGCAAAATTAATTATTCTATCTTCAGATTTTAATCCAATTTATTCTGGAGAAGAAGAAATAATAAATTATTTAGGAAACACTTATGTTGTTTGGAAATGCATCGATAAAAATGGAAAGAAAGTTGGGAGTGGAGTTTATTATTATTTTATTTTGGAAGATGAGAAAAAAAATATAGGTAAATTTGTGGTGCTAAAATAATGATAACAGTTCAAGCTGACAATATTTGTAAAAATTATAATCGCCAAAATGTATTAAATAATATTTCTCTTTTTGCTTCAGAAAAATATTCTATTGCAATTACAGGTAAAAATGGATCTGGAAAATCTACATTAATTAAAATATTAACTCGATTTGTAACACCTACTTCAGGCAGAATATTTCATTATGATAATAATTTTCTTATTCAGCCGGAAAAGTTAAATAATTACTTCTCTATTGTTGCTCCTTATTTAATGTTATACGAGGAATTAACAGCACTTGAACATTTGCGATTTGTAAAAAAATTAAAAAAAATAAATAATGCTTCTTCAGAAGTTGAACTCTTAAAACAATTTTCCTTATTCGATAGTGGAAATAAAAAAGTAGGAAGTTTCAGTTCTGGAATGATTCAAAGATTAAGATATTGTATTGCTCTGATTTCGAATCCAAAAATATTATTACTTGACGAACCAACCTCAAATTTAGATTCCGAAGGAGAGGATTTAGTTTACTTTCTTATGAAATCTGCGAAAAAAAATAATATCACATTGATATTCGCAACTAATCATAAAAAAGATTTAAAGTATGCCGATTGTTTAATTGATTTAGGCGAAGGAGCAAAATGAAATCATTTTTCACTTTACTCTACAAAGATCTTCTTTGCGAATTCAGAACGAAGCATGCAATCTATTCGCTTTTAGTTTTTGTATTAACAACAGTTTTAGTTTTATTATTTTCAATTTTGGATAAAGATTTCTCTGTTGAGTTGATATCCAGTTTATTTTGGATTGTTTCATTTTTTTCTACAATGACAGGTTTAAGCCGTTCATTTGTCCTCGAAGAAGAAAAACATACAATTATGTTTTTGCGTTTACAGTCGAGTGTAACAAATATATATTTAAGTAAATTATTTTACACAATAATTGGAAGTCTAATTATAAATATTTCAATTACAATTGCATTTTCATTATTCTTATCTGGATTTATAATTTATAATTATACTTTATTTGCACTCACGATATTAATAGGAAGCATTGCTCTATCATCGGCTGCTACAATTTTATCTGCAATAATTTCACGCGCAGAATTTAAGGGACTTCTTTTTCCACTTTTGTCATTTCCAATTATGCTTCCCATATTGATCACTTCAGTGCAATTAACAAATATCACTTTAACAAATTTCACTTTTGAAAATGAATTAAATTATTTGCAATTTCAACTGTCTTATTCAACAGTTTTAATAACATCATCATTAATGTTTGTAAAATATATTTTTGAAGAATGAAAATCATAAAATATTTATCGAGTCTAATAATCACTTTAGTAATAATTTCTGGAATTGCACCTCCAATTGTAGAATTTCCAATGCATTGGTATCAGTATCCGATAATACCGGGACTAGAAGATAAATTCAGAAATATATTTTTCCATGTTCCTACAGCGTGGGTGTCAACAATTGCTTTTTTGGTTTCTACATATTATTCATTTAAATATTTAACTTCTAAAAATGATTTATACGATATTAAAGCAGAATCTTCGGCTTCAATCGGATTATTATTCAGTTTACTCGCAACGGTTACAGGTGCACTTTGGGCAAAATTTAATTGGGGATCATTTTGGAATTGGGATCCTCGCCAAGTATCAATTGTTTTTTTGTTGATAATATATTTTGCTTATTTCTTACTTCGTTCTTCAATTAAAAATGAAATTTCCAAAAATAATATTTCGGCTGTTTATAATATTATTGCAGGTATTTCTTCGATCTTTTTCACTTTTATTTTACCTCGTATGCTAACTGGTTTACATCCTGGCGCAAAAGGGGGAAAAGATTTAGGACCTATTTTAGGTGGCAGTATTTCTGGAAACATAATGGTTACTTTTTTCGTATCTTTGTTAGGATTTACATTATTTTATTTATGGTTATTAAATTTACGAACTCGAACTGGAATATTAATGAAAGAATTAAAATATGATTGACTTTCTCGAACAGAATCAATTGTTTATTGTATTAACTTTAGTTTTACTTATTTGGTTTGGGATATTAATTTATCTCCGAACAATTGAAAACAAAATTGTTAAATTAGAACAAGCGCTTAAAAAACAAAAAGGAAATAATTAAAATGAACTTTAGATTTATTTTAGGAATTGTTGTAATTGTGGCATCAATTATTTTTGCATCAATTTCATTTACTGAAACTAATATTGAATATATGAGTTTTAATGAGGCTTTACGCGCTGATAAAAAAGCACAAGTAAAAGGTGAGTGGGTTAAAGACAAGCCTGTATATTTCGATCCGGTTAAAAATTCTTTTTCGTTTTATATGAAAGATGATAATGAAACAGAATTTCAAGTTATTCTCGAGGGAGCAAAGCCGAACAATTTCGAAATCGCTGAAAGTATTGTTGCAAAAGGGAAATGTTCAGATAATATTTTTCATGCTTCATCAGTTTTAACAAAATGTCCTTCGAAATACGAAGGGAATAATGAAGCATTAAAAAATACAATTTAAATATTTATGCTCGGTCAATATTTAGTTTATCTTACTTTCACTGTAAGTTTATTATCAACGATTTTTTATTGGTATGTACTTCAAAGTAAATCAATACAGTTTTTAAATTATGCACGAAATCTATTTTATATTTCCGTAGTTGGAATTATAGCATTTTCATCTTTATTAATTTATTTTATTTTCACACATCAGTTTCAGTATAATTATATTTGGGGACATAGTTCAACTGATTTACCTCTTCCATTATTATTCTCTACATTTTACGCAGGACAAGAGGGAAGTTTTAATTTGTGGGCGTTGTTTACTGGAATCTTGGGAATTCCACTTCTTAAATATGCAATTAAAAGAAACTACGAAATTGAATTGATGGTTGTCTTCGGTTCAATATTTTCGGTTTTATTATTATTCTTAGTTGTAAAAAATCCATTTACTTTTATTTGGGATGTTTTTCCAAAAGAATTAATAGGACAGGGTAAAATTCCTTCGACCGTAACAAAATATATTTGGCTAAATCAAACTGAAGGAATATGGGCAATGGTTCCCGTTGAAGGAAAAGGATTAAATCCTTTACTTCAAAATTATTGGATGGTAATTCATCCTCCTATTTTGTTTATTGGATTCACTGCGATGTCAATTCCATTTTCTTATGCTGTAGCGGCGTTAATAAAAAGAGATTTCCAAAGTTGGATAATTATTGCAAAACCTTGGATTGTATTTGGTTCGATGATACTTGGTTGCGGAATTTTACTTGGCGGATTTTGGGCCTACGAAACTCTAGGATGGGGAGGATTCTGGGGATGGGATCCAGTCGAAAATTCTTCACTTGTTCCTTGGTTAGTCTCAGTGGCATCACTACATACAATGCGTTCCCAAAAAAATACTCAAGGGTTTATTCGAACAAATTTCATTTTGAGTATTTTATGTTTTTTACTGGTTTTGTATTCAACTTTTTTAACACGAAGTGGAATTTTAGGTGAAACTTCAGTTCATTCTTTTGTTACTCCAGGCGCATTTATTTACTGGCTTTTACTTGGGACAATTCTCCTGTTTTCAACTATGGGATTCGGTTTCTTAATTAAACGTTGGAAGGAAATTCCAAAACCAGAATCTACTTATTCGATTCTTTCAAGAGAGTATTCTTTATTTCTTGGAGCATCAGTATTGGTAATTAGCTCCTTCTTTATTTTAATTGGAACCTCATCACCAATTATCACAACATTGATGAAAGGGAAAGCTTCTGCTGTTGAAATAAATTATTATATCCAGACAGTTTTGCCATTAGCAATTGCACTTGGGATTCTTTCCGGATTAGGACAAATTTTATGGTGGAAAAATACGCCAATCAAAACGCTTTCCAAAAAAATATTTTTACCAGTTATTCTATCTTTAATTTTTACTATTGTGAGTTATTATTTTGGTGCAACAGAACTTGCAATGTTAATTTTACTCTTCAGTTCATTTTTTATGTTGTCAGTAAATTTAATTGTTTTATGGAAAATACTAAAAGGAAAAATATATTTAGCAGGAAGCCCAATTACTCATATTGGATTTTCGATTATGTTGATCGGTTTTATAACTTCCGCGAAGTACGATTCAAAACAAACTATTTCACTTGAAGAAGGAAAAACAATTTCTGCACTTGGTTATAATTTAACATATGTCGGTTATGAACCACTAGAAAGAAATAATTATGCCTTTAATATTTTAGTAAATCAAGGGGAAAATAACTACACAGTTTTGCCAACTATGTTTATCAATAAACAGGATAATAATATAATTCGACAACCTGATATTTTAAATATGTTAATTAAAGATTTTTATGTTTCACCTCTTTCTTTGGAAGATGGAAAAGCTGCAGGACAAGAAGTTGATTTGGTGAAAAATAAAATTTCGACAATTAATGGTGTTTCATTAAAATATTTTGGATATACTTTTGTTCAAAATCAAAAAACTGGAAACGAATTAACACTTTCAATCGAATACAAAAATAAAAGTGTGAAGGAAATAATAAACCCTAAAATGTTAAATATGAAGGGAGAAGTTTCATATTCAAGTGTTAAAACAAAGGATGGAGAATTTGATATTTCAATTATTTCTGTTAATCCCGCTAAAAGTGAAGAGCAAACAACCGCAAAAATATTATTAACTTCTTTGACTTCTGTTCAAGAACCAAAAAAAGAAACTCTAATTGTTGAAGCAACAATTAAGCCACTAATTATTCTCGTTTGGTTTGGAACTGCAATTGTAATGTTAGGTTATTTAATAACTTTATTCCGAAGAATAAAAGAATCCCGTTAAATCAATTAATCTCGTTTTTGCCAATTAGCAAAAACAGATTTTTCAATAATAATTTCTCCATTAACTAATTTACTTGGAATTGGATCCGGATAATAACGTTGACAACAAGCATACGCTTCCAAACTTTCCATATTCCAATAAGAAGGACAATTCGCGCAATGTATATTATTATTCTCCAAATAAAATTCTTTACTTGTACAATTTTCGCTCATACTTATTGCAGTTACAATTTTCCCACGAGGAGTTATATAAGCAATAATTGGAATATTGAATAATTTTTCAGGATCAAAAAATTTTACAATAGTGTTTTGTTCAATTGAAGCAAAGCTAACTGAAATAGTTGAAATATTATTTTTAACTTCGATAATAGTTGCATCGATTCTTTCTTGATTTCTAATTGCTGGATATTCAAGCTTCGGTTGTTTATCAATTACAGGATGAAATTCCCGAAATGCAGTTGAATAAAAAATGTATACTCCAAAACCAAGAATTAATAATACTAAAGAAGTGTAAAGTAGTTTTGTTGATTTAATCATTATCATATGAATACCTCAAATGAACTGACACCAACTGGTTCGATAGAATAAAAAGGTTCGCCATAATCTACTCCAATCATACTTCCGAAATGAATATCTCTGCTTTGTATAAATTCCAAAAATCTTTTTGAAGAAAGTAAAGTTTCGCTTTCTTTACTTTTAGGATTATAAAATTGAGAATTAAAACATTTTATCGTTTCTTCTTTGATTGAATAATATTTACTAACATCTACAATAAAAGAGGGAGCGAATTCAAACTTTTGCATAAAATGATAAAATCGATGGGGACGAAATGGAATTTGTTTTTTGCCTTCAAAAGTAGTTTTAATTTTTTCCAATCCTGAATAAAACCACGCTTCACGACAAAGTCTATGTGCATGTTCATGATCAGGATGTCTTTCCAGCCAATGTGGAATCAGTAAAACTTTTGGACGATATTTTCTAATTACATTAATTAATTTATTTACGTTCAATTTTGATATTTCAATATTGCCATCAGAAATTTTTAAATTAATTCTTGCTTCAGTTTGAAATACTTTATGAGCGTTTTCAGCTTCATTTTTTCGAATTAAAGCAGAACCGCGAGTTCCTAATTCACCTTGTGTTAAATCAACAATGACAACTTTTTTACCACTGCGAGTTAAATGTGCAATTGTTCCACCACAACTAAGTTCAACATCATCAGGATGAGCGCCAATTGCCATTACATCAATTTGATTATTCATATTTATCATTTTTAAATTAATTTGGTGCTATATTTATAATTATTTATGAAAAATACAAGCTCTATTTTATCGGTTTCAGTTTTAACAAAGCAGATTAAAGAAAATCTCGAATTAAATTTCCGAAATCTTTGGGTTCAAGGTGAAGCTTCAAATGTTCGATATGCAACATCCGGGCATTTGTATTTTACATTAAAAGATGAATTTGCTCAAATTTCTTGTGTAATGTGGCGTTCTCAAGTTCAATCAAATATATTTAAAGTCGATGATGGTTTAAAATTAATTGTACATGGAAATGTTTCGCTTTATGAAGTAAGAGGAAGTTATCAGATAAATTGTACTTCAATTAAACCAGTTGGAATTGGAGAATTGCAACTCGCTTTCGAGCAATTAAAAAATAAATTACAAAGTGAAGGTTTTTTTGATTTAGAACTTAAAAAACAAATTCCATTATTTCCGAAATCTATTGGAATTATAACTTCACCACAAGGTGCAGTGTTTCACGATCTTCTTACAAATATTAAAAGAAGATTCCCGATTGTAGAAATTAATTTTATTCCTGTAAAAGTTCAAGGAAAAGATTCTGTTAAAGAGATTGTTGATGCGATAAATTATTTTGATGTCGATAAATCTGTTGACTTTATAATTTTAGCTCGAGGTGGTGGATCATTGGAAGATTTATGGTCTTTTAATAGCGAAGAAATTGCACGCGCAATTTTTAATTGCAATATTCCAATAGTAAGTGCTATCGGACATGAAACTGATTTTACAATCGCAGATTTTGTTGCAGACTTTCGTGCGCCAACTCCGTCTTCGGCAGCAGAACTTGTGGTGCCAAATCAGGAAGAAGTAATTGAGAGTTTTACTAATTCTCTGTATATTATCGAATCCGAAGTTGAAAATGGAATTTCAGAAAAAACAAACTGGATTAACTCAACTTTGGAAAGATATTGGTATCGTTTTCCGCAGGAATTGATCAATCAATACAAACAAACTGTTGATTATTTTTTGAGCGATTTAGATAATTCAAAGATAAATATTTTCAAAAATACGAACACTAAATTAAATAACTTCAAATCAAATTTGGAAATGTTAAATCCGAAAGCTGTACTTAAAAGAGGATACTCAATAACTACGAAAAATGGTAAAGTAATTTTATCAAGCAAAGAAATAAAATATTTGGATAAAATTGAAACTATTTTAGCAGATGGAAAAATAAATTCAACTGCGAATAAAAATTAAATGAAACAAAAAATTAAAAATAATATTTCGTTCGAAGATTCTTCAAAACGATTAGAACAGATCATTTCACAACTTGAAGATGGGAAAGTTGATTTAAATAAATCAATTTCACTTTACGAAGAAGGCGTTTTTTTGGTGACTGAATGTTTAGATATTCTAAAAAAAGCAGAGCTTAGAATTAATACAATTAATCTTAAAACAAAATCGGTAAGGAAATCTATATATAATGACAATGAATGAACATTTAACAACTACAAAATTTTTAAAAAATATTAACATTCCAGCTGATGTTCGCAAATTAAATGTAACAGATTTAAAAATACTTAGCGCAGAAGTTAGAACATTTTTAATTGATGTAGTTTCAAAAACTGGCGGACATCTTGGTGCTGGACTTGGAACTGTGGAATTAATTATTGCACTTCATTATGTTTTTGATACTCCGAAAGATAAATTAGTTTTTGATGTTGGTCATCAAACATATCCTCATAAAATATTGACAGGAAGGAAAGATCTTCTTCACACAATTCGGCAATTTCGTGGATTGAGTGGATTTTTAAGAAGAGAGGAAAGCGAATATGATGTTTTTGGAGCCGGTCATGCAAGTACAGCGATTAGTGCTGCACTCGGAATTGCAACTGCACGCGATTTTAAAAATGAAAATTTTAAAGTTGTTGCAATTGTTGGTGATGGTTCTCTTACTGGTGGATTATCTTATGAAGCTTTGAACAACGCCGGACTTCTTAAAAAAAATATGATTGTAATTTTAAATGACAATAAAATGGTTTCACTTTCTTCTGTTAAACCAAATCATTGGTCATTGCATAATTATTTTTCTGAAGTATTCACGCATCCATCTTACAATAAATTTAAAGCAAATGTTTGGGAGCTCACTGGTAAATTGGATACTTTCGGTGACAGATTGCGCGTTTTAACTCATAACGTTGAAAAAGGAATTAAAGCAATAATAACTCCCGGAATGTTATTTGAAGCAATTGGTTTCAGATATTTTGGTCCTTTTAATGCACATAATGTTGTTAAGCTTGTTGAAACTTTGAATAACGTTAAAGATTTAAATGGTCCAATTCTAATTCATTGTATTTCGGAAAAAGGAAAAGGATATGAACCTGCCGAAAAAGAAATTACAAGATTTCATGGTGTAACACCTTTCGATAAAATAACTGGCATCTCGCCAAAAATTCCAAATGCTCCGAAATCATTTACAACTATTTTTGGTGAAACTTTAGTTGAGTTGTGCAAACAGAATGAAAAAATTATTGGAATTACTGCTGCTATGCCCGATGGAACTGGACTTACAATTCTTCAAAAACAAATTCCTGAAAAATTTTTTGATGTGGGAATTGCAGAAGGACACGCTGTAACTTTCGCAGCTGGAATTGCAACTGAAGGTTATATCCCGGTTGTGGCAATTTATTCTACATTTTTACAAAGAGCATACGATAATATTATTCATGATGTAGCTTTACAAGATTTGCATGTAATATTTATTTTGGATCGCGGTGGCTTAGTTGGCGCAGATGGTCCGACACATCATGGTGCATTTGATTTAACATATTTACGTTGTATTCCTGGAATGATTATCATGGCGCCAAAAGATGAATCTGAATTAAAAGATATGATGTTTACTGCAGTTCAACAAAAAAATAAACCTGTTGCAATTCGATATCCACGTGGAAATGTGATTGGGGTTCCAATTAAACCAGAATTTGAATTACTTCCGATTGGAAAAAGCGAAGTTCTACAAACCGGAACTGATGTTGCAATACTTACAATTGGAACAATTACACAAGAAGTTCTAAAAGCTGGAATTATTTTATCAAAAAATGGAATATCTGCGGAAATTATAAACATGCGTTTTGTCAAGCCAATTGATAGTGAAAGATTAAAATTAATTGGTGAAAAATTTAATAAAATAATTACTGTTGAGGAAAATAGTATTTATGGTGGATTTGGTTCTGCAGTTATTGAAGAGTTTACAAAACTTAATATGAACAATCTTTCTGTTCGACTAATTGGACTTGAAGATAGTTTTGTTGAACATGGTTCTCCAAAAGAATTAATGGAATTAACAGAGCTTGATGCTCAATCGATTGCTAAAAAAATTACTGATTTTCTTCAAATTGAAAAAATTGATTCTAATATTTCGGAAGTAAATATTAAATAGGATAATGAAATATTATTACAAACGTATAATTTGGATTTCTTCATTATTTCTATTATTTATTTTTATTCTTGATTCATTTATCATGCCAGTTTATGTTCACAATAAATCAATTGTACAAGTCCCAAATGTAGTTGGCATTAAATATGAAGAAGCAGAATTATATTTAAAAAAAGAGGGATTTAGTGTTTTTAAAATAAATGGTGGATCACATCAAACTATTCCATTTGGTTTTGTGAATTCGCAAAATCCAATTGCATTTAGAAATGTTAAAGAGGGAAGAGATATTTATTTAACAGTTGTCACTGCAAAAAAAAATGTTTTACTTCCAAAATTAATTGGGAAAACATTACGTGATGCAACTTTTTCTTTAGAATCAATTGGATTAATTATTGGTGAGATTTCTTATAAATTGAATAGCAGTTTTCCAAAAGAAGTTATTACTACTCAATCTAGTTCACCTGGAACTACAATGCAGCCAAATACAATTATAAATGTCACAATTAATTCAAATCCTCCAATCGAGAGTCAAACAGAAGTCGAAATCGAATAATGAAAGCAAAAATAATAGCACCATCTTTATTATCGGCAGATTTTACCAATCTCAAAAAACAACTTCTTGATTTGCAAAACGTCGGTTGTAAATTATTTCACTGCGATGTAATGGATGGATATTTTGTTCCAAATATTAGTTTTGGTCCTTCTATAATTTCTCAAATCCATAAATCAACGACTGTTACTTTAGATACCCATCTGATGATTAGTAATCCAGATAAATATATTTCTAACTTTTCGAAAGCAGGATCATCATTTATAACTGTCCATTATGAAGCATGTGAAAATATTTTAGCGACAATTGAATTAATTAAAAATGAAAATGTAAAAGTTGGTATTTCAATAAAACCTGATACACCTGTTTCGGTTTTAGAAAATATTATTGATAAAGTAGATTTAATTCTTATAATGTCAGTTCATCCTGGGTTTGGTGGTCAGTCATTTATTCCATCTTCACTAAATAAAATAATCGAAGTCAAATCTTTAATTGAAAAGAATAATTTAAATACAATAATAGAAGTTGATGGTGGAATTAATTTTGAAAATATCAAATTAGTCTCAGATGCAGGAGCAGATATATTTGTTGCAGGAAATACTATTTTTAAAAATGAAAATATTGTTGAAGCATATTTATCTTTGCTAAAATTAATTTCATAAATATTAATTAATGGATGATTCTACGAAACTCAAGACAAAAGGCGAGCTTGCTCTTTTAGCTACAACTTTAATCTGGGGAACTTCATTTGTCTTTGCAAAAATATTATTAGTTGACGTTTCTCCGATTTTGTATTTAATTCTACGTTGCTTGATTGCTTCAATTGTATTTTTACTTTTATTCCCAAAAGAAATTCTAAAAGGCAAAGATAAAGATTCAATTAAAAATGGATTTATTTTAGGAATGCTTTTAAGTCTTGGATTAACATTACAGAATTACGGGCTTCAACTTACAACAGCATCAAAATCTGCATTTCTAACTTCGTTGATGGTTATTTTTGCACCTATTTTCCAAGTAATTATTTTGAAAAATAAACCGACTCAAAGCAATATAATTGGAATATTTATTGTTTTAATTGGTTCCTATTTTTTAACAATGCCAACTAGCGCAAACTTTAACTTTGGTGATTTATTAAATATTATCGCTGCTATTTTATTTGGATTATATACTGTTATCCTCGATAAATATTCTCGAGGTAAAAGCGCAATTCAATTATCTTTTTATCAAATATTTAGTTGTTTCTTGATTGGCCTAGTTTTTATTCCATTCGAGAAAGTTGTTTTTAATTATTCAACTTCTATATTAATTAATTTACTTTATTTATCATTACTTGCAGCAGTTGTTGCAGTTTGGATTCAAACAGAATTTCAAAAATATACAACTCCATCAAAAGCCGCTGTAATATTTTCAATTGAGCCAGTTATTGCAACTATTGCAGCTACATACTTTTTATCAGAATCGTTTACAACTAAAGAAATATATGGCGCTGTTTTTATTTTATTTGGGATATTATTTTCAGAAATTGGTGAAGGTTTATTGAATTATATAAAGTTAAATTATTCGTCAAAAAGTAATGTCTAAAAAAGTAAATATTACTATTTCTGGAAAAGTTCAGCAAGTTGGTTTTCGTTGGTTTGTAAGTTATCATGCAAAGAAACTTGGTTTAAATGGATTTGTTATGAATAATTCTGACGGATCTGTTTACATTGAAGTTGAAGGAATAGAATTAATACTTAATGAATTTATTTCAGAAATTAAAAAAGGTCCAAGATTAGCTAAAATTGATAAAATAATTGAAGCATTTGAGCCTGCAAAAAATATGTTTACAAACTTTTTGATAAAATAATGAATAAAATTAGAATTGGTTTCGGATACGACATTCACAAATTAGTAAAAGGACGAAAATTAATTTTGGGTGGCGTTGAAATTAAACATCCAAAAGGATTACTCGGTCATTCCGATGCGGACGTACTTTGCCATGCAATTGCAGATTCATTACTTGGCGCTGCTAATTTAGGAGATATTGGAAAACATTTTCCAAATACAAATAAAAAATGGAAAGATTGTTCAAGCTTAGTAATTCTCAAACAGGTTTTAATATTATTGAAAAAAAATAAAAGTAAAATTATAAATATTGACTCAACATTAGTTTTAGAGAAACCAAAAATTAGTAATTATGCACTACAGATGAAAAAAAATATCGCAAAATCACTTTCAATTAAAATTAATTCCATTTCGATTAAAGCCACAACAAATGAAAAATTAGGCGACATTGGAAAAGGAAAAGGCGCTTCGGCATACTCAGTTGCAACAATTACTTCCCAAAAATAGTAATGGAAGAATTCTACAATTTATTATTAAACGTTAATCCATTTTATATATATTTAATAATATTTAGTGCTGCGTTAGTCGAAAATATAATTCCGCCAATGCCAAGTGATCTTGTTGTAGTTTTTGCAGGAACATTATTAACATCAACACCATTAAACTTTATTCCTACTTTATTAATTTCAACACTTGGAAGTTTATTGGGATTTATGTTGGTTTATTATTTTGGATTTACATTATCATCTAAAATTGAAGATCATAAATTTAATAAATATATAAAACCAGAAGCAATTCAAAAAGTTCATAATCTGTTTGAAAAATATGGCTATGGTGTAATTATTGCCAATCGTTTTCTTCCCGGAACAAGAGCAATAGTTTCATTTTGTGCAGGACTTGCAAAAATGAATTTCAAAGTTGTTTCAATTATTAGTTCTATCAGTGCGCTTTTGTGGAATTCTTTACTTCTTTATGTTGGCTATTCGATTGGAAGCAATTTAACTGCGATAAATAACTTTTTTATTACTTATAATAAAATAGCTTGGATTATTTTAAGTACTATAATATTATTATTTATGATTCGTTATTTTGTAAATAAATACCTCAAATGAGTTATTTCTATAATTTAGATACCTCTCTTTTTTATTTTATAAATAATACTCTTTCAAATCCGTATTTTGATTTTCTTTTTGTCTTACTAACAGATTATGATAAAAATCCAATTGCACGTGTTCTAATTTTGGGATTATTAGCTTTATGTTTGTTTCGAGGCGATGATAAGAAACGACTTTTTGTGGTTTCTTTAATTATTGCGATCGTTGTAAGCGATCAACTAAATAGTTTTGTTTTTAAGAATATATTTCAACGAGTTCGTCCATGTATTCAATTAGAAAATGTTATTGCACTTGTCCCTTGTGGAAGTGGTTTTTCTTTTCCTTCATCACATGCAATAAATAACTTTACATTGGCTTCAGTTGTTGCATTTTATTTCAAGAAACTAAGTATACCAATTTATATATTTGCCTTTTTAATCGCTTTTTCAAGAGTATATGTTGGTGTTCATTTTCCATTTGATGTTTTTGTTGGTTCAATTCTTGGTTTAATAATTGGATATACGATTTCATTGTATTCTGTAAAATTTTATAATAATTATAGAGTTCAAGATGAATAAGAAAGAAATTATTCTAATTCTACTTTCCGGTATTTTGTTCGGAATATCATTTCCACCCTTTTCAACTAACTTAATTCCTTTTTTTGCATTAGTTCCATATTTATTTCTAATCTACAATCAAAAATCCATCTGGAAAACTTTTAGAGTTACTTATTTTACTTTTTTTATAGCATCGTTAATAGCTTTGTATTGGACGGCTGGCATAACCCACATGCGTGATCCATATTTAATATTTGCCGGAGTTGCGTTGTATTTTTGGCAGCCTGCTTTTTTTACTTTGCAATCCCTTTTATTCTTAAACATTCGTAAAAAATATTCAACTGAAATAAGTTTACTCTTATTTCCACTTGTTTGGGTTACTTTTGAGTGGCTTTATGCTTATGGTGAATTTGCATTTCCATGGTTAACATTTGGAAATAGCATGACTTATGATTTACAAAAAATTCAATTTGCAGAATTAACCGGAGTTTACGGTATTTCACTTTGGGTTCTATATATAAATTCAATTATCTATTATATCTTATTTAAATATAAGACAGTTGAAGGATTTGGTTTAAAAAAATATCTAATATTAATTTCCTTTTTAGTAATATTTTATTTACTCCCAAATTTTTATAATTCCAATTTCAAAAATGAAATTAATTCTAAAGATGGAATAAAAATTGGAATTGTTCAGCCAAATCTTGATCCTTGGGAAAAGTGGGGAGATGGTAATTCAATTCAAAATCGTTGGCAATTTGTATTAAATATGCTCGATGTTTCAAAAGGTCAAAAGGAAAGGGGAGTTGATATTTCAGTTTGGCCGGAAACTGCAATTCCATTTGATTTGCCATCTTTCAATAATTATTATTTTCAGTTTGCTGAAAAAGTAAATAAACTTGATATTTCAATTTTAAGTGGATTTGCTGATGTTAAATATTATGAAAAAGATGCTCCAATAACTGCAAGTTCAATAAACGATAAAATTAAATACGATTCCTATAATGCCATTTTATTTTCACAACCGAATATTTTTGAAATTCAAACTTATTCCAAAATGAGATTAGTCCCATTTGCAGAAAGAGTTCCTTATGCAGAAAAAGTTCCATGGTTAATAGAGCCACTTCGATGGGGAGTTGGAATCAGTAATTGGGCAAGAGGAACTGATTCAACGATTTTTTATCATTCAAAATCAAAAAGTAAATTTCTTTCTATGATTTGCTATGAATCGATTTTTCCGGAATTCGTTTCGAGTTATGTAAATAAAGGAGCTGAATTTTGTATTTTTATAACACAGGATAGTTGGTGGGGAAATACTTCCGGAGCTCGTCAACATTTACAAATAGCAATTCTTCGTGCAATTGAAAATCGACGATGGATTGTTCGTTGTGCAAATGGTGGTATCTCTTGTTTTATAGATCCATTTGGAAATGTTTACGACAAATCTGAAATGTTTTCTACTGCAACTCTTGAGAAAGTAATTTATCCACAAACTTACAAAACATTTTATTCTGAAAATGGAGATCTAATTGCAAGAATTTCAGTTATATTAACTTTATTATTTTTTATATATTCAATCTTCAAAAAATGAGAAAACAAAATGGCAGATTTTAGAAGCGATACAGTTACAAAACCATCACCAGCAATGTTGGAAGCAATTGTAAAATCAAATGTCGGAGATGATGTTTTTGGTGAAGATCCAACTGTGAACGAATTACAAAATCAATTATCAGATTATTTTGGTATGGAAGCAGCTTTGTTTATGCCAAGTGGAGCGATGAGTAATCAGATTGGAATAAAATCCCATACTCAACCGGGCGATGAAATAATTGTTGAAGAGGATGCACATATATTTAATTATGAAACTGCGGCACCAGCTGTAATATCAAATGTCCAGGTGAAAACAGTAAAAGGGAAGAATGGTGTTCTTCCTATTGAAGATCTACCAAAATATATTCGACCAAATATTTATTATATGCCACACACTAGATTAATTTGTATTGAAAATACGCATAACCGTTGTGGTGGTACAATTTATCCAATTAATGAAATTGAAAAACTTTATAATTTTACTCGCGATGAAAATATTATTCTACATCTCGATGGAGCACGTTTATGGAATGCAATTGTTGAAAGTGGTGTTTCTGGAAAAAGATATGGCGAATTATGTGACAGTGTAAGTGTTTGTTTCTCAAAAGGTTTAGGAGCTCCAGTTGGTTCAATGTTAATTGGTAATAAAGATTTTATTACCAGATCTAGAAAATGGAGAAAAATTTTGGGTGGTGGAATGCGACAAGCTGGAATTATTGCATCAGCTGCGATGTTTGCATTTCATAATAATATTGAAAGATTAAAAGAAGATCATCGTCGTGCTAATTATTTTGCTAATTCAATTTCAACATTATCAAAAGTCTCTGTAGATCTCGAAAGTGTTCAAACAAATATGGTTTTTGTAAATATTAGCAAAACAGGACTTCATCCTTCAGAAGTTGTAGCACAACTAAAACAATTTAATATATTAGTAAGTGTTGGAACTTTTAATTCAATTCGTGTGATTATGCATTTGGATATTTCTGATGAAGAAGTGAATAATGCAATTTTAGTTTTTACAAAATTGTACTCTTAAAGTTAAGTGAAATATTTTACTCTGGCTGATCTTAAAAAGGAAAGCAATTTTAAAAAAATCAAACGAGTCGATAAAATAATCTCATTACTTAAAAAAAAATACAAATCCCCTAAAACAGCACTTCAATATATAAATCCGCTTCAACTTTTAATTTCAGTAATGCTTTCTGCGCAATGCACTGATATTCGAGTTAATTTAGTCACTCCAAATTTATTTAAGCGATATAAAAAAGTCTCTGATTTTTCAAATGCTGACCACTTTGAACTTGAAAGAATTATATTTTCAACTGGTTTCTACAGAAATAAAGCTAAGAATATTATTGCTTGCTGTAAAAAAATTGAGTCCGATTTTAATTCTGTAGTTCCCTCAACAATGGTCG
Organism: Bacteroidota bacterium; assembly: GCA_005792285.1. Classification (GTDB taxonomy): domain Bacteria; phylum Bacteroidota; class Ignavibacteria; order UBA10030; family UBA8401; genus SXSI01. The sequence goes on from SXSI01000045.1 coordinate 23,257, forward strand.
AGTTAATATCATTGCCAGGTGTTGGTAGGAAAACTGCAAATTGTGTTTTGAGTGAGTATTTTAATAAGGTTGAGGGAATTGTTGTTGACACACATGTACTAAGAATTTCAAAACGGCTTGGATTTTCAAAGTACGAAGATGCTGTTAAAACAGAGATAGACTTGATGGAATTGTTAAATAAGAAGTATTGGCTCTATTATGGCAGCGTACTTATATCTCACGGAAGGGAATTATGTAAAGCTAGAACTCCACTTTGTGCTGAATGTAATTTGAAATATTTATGCCCATCAAATTTAATCTAAACTTTGATTTCGTGAGATAAACTTTTAATACAATTTTGGCAAAAGTAAAATAGTTTAGAATCTCCAACTGGTCTCAGAATCAATTCAATTTTAGGAAAGTTTTCTTTGCATAGAGAGCATTTTTCTTTCTCTATATTCTCCCGCTGTGAATTAGTTGTAACAATAAAACCATATCCGTAGAAAATAATTGCAACTAAGAAAATCAGAAAAAATATTGAAAGTATAGTTATAATCACGTATAATGAATTGTACTTTAGTTGTTTGTTTATATAAAGATAGCAAATTATATATTAGCATAAAAATAATATGATATCAAAAGCTGTTACTAAAGAAGTAATTTCAATAATTGGAAAAGAAAATTATTTTGATTCTCCGGAAGATAAATTATCCTATTCCTATGATGCGACACCAATTATTAAACAAACCCCACATGGAATTGTAAAGCCAATTAATGTTGAACAAATTTCTAAGCTTGTCAAATTAGCAAATGAAGCAAAATTCTCAATTGTTGCTCGTGGATCTGGATCGGGATTAAGTGGTGGTTCGATTCCAGTTGAAGATTCGATTGTACTATTAACTCCTCACTGGAATAAAATTCTCGAATTTGATAAAGAGAATTTAACATTACTTGTTGAACCAGGAGTTATAACTTCAAATATCCATTCATTTGTCGAGAGGGAAGGGTTGTTTTATCCTCCTGATCCTGGAAGTATGGCAATCAGTACAATTGGTGGTAATGTAGCTGAAAATTCTGGTGGACTTAGAGGGTTAAAGTATGGAGTTACAAAGAATTACATTCTAGGATTGGAAGTAGTTTTACCTAATGGAAATATTATTTTTACCGGTAATAAAAATATGAAAGATGTTGCTGGATATAATTTAAAAGATCAATTTATTGGTTCAGAGGGAACTTTAGGAATTTTTACGAAAATTCTATTAAAGTTAATCCCAAAGCCGGATCATGTAAAAACTTTAGTAGTTTATTTTGATAATAAAATTAATGCAGCCAAGTCAGTTTCTCAAATTATTTCTTCTAAAATACTTCCATGTACAATCGAATTTATGGATAAAACGACTTTACAATGTATTGAATCTTACAGCAAGCTCGGACTACTTACAAATAAGGAATCGATGTTGTTAATTGAATTGGATGGTCATAAAATTGTTGTAGAAGAAGATATTAATAAAGTTAAAGTTATTTGTGAACAAAACAATTCTAGTAATATTATAATAGCAGAAAATGAATTAAAAGCTATAAAGCTAAAACTAGCTAGAAGAGTTGCGTTTTCTTCTCTCGCACGGATTAAACCAACTACAATTTTAGAAGATGTTTCGGTTCCAAGAAGTGAACTTCCTGTTATACTTGAAAAAATTGAAGAGATTTCTAAACAACAAAATGTTATGATTGGAAATTTTGGACACGCAGGTGATGGAAACCTTCATCCAACAATTTTAACGGATGAGAAAAATGAGAGTGAACTTAAACGAGCACAAATTGCTTTTGATTCAATTCTAAACGAAACAATTAGAATTGGTGGATCAATAACTGGAGAACATGGAACTGGTTTAGTAAAAAAACAATTCCTGAAAAAAATGGTTGGTGAACCAGCTATTGAAACAATGCAAAAAATAAAATCAGTACTTGATCCAAATGGAGTTTTAAATCCAGGAAAAATTTTTAGTTTAAAACCAAAATGTGAAGGACCACTTCCACATCGACAAGAGCAAATTAGCAATTTTTTACTTCAAGGGGCATGGCTATAATTAATTACTAAAACATGTTAGCAAATCAATTAAATATATCAGATGAACTTATTTCCAAGTGCATTCACTGTGGATTATGTCTTCCAACTTGTCCAACTTATAATTTGACTTACAATGAACAATCATCTCCTCGTGGTAGAATTCAGATGATGAAAAATGTATTTGAGAATACTTCAACTATATCAGAGCAGTTTGTAGATGAGATGAATTTTTGTTTGGATTGCCAAGCTTGCCAAACCGCTTGTCCAGCAGGAGTTAAATATGGTTCCTTAGTTGAAGAAGCTCGAAATTTAATTTCTTTAAATAAAAAAGAAAAAACTTTTTATAAAATCTCTAAATCTATATTTCTTAATAAGATAATTGCATCTACTTATAAACTTAAATTGTTTTCAAAACTACTATACTATTTTCAAAAATTATTTTCAAATAAATATTTCTACTCAACAATATTTAAAATCTTTGAAAATTTAAATTTGAGCAAGCTAAATCTACTTCCAAAGATAAACTTTAGACCATTTGATGAGACAATAGACGAATATCTTCCTTCATATGGGAAGGCCAGATTTGATGTTATTTTTCCATACGGATGTATTATGAATGTTGCTTTCAGTGAAATAAATTCAGACACAGTTGAAGTACTGCGAAAAGCTGGTTGTAATGTTCTAATCCCTAAAAATCAAACCTGTTGTGGCTCATTGCATTTTCATAATGGAGAAAAAGAAGGTGCAAGGGAACTTGCAATTCAAAATATAAAGCAATTCAATAATTTCAAGTTCGATTACATAATTCAAAACTCAGCGGGATGTGGAGCTATGATGAAGCATTACAATGAATTATTTAGTGGTGATTCAGAATACTTTGAAATAGTAAATTTATTTTCAAAAAAGGTAAAAGATTTTTCAGAATTTTTGTATGAAATTAATTACGAACCTCCGACTATAAATAATAATCAGACAGTAACTTACCACGATGCTTGTCATTTAATACATTCGCAATTAATTACTAATGAACCACGATATATAATTTCAAAAACAAATAAAAATACTTATATTGAACTTAACGAAGCATCTTGGTGCTGTGGCAGTGCAGGAATTTATAATGTAACTCACACTGAGGACTCTTTAAAAATCCTCGATCGGAAAATGGATAATATCGAAAAAACTTATGCTGACATTGTTATTGCAAGCAATCCGGGATGTTTACTTCAAATTCAATATGGAATTAAAAAAAGAAATTTAAATATTAAAGCAATGCACTTAGCTACTTACTTAAACCAAATTCAATAAAAAGGAAAACAAAATGCGACTATTTTTCAAATTTTTTAACAAAAACAAATTATTAATTTTTGTTTTATTGACATTTATTTTGATTAGTAATTCAATTTTTGCAGCCAATAACAAAGCAAAAATAAATAATCAAATTGTTCCAGGAGTTATTTATGTAAAGTTTAAGTCAACTACAAATAAGCTGAATAAACAATTCTCCGAAACTCAAATTTTGCAAAACTATAATGCTCAAACAATAAAACAAGTTTTCGGTGATTTTAATTCGACATTTAAAGTTTCAGATGAATTCAAAAGTATTTATAAAATTGAAGTTCCGCTTGTTGTAAATGTTTGGTCGGTTATTTCAGATTTAAAACAAAATCCGGAAATTGAATATGCTGAACCAAGTTTTATCCGTAAAACTGATGGTGATTATATTCCAAATGATTCACTTTATGCAGATATGTATAGTTTGGTTAAAACTTCAGCTGCAAAAGCTTGGGATCTTTCAAAAGGGGATAGTGTTGTAATTGGTGTTGTTGATAGTGGCTTCGACTATAATCATCCAGATTTAAGTACAAAAATTTGGGAAAATATTGGAGAGAAGGGAACTGATTCCCAAAATAGAGACAAAAAATCAAATGGAGTTGATGATGACAATAATGGGTTTATAGACGATTGGAGAGGTTGGGATTTTGTTGGTACCTCAGATGTCACAATTAAAGCAGACAACGATCCTCACCCAAGAAATGGAAGCACACATGGCACTCATACTTCCGGTACAGCTGGTGCTGCTACGAATAACAAAGTTGGAGTTGCAAGTATGGGATTCAATGCATTGATAATGGCAACAAAAAATGCACCAGATGTTTCTTCAAACAGTATTTATTTTGGTTTTGATGGAATTTTATATTGTATTAAAAATAAAGCAAACATAGTTAGTTGTAGTTGGGGCGGAACTGGTTACTCACAATACGAACGTGATGTCGTTAGATTTGCTTTATCAAACAATGTATTAATTGTCGCTGCAGCTGGAAATGGAAATATTAATACTGAAATTGAAGCACATTTTCCATCTAATTATCCTGAAGTTCTTGCAGTTGGAAATGTTGATCAAAATGATAAAAAAGAATATTCTTCAAATTTTGGAAAACCGGAGTTTGTACAAATTTTTGCGCCTGGTACAAATATTTTAAGTACAGTTCCTAATGGTAGATATTCAAGTGGTTATACAGGTACATCAATGTCATCTCCTTTAGTTGCTGGAGTTGCAGCACTTATTAAATCTAAATATCCAACGATGTCAGCGACAGATATTATGTTTAGAATTTGCGGAACTGCAGATTCAATCGATAATTTGAATCCCTCTTATAAAGGATTAATGGGATATGGAAGAGTTAATGCTTTTAGATCTTTAACGCAAACACATAATCAACCAAAGCCAATACTTGTACTAAAAAGTGTAAGCATCAATGATCAATCTGGAAATAATAATAAATCAATTGATCCCGGAGAAACTGTAAATATTTTAGTTGAACTTCAAAATAATTGGGGAGATGCAACGAATGTTACTGCAACTCTTGAAATTAATCATTGGGCTGTAACTTCAATTAAATCAATCTCAAATTATGGATTGATCAAAGGTTTATCTAATATTGATAGTAGTGTAAAAAATAATAGTGCTGATCCATTAACACTTAAATTTTCAACGGAAACAATTCCAGGAAAAGTGCCGTGTAAGTTAACAGTTAAAGCGGATGGTGGAATTTCAAAAGTGTTTAACTTCGAACTATCTGTTGGAGCATCAATTCTGTTTGTTGATGATGACGAAGATTTTAATAGCGAAATATATTATTTTAAAGCATTCAAAAAATTAGGAGTGGTTTATGAATATTGGAATCACTTCTTAAGTGGAACTCCTTCTTATGATATTCTGAAAAATTATAACATTGTTGTTTGGTCTTGCGAATGGGCATTTCCAGCTTTAGATTCTTCTGATAGGAATGTGTTAACAAAATATTTAGATGGTGGAGGTAGGTTGTTTATTTCTGGACAAGATATAGGTTGGGACTTAGCAGATAATTTAACTACATATCCGAACGAATATAATAATTCAAAAGGAGCAAGCAGAACTTTTTACGAGAAATATCTAAAGACAAAATATATTGACGATGGTAGTGCAACTAATATTTCTTTAGCCGGTGTAACTGGAGATCCAATTAGTGGTGGCATAAATTTCGAGAGATATCAACCAGGAAGGGCAACGACAGAACAATTCGGTGATATTACAGATACAACCAACGGATCTACACCTTTATTCAAATTTACAAATGGTTCATCTTTAGCAATTAATAAAATGGGTGCAGTTAGCTTTGATGGGAATTATATGCTTGTTCATTTTACAATGGGTGGATTTGAAGCAATTACAGATACAAACAAGCAACTCATTGTTATGAATCGAATTTTAAATTGGTTTTTTAAAACTTCAGTTGTAGTTGACAAGATGACCGACACTGAAAATACCACAACTCCATATTCAGTTGGTGCTATAGTAACATCAACTGAACAAATTCAAGCTGTTGATTTATATTGGGATACAGATGGACAATTACCATTTAACAAAGTAAATATGGTTCACCAAGGAAGTGGAAAATACAAAGGGGATATTCCTCCAAAAACAAATTCGATAATAGAATATTTTGTTCTTGTTAGAACAAGTAAAGCATTTATGCCATTCGAAATTAGTAGATTTAAAGTTGGTCCTGACCAAGTTCCACCAATTGTTACAGTTGCTGATACACTTCAAAATAGCATTAAACTTCAAGGACCATATGAATTAATTGCTAATATGAGTGACAATTTTGGAATTGATACAATTAGTTCGAAAGTAGTTTATACTATTAACAATGGAACTGAATTTAATTCTACATTTTCAACTACAGCAAAGATGAATTTCTTTAAGTCAATTATTGTACCTTCATCAAAATTAAAAGTGGGGGATATTGTAAATTACTACGTTATTTGTGTTGATAAATCATCACAAAAGAATCAAGCTCGATTTCCAGCAACCGGAAGTAGATCTTTTATAGTTGGAAAGGAAATGATAGACGATTTTGAAACTGATCGTTCATCACAATGGAGTTTTGGAACATGGGGTATTTCTCCAAATTGGAGTGTGGCTCCAGGTAAAAAAAGTATTTCTGATAGTCCACTTGGAACTTATAAACCTAATACTACAAATACACTTAATTATGTTTCATCAATTGATTTAACACAATTTACCAAAGCTAATTTAAAGTTTAAATATCGTTCGATTACTCACGCTTCGGATACCATATATTTTGATGTAAGTGCAAACAATGGAACTTCCTGGATAGCAACTTTAAAAGTTACTGACTTAGTTCTTGTTGGTGAATATTCTCTCGATCTTACTCAATTTTTAACAAGTACTAATTTTAAATTTAGATTTCGTTTGGTAACGGACGGATTAAATGAATCAGATGGAATTTACGTTGATAATATTGAAATATTGACTAATCAATACTCGGTTGGAGTTGCTGATTACTCAAACAAACTTATTCCAACAGAAATTATATTAAATCAAAATTATCCAAATCCATTTAATCCTTCAACAACAATAAAATTTGGAATTCCGAAATCGATGTATGTAACACTTGATATCTATGATATTTTAGGAAGGAAAGTCTCAAATTTAATTCAGGATGAATTAAAAGAAGGATATTATACAATTACAGTTAATGGAGCTTCACTTTCTTCAGGAGTCTATTTTTACAGATTAACGACTTCATTGAAATCAATTTCCAAGCAAATGAGATTGATTAAATAAATTTCGTTGAAACAACTAACCAGTGCCATTATTATTTCTTCTTTTAATTTTCTTTCAACAAGATGAAACGGATATATTTTCAGATGCAATTGTAACTAATTCATCTAAAATTATTTCGTGTAAAATAATTAGTATTGAAGGACGAAGAGTTACATATTTGGCCATACGTCGAGAGCAACTACAAAAATTTGTGGTTTTAATCGATACGGTTAAAGAGATTAGACAGGGAAAAGAAAATTTATATACATCTATAAAACGAGATTCAATTGTATCCTATTATTATTTGAAAAATAATTCTCCAGGATTATCAAAGACAATCGACTCAACACAAATTGAATCTGAGCTTACTTTGACTGATTCTAGCGAAACAATAAAAATTAAAGAACAATCGAGAA
>SXSI01000046.1 GCA_005792285.1 Bacteroidota bacterium
ATCCAACCGTTGCACTTTTAAATATTGGTGAAGAAACTTCAAAGGGTGACGAAAAAACAAAAGAGACATTTAAACTTTACTCTTCCGGTGAAAAAATTGTTCGCTTTATTGGAAACATCGAAGGTGGAGATGTTTTAGAAGGAAAAGCTGATGTTGTTGTTTGTGATGGATTTTTAGGAAACATTGTTATGAAGTTTGGTGAAAGTATGCCTTCCTTTCTAAAATTTAAATTTACAGAATTTGCAAAGTTGTCATTAAAAAATAAAATTCTTATGGGAATTCTAAAAAGACCTTTAAAAGCAATTTTTAAAGATTTGGATTATGAAGAATATGGCGGCGTTCCACTTTTAGGGGTTAACGGTGCGGTGATTATTGGACATGGACATTCAACTCCAAAAGCAATAAAAAATATGATTTTTCGAACTGAAGAAATGGTTCGCTTAAAAATAAACGATCACATTGCAAGCATCCTCCACGAAGCAGAAGTTTATGAACATTCTGCCGGAATAATTAATTAATTTTTAATATGAGTATAAAAGCAACCATTACTGCAATTAGTCATTACGTCCCGGAAGACATTCTATCAAATTCCGATTTGGAAAAACTTGTCGATACAAACGACGAATGGATTAAATCAAGAACAGGAATTAGTGAACGCAGAATTTTGAAAAAAGGAGCAACCTCGGATTTAGCATTTCCTGCAGTTCAAAATATATTAAAACAAAGAAATATTAGTCCGTTAGAAATAGATACAATTATTGTAGCAACTGTAACTCCAGATATGTTTTTTCCATCAACTGCCTGCATCCTTCAAGAAAAAATTGGTGCAAAAAATGCGTTCGCTTTTGATTTAAATGCGGCATGTTCTGGATTTTTATATGCATTAGTTGTCGGCTCTCAAATGATAGAAAGTGGCTCACAAAAAAAAGTTCTTGTAGTTGGCGCAGATAAAATGAGTTCAATTCTTAATTACAAGGATAGAAATACTTGTATACTTTTTGGTGATGGAGCAGGTGCTGTTTTATTAGAACCATCTGAAGATGAAACATTTGGAGTTTTGGATAATCGACTTTATTCAGATGGAAGTGGAAAAGATTTTCTTTATATGAAAGGGGGTGGAAGTTTAAATCCCGCTACACACGAAACCGTTGACCAACAACTTCATTATATTTTTCAAGATGGTAAATCTGTTTTCAAAGTTGCAGTAATTGGAATGGCAGATGTTTCAGCTGAATTAATGACTAGAAATAATTTAACAAGTGAAAATATCGATTGGCTTGTTCCTCATCAGGCAAATTTACGAATTATAGATGCATGTGCAGAACGAATGGGAATTGATAAATCTAAAGTCATGATTAATATAGAGCGTTATGGAAATACAACTGCAGCTACAATTCCACTTTGTCTTTCGGAATGGTGGCATGCTAGAAAAATTATAAAGGGACAAAATATTATTCTTTCGAGTTTTGGTGCGGGATATACTTGGGGAGCTGTTTATCTTCGCTGGTCTTTAGATCCTCCAACTAATTAATGAATTCTGCATATTTATTTCCCGGCCAAGGTTCACAATACGTTGGAATGGGAAAATCTCTTGTCGAAAGATTTCCGGAAGCAAAGGAAGTTTTTCAAGAAGCTGATGATGCAATCAATTTTAGTTTATCAAAAATTTGTTTTGATGGACCAGAAGAAATTTTAAAGCAAACTTCAAACACACAACCAGCAATTTTTGTTCACAGTATTGCAATTTGGAAAATATTAAATCCTTCAAACGGAATAATGTTTGCAGGTCATTCGCTCGGAGAATATTCTGCACTGGTTGCATCTGGCGCAATAAAATTTTCTGATGCTATTAAAATTGTAAGATTAAGAGGCAATTTAATGTTGCGAGCTGGGATTGAGCAACCTGGCACAATGGCTGCAATTGTCGGATTAGAAAATAATATTGTTGATGAAATTTGCACGCAAATTTCTAAATCCGAAACCGTGCAATCGGCAAATTTTAATTCACCTGGGCAAGTTGTTATTTCTGGTTCAAAAAATGGAGTTTCGCTTGCAATGACCGCGTTAAAATTGCGTGGTGCAAAACTTGTAAAAGAGCTTGTAGTCAGCGGAGCTTTTCATTCTCCATTAATGGTGTCGGCAAAAAGTGAATTAGATGAAGCACTTCAAGATTTAAAAATAAATGAAATCATTAATCCGGTTTACGCAAATGTTACAGCAAAGCCAGTTTTAAATCCAAATGAAATTAAAAAATTATTAAGCGAGCAATTAACTTCGCCAGTAAAATGGAGCGAATCAATTTTAAATATGGTAAATGATGGTGCTGAAAATTTTATTGAAATTGGTCCCGGAAAAGTTTTACAGGGTTTAGTTAAAAGAATCTCTCCAACTGTTACAATCTCAGGCATTAACACAGCCGAAGATTTAGAAAAATTTCTGAACAAATGAATAATATAAATAAATTTAAAATTGATGAAATACTTTTTGAAAAAGGTTTTTCAAAAAGTTGTAGTCCAGTTAATTGCGAAACATCTTGTTGCAAGAGTGGGGTTTATTTAGATCCAACTGATAAAGAAAAAATCATGCCATATATTTCTGAAATCAAAAATTATATGGATGAGACACAATCCAAAGATGAAAATTTATGGTTCGATGAAACAAAGGAAGTGGATTCTGATTTCCCAAGTGGATATTCAATTAGCACAAGAGTGATAAATGATAAATGCGCTTTATTAAGAAACGATGGAAAATGTTCGCTACAAGTTTTTGGCAAAGAGTCTGGGCTTGGTTCGTGGGCAATCAAACCACATTTTTGTATTGCATTCCCAATTACTGTAGAAAATGGAATTTTAACATTTGATGATTACAGGCAGGGGGAAACAAAATGTTGCTCTATTATAAATGATAAAAACGAATCGCTTGTAAAATCGTGCAATAAGGAACTAATTTTTGTTTTAGGCGAAGATGGCTATAAAGATTTATTGCAAATGGAAAATGATTTTAATAAAAAATAAATTTGAAGTTTGAATTAACAAAAGTATATTTATCACACTCCGTGGCATCTATAAGAGATATAAAAAATAAACATATGAAAAAACTTATGTTGGCATTGATACAATTAAAGATTTTGAATTGTTCACTTTATTAACCTTAATTTTCTAAAAATAAAGTTTTGCAATCAGTAAATAATATTCTTAAATAGTAAATATAAATTAATGGCAAAATTAGAAAATAAAGTTGCACTTGTCACCGGCGCCGCAAAAGGTATCGGTAGAGCTATTGTTCAATCTCTCGCATCTGAAGGTGCAAAGATTGCTTTTACATATCGTACATCGCAAAAAGAGGCGGACGAATTAATTGAGATACTTCAAAAAAATAATAAAAATATAAAGGCATATAAATCCGACGCTTCAAGTTTTAACGAAACCACTTCGCTGGTTGAACAAGTTGTTAAGGATTTTGGAACAATTGATATTCTCGTAAATAATGCCGGGATAACTCGTGATGGATTATTACTTCGGATGTCTGAAAAAGATTGGGATGATGTTCTATCACATAATTTGAAGAGTGTATTTAACTTTACAAAATCAGTTACTAAAATTATGATTGGACATCGAAGTGGAAAAATTATTAATATTTCTTCTGTTGTAGGAATTACCGGTAATGCCGGACAAGCAAATTATGTCGCATCTAAAGCAGGAATGATTGGTTTTACAAAAGCAATGGCTCTAGAATTAGGATCAAGGAACATTCAAGTAAACACAATTGCCCCCGGATATATCGAAACAGAAATGACAGAAAAGTTGAATGAAAAACAAAAAGAACTTATCTTGGGTTCAATCCCATTGAGACGAATTGCAATGCCGGACGAAGTTGCGAAAGCTGTTGTATTTTTAGCATCATCAGACGCAAATTATATTACAGGTCAAACTTTGGCTATTGATGGTGGTTTAGGAATGTAATTATTAACAAAGAAACGAAAGGAGATTTAAATATGTCAGATATTGAAGCAAAAGTAAAAGAAATAATTATTAACAAACTTGGTGTTGATGCTGCACAAATAACAACCGAGGCATCTTTCACAAATGATCTTGGAGCGGATTCACTTGATACTGTTGAACTTGTAATGGAATTCGAAAAAGTTTTTGGAATTACAATTCCAGACGATGATGCTGAGAAAATTACTTCTGTAGGAGAAGCAGTAAAATATATTACTTCGAAAAAAAGTTAATACATTTTTTTATCTATTAATTAGTGGGGTTGTTTTAAGCAGCCCCATTATTATTTTTAATAACAAATCCAAAATATGAGTTATCAAAATCAAAGAAGGGTTGTTGTAACGGGGATGGGCGCAATAACACCTATTGGTCTCAATGTTGATGAATATTGGAATAATCTTTTAACCGGCCAAAGCGGTGCTTGTCCAATAACTTATTTTGATACAACAAATTTTGAAACAAAATTTGCAGCACAACTTAAAAATTTCGATCCATTAAATTATATGGATAGAAAGCTTGCACAAAGAGTTGATCCTTTTACACAGTATGCTTTAGCTGCTGCAGATGAAGCAGTAAAAAGTAGTTGTATAAATTTTGATTTAGTTGACAAAACACGAGGTGGTGTAATTTTTGGTTCAGGAATTGGTGGAATGAATACCTTCGAAACTCAACATAAACGACTTTTAGAAATGAACGGACCCTCTCAAGTCAGTCCGTTTTTTATTCCGATGCTTATAATTGATATTGCTGCTGGAAGAATTTCTATGAAGTACGGATTAAAGGGACCAAACTACGCGACCGTTTCTGCATGTGCAACTGCAAGTCAAGCAATTGCCGATGCTTTCATGTTAATACAACGAGGAAATGCCGACTTTATTCTTTCCGGTGGTTCTGAAGCAACAATTACACCAATGGCTATTGGTGGATTTAATCAAGCTCGTGCACTTTCAACAAGAAATGATTCACCACAAAAAGCAAGCAGACCTTTTGATAAAAATAGAGATGGCTTTGTAATGGGTGAAGGTGGTGGTGTTTTGGTTTTAGAAGAATTAAGTCACGCAGTAAAGCGCAATGCTCCAATTTTTGCTGAAATTTCCGGAATTGGTTTAACTGCCGACGCTCATCATATTACAGATCCTGCGCCAGGTGGTGAAGGTGCAATTCGTTCGATGAAACTTGCAATTGAAGATGCTGGCATACAACTTACTGATGTTGATTTTATAAATGCTCACGGTACATCAACTGCTGCTAATGATAAAAATGAAACTGCCGCAATTAAAACTTTATTTGGTGAACATTCAAAAAAACTTGCCGTTAATTCCACAAAATCTATGACTGGACATTTACTTGGTGCCGCTGGTGCAGTTGAGGCAGTTGCAACTATCATGACTTTAAAAACCCAAAAAATTCATCCAACAATAAATTATGAAACTCCGGATCCTGAATGTGATCTTTATTATGTTCCCAATAATGCAATTGAAAAAGAAGTTAACGTTGCATTAAGCAATACTTTTGGTTTCGGCGGACACAATGCAACTCTCCTATTTAAACGATTTCAACAATAAACTGATTTATAAGTTTGTTGGTTGATTTTCAAAATGAATGCTAATTTAAAATTCCAGAAATTTTTTTATAAAATTGGTTTATTTTTCAAATCCCCAAAAGTAAGTTTTTTAGAAACAGAACTTCTAAAAGAAACTTTAAATTACAGTATACAAGACGAGAAACTTTTTAAACTTGCATTAACTCATAGCTCAACGGTCCGAACAAAAGTAAAACATTCTAATTCGACTATTACAAACGAACGTCTTGAATTTCTTGGAGATGCAGTTTTAAATCTTTTAGCAGCACAATATTTATACAAGCATTATCCAAATGCTTCCGAAGGAGATTTAACAATTTCACGTTCGAAGTTAGTTAATAAAACTGCACTTGTTAAATATGCAGAAATTTTACAGCTTTCTCGTTTTTTAAAGACACATCCAAAATTTTCTACTTCAGACAATAAGGGAATGAATACAATAGTTGCAGACGCTTTTGAAGCAATTGTTGGTGCGATTTATCTCGATGGTGGAATTAATAGCGTAATAAAATTTATTGAACGATTTTTTAATGGGTCAATAATTAATATTGAAAATGGAGAATCGTCACAAAATTATAAAAGTACATTATTAGAAGCTCTTCAAGCTAAAAAATTGCAACTCCCTACTTATAAAATAATTAGTACAGATGGGCCGGAACACAGTAAAATATTTTTAGTTGAAGTTCTTATAAGTAATATTTCAAGGGGGAGTGGTTCAGGTTCATCTAAAAAAGAGGCGGAACAAAATGCAGCTCGCATTGCTTCTGAATGGCTTTCTGAACAAACTGATTAATTTTTTAATTTTAACTATGGAAAAATTAAATAACATTCCGGATTTATTAAATTCTTCAAAAGTAATAGCTGTTGTCGGTGTATCACAAAAACCAAATCGTGATAGTGGAAAAATATTTGAATATTTACTTAACGCAGGCTACAAAACGTTTCCGATAAATCCTTTATATGAAAATGTATTTGGGTATAAATGTTATCCTTCATTAACTGCTCTATCAAATGAAAATATTAATATTGATATTGTAAATATTTTTCGCCGTTCTGAAGAAGTTGGAGAAGTTGTTGATGAAGCAATTGCAGTTGGTGCAAAATCTATTTGGATGCAGTTTGGAGTTATTAACGAACTAGCAGCAAAAAAAGCTGAGGATGCAGGTTTAAAAGTTATTATGGATCGGTGCATTTTAGTTGAACATAGAATATTAACAACTTGATAAAAAAATTATCTATTCTGTTTATTGTTTTTTTTCTAAGTCTCACATCCCAATCAAAACAATCCAATCAAACATATTCATTCCCTGATTCTACTTATTATTTAAAAAATATTATTATTCATGGAAACATAAACACTCTGCCATTTGTAATAACAAGGGAATTAACTTTTAATACAGATTCACTTATTACATACAGCGATTTAACATATAATAGTGAACGAATTTATAGTTTGGGGATTTTCACAAAAGTTGAATTAACTGTTGAGCCATTTGATAGTTTGCAAAATAATTCCGTTGCCGATATTCATATAAAAGTAGTTGAGAGATTAAGTTATATTATCTATCCAATTATTGGAACAAGGGATAGAGATGCCAGTAAATTATTTTATGGTGTCGGATTTGCGCATACAAATTTTAGAGGAAGAAAAGAATATCTGTCATTTGAACTTATACGAGGAGTTGATCCGACAATTCTAATTTTTCATAATAATCCAATTTTAAATTTGGAGCATAATATCTTTGGTAATTTTAAAATGTTGATTGAAGAACGAAGTAATCGAAGTGTAAAAATAAAAGCAGACTCCCTTTCATTTAACACTAAACTATTAAGCGCTACACTTGGGAAAAGATATTCAGTTTTTACACGACTTTCTTTAAGTTTAGAATGGAAACAGATTAAATTGAACTATGAAATCCCAAACTTTGTAACTTCGCCATACTTTAAAGATAATATATTTACAACTATGCTCGAATATAATTATGATTCACGAGACTTAATTGAATATCCAAGCACAGGTACATTCCAGCGATTTCAAATTTATAATCACTTTAATCCGGATGTTGTTTCTGCATATCAACGTTTTTTTATTGACACAAGATTTTATAAACCAATTTTTGGTAAAACAGTTTTAACATCAAGATTTCTGGCAAATATTGCTCAACAAAAATTTATACCACTTTACGATCATGTTTATTTTGGATATCAAGACCGACTACAAGGTCATTACTACAAAGTTTTAGAAGGTGAACATTTAATTTCTTCTGCATTCGAACTTCACATTCCAATTATTGAACCAACTTATATTCATTTGGAAGAAATTCCGCTTGACGAGTTTAAAGATTTCCGATTCGCAACAAACTTTGCATTGTTTGCAAATAGTTCTACAACTTGGTGGAATAATGATAACTTATCAAAGCTTCCATTTTATTCCGGATATGGTTTTGGCTTTCATTTTTTGCTTCCATATAGTATTGTGTTTAAACTTGAGTATGCATTCGGTAACCACGGAATGAATAAAGGAGAATTTTTGTGGGATATTGGAGCTTCATTTTAATTTATGCAAGAAGAATATTTTTTTGTTGAGAGTAATCAAATATTTTCTAAATATTTGATTTTAGAAAACGATGAAGCCAAACACATTTCACGTGTTTTGCGAAAATCAATCGGCGATTCAATTTGGGTTGTTGATGGAAAAGAGAATGCATATAAAACAGTAATTAGTAAAATTGACAAATCACTTGTTGAATGTGAGATAGTTGCAAAGCATCAGAAACAGAACGAACCAAAGATTGAAATAACGCTAGCATTCTCAATATTAAAAAATCCAGCTCGAAATGATTTAATTATAGAAAAATGCACGGAACTTGGAGTAAAATATTTTATTCCGACAATCTCGCAACGAACAATTTCTAATAAAGCAAAACAAAGTCGGTGGGAACAAATTGCATTGTCTTCAATGAAACAATCGGGCAGATGTTGGCTTCCTGAAATTAAACAACTTTCAAATTTTAAAGAATTAATTTCCTCAGCAAAAAATTACGATCTCAAAATTATTCCACATGAAAAAATTTCTGATAATATTAATATTACTGAATTGAAAATTAAACACCACAACTTAAAAAGAGTATTAATAATTATTGGTCCCGAAGGGGGATTTACAGAAGATGAAATTCAATTTGCCGAAGAAAATAATTTTAATGCTGTTTCATTGGGGAATAGAAGACTGCGTTCTGAAACAGCTGCTATTGCAAGCGTTACAATTACAACTATATAAATAATTTTTTAAGCTGTTTTGCGATTTTGGGTTAAATAAATTGGTTCGCTTCCATTTACAATTGTATCTCGTGTAATTATACAACGTGAAATATTTTGTTTCGAAGGAAGTTCGAACATTATATTTTGCATCGCCTTTTCTAAAATTGCACGAAGTGCTCGTGCGCCCGTTCCCTTTTTTTTACTCAACTCGACAACGGCCTCTAAAGCGTGTGGTTCAAACTCTAAATCAACTCCTTCAATTTTAAATAATTTTTTATACTGTTTAACTAAAGCATTTTTAGGTTTAGTTAAAATGTCCAACAATGCTTTATTCGACAATGTGTGAAGTGTTGTAACTACCGGAAGTCTTCCAATAAATTCCGGAATTAATCCGTAAAATAAAAGATCGTTTGGTTCAACTTGCTGAAGCAGTGAGTCGGTTTTAAGATTTTCTTTATTAATAATACTTGCATCGAAACCAATTGTAGCTTTATCCACTCTGCGGGAAATTATTTTATCAAGTCCTTCAAATGCACCACCACAAATAAATAAAATATTTCTTGTATTAATATTAATTAGACTTTGTTCCGGATGTTTTCTTCCACCTTTAGGTGGAACTCCTGCAACTGTTCCTTCTAATATTTTTAATAGAGCTTGTTGAACACCTTCACCGGAAACATCTCTCGTAATTGAAGCACTGTCGCTCCTTCTGCTGATTTTATCAATTTCATCTATATATACAATCCCACGTTCTGCTTTTTCAACATTGTAATCCGCGTTTTGAAGTAAGTAAGCAAGAATTGTTTCAACATCATCACCAACATATCCGG
>SXSI01000047.1 GCA_005792285.1 Bacteroidota bacterium
AAAAACAACTGTTCCAATATCTCTTCCTTCCAAAACCACACCGCCAGATTTTCCGAGTAATCTTTGTTTAATTACCATACTTGTTCGGACACCTTCTATTGCACTTATTTTACTCACAATTTCAGTAATAAATGGAAGTCGTATTTTATCACTTAAATCTTCACCATTTAAAAAAATATTTTGTGCATTATTAATTAATTTAAATTCTATATCCGAATTTTTTGCAATTTGTACAATCGAATCGATATCGGAAAAAGGTATTTCAGATTGCATGACTTTAAAAGCAACTGCCCGATACATTGCTCCAGTATCGATATGTAAATAGTTCAATTGTTGGGCAACTTTAAGTGCTGTACTGCTTTTTCCCGAAGCTGAAGGACCATCTATTGCAATTATAATTTTTTTCAAAATGTTCTTAAATATATTTAGAATTTAGTAGTTGAACAAATATTTAACATGAGAAAGTTAACACATAAAGAATTACAAGAAGTACGTAAAACACAAGTTCAAATGGAAAGCACTGTTCGTTTTCCAATAATTTCAATAATTGATAATGTAAGAAGCTTGTATAATATTGGTTCAATTTTCAGAACATCGGATGGTGCATGTATTGAAAAATTAATTCTCACAGGTTTTACCCCAACTCCGCCGCGAAAAGAAATTGATAAAACTGCTCTTGGTTCAACAAATACTGTGCCGTGGGAATATTCAGAAAGTCCAATTACTATAATTAAAAAACTAAAAAGTAACGGTTATAAAATAATTGTCGTTGAGATGACAACCTCAAGCAAACAATATTCTAAATTGAAAATGAATAATTTTCCTTGTTGTTTTGTTTTTGGAAATGAAATAATTGGTGTCTCTCCGGAAATAATTGAACTTGCAGATTTATGTATTGAAATTCCAATGCATGGTTCAAAACATTCTTTAAATGTAGCTGTCGCTTATGGTATTGTTTTATTTGAAGCTGTAAGAATTCTAAATCTTAAAAAATAATTAATAACCAGATTTTGACATTCTTGCTGTGAGACGATCAACTCTTTCCAAGTAGCCTTTCGATTTTGAATGAGGATTCATTTTTCGCGGATTTGGAATTGCAGCTGCCAAACGAATTGCTTCATCTCGTGTAAGTTGCGATGCAGACTTTCCAAAATAAATTTGAGAAGCTTGCTCTGCTCCAAATATTCCATTTCCCCATTCAATAACATTCATATAAATTTCTAGTATTCTTTTTTTCGAAAGCAATCGTTCCATCCGAATTGTAATAATCCATTCTTTTATTTTTCTAAGTGGATTTCTTGAAGGAGAAAGATAAAGATTTTTTACAAGTTGCTGAGTAATTGTACTTGCTCCACGCAATGGTTTATCTCTTTTATAAAATGCCTCAACAGATTCTTCAATTTCATGCCAATCGACACCTTCGTGCGTATAAAATGTTCCATCTTCAGCAATTATAATTGCATTTTTAAGATGAATTGAAATATTCCTACTTGGCACCCATTTATATTTGATATTAAATTTATTTTTACTTTTTGCGGATTCTTCTTTTCGCAACACTATTAATGCAGTTGTTTTTGGATTTGTTGTTCGTAAAGAAATAATAGAATTATTTGGTAGTGAGAAATATTGGATAATTATAATTAATCCTAATAATGTTAGAATAGATTTAAATCTATTTTCTATTATTAGTCGATATATATTTTTAAGCATTTTTTATTTTTTACTATCCAAATAGGATTGTAAAATAAAAGTTGCAGCTAACTCATCAATTTTTGACTTTTCCTGTCCCTTTTTCTTTTTCAATCCAAGTTGTTGAATTGCTCCAATTGCCATTTTACTTGTTAACCTTTCGTCCCAAAACACAACATCAATTATAGATTGTTCTGTAATTTTTTTAGCAAATTCTGTCACTTGTTCAGTCATCTGACTTGATTTACTTTTTAAAGTAAGTGGTAATCCAATAACAACCTTGGAAACTTTATTATTTTTTACTTGCAATAAAATTTCAGCGATTGCATTTTCCGAATTTTGAATTACAAAACTTTGAGATGCAATTATTTGCATCTCATCACTTAAAGCAATTCCAATTCTTTTTTCTCCGTAATCAATTGACATCACTCGACTATATTGCATTATATTCAAACCTCTCAACAATATTTATTCCGCGAACTCTTTTAACTCTATCAATAATTGAATTTAAATGCGGTAGATCTTTAACAAAAATAATAAAATAGCCATCCATTATTTTATCTTTAGATGTCATATTAACACTTCGGATATTCGTATTTTGATATTCCGAAATTGTTTTAGAAATATCCTGTAAAATTCCCATTCGATCTTTTCCAACTAAACGAATTCCACATAAAAATTCTGATTCACTAGTTTTTGGCCAACCTACTTTGATTACTCTTTCATCTTTTTGACTTTGCAATAAAAGTATATTTCTACAAGTTATTCTGTGAATTTTAAGTCCTTCACCAGTTGTAATAAATCCAATAATTTCATCTCCGGGAATTGGATTACAACATTTTGCAAATGAATGTTTAAAACTATAAGTCGATCCCAGAATATTAATATCAGTTGCGAGTTTTCGAGCTGTTTGAATAAATTTTGAAAATAATGAAGCTCCCTGTTTTGCTCCTTTGGATTGTTCCGCAATTGGCTTAATATGAAGTTGAAGTAAATTAATAAATTGGTCGATACTTTGCCCATCTTTTCCAATTATTTCATAAAATTCCGAAAGACTTTCAATTTTATGATGACTTATAAATTTTATTAAATCATCATTACTAATTGGAATTTTAACTTTCTTAATTCTCCTTTGCCATAATTGTTCGCCAGCTTCAATATGATTCCTTTGCTTTTCTTTTATCCATCTTCTAATTTGAGATTTAGCTTTATGTGTTACTACAAATTTATCCCAATCAGCATTTGGTGTTTGTTTTTTCGAAGTTATAATTTCAACCTGATCTCCACTTTTTAAAATTGTACTCAAGGGAACCATTCTACCACTAATTTTTGCACCGATTGTATGTGAACCAATTTCAGAATGAACTTCATAAGCAAAATCAATTGGCGTACTTCCCTTTGGCAAAATTCTGAGATCGCCTTTTGGAGTAAAAATATAAATTTCATCTTGATAAAGATTTAATTTGAAACTTTCAATTAATTCTTTCGGATCGCTTGAATCAGTTGAACCAAAAATATCTCGAACCCAACTAATCCACGACAACATATCTTTATCAATTATCGGAATATTTTCTTTATAAGCCCAATGTGCAGCAATTCCACGTTCTGCAACTTCATCCATTTTTTTTGTTCTAATTTGCACTTCAACTAATTTTCCCTGTAAACCAACTACTGTTGTGTGAATTGATTGATATCCATTTTTTTTTGGAATTGAAATATAATCTTTGAATCTTTCAGGAATTGGTTTGTAAATTTCCGAAACGATTCCATAAACATTATAACATTTATTTTTATCGTCCGAATCCACAATTATTCTTACAGCAAAGAGATCATAAATTTCATCTATTACTTTGCTTCGTGTTTTCATTTTATTCCAAATACTGAATAAATGTTTTGGTCTTCCGGTTATTTCACAAACTATTCTTTCTTGATGAAGCTTTTCACTAATCGGATCTGTAAATCTTTTAATATAATTTTCTCTTGTCTTTCGTTTTGATTTTACAGCAACTGCAACTTCATCATACTCAACAGGATTGAGATATTTGAATGCTAAATCTTCCATTTCCCATTTAATTTTTGCCAAACCGAGTCTATGTGCAAATGGGACGTAAATGTCGAGAGTTTCTCTTGCAATTTTTTGTTGACGTTCGATTTTCAAGAATTCAAGAGTTCGCATATTATGCAAACGGTCAGCAATTTTTACAACTATTACTCTCGCATCATTTACTATCGAAAGAAGTAACTTCCTATAATTATCAACTGTAATAACTTCATGACTTCGAAAGATATCCGAAATTTTTGTAGTTCCATCAACAATATCTGCAACAATATTTCCGAAATTACTTCTGATATATGCGAGATCAAATTTGGTATCTTCAACAACATCATGCAACAACGAACAAGCAACTGAAATGTCGTCAATGGATATTTCTCGCGCAACAATCATTGCAACTTCAAATGGGTGATTAAAATATGGTTCGCCGGATTCCCTTTTATCATGTTGATGTGCAGTTAAACTTAATTCAAATGCTTTGCGAATTAAATCCTCATCAACACTTTTTAAATTTGTTCTGCATGTGGAAAGTAACTCTTCAAGTTTTCTATCCAGTTGAGACATTTATTTATTAAATCTCTTTTTTTGAATGTTGGTTAATATATTTTTGAATTTCTTGTAACTTAGATTTACACGCTGAATGATTATTCTGACATTTTTGTTGAAGTATATTTTTCCCATAATTAATAATATCACTTCTCTTTTTTTTATTAAAGTCATTTTTTACAATATTATCTAAGGCAGATATTTCACTGTGTGGATTTCTTATTTTACTTTCCAAGATGCTTTCTAAAAGTTCTTTTGAAGCATCAATTAATTTATCACTATTATTTGTTCTGGAATAGATAGTCATTTTAGCTCGAATATATAATCTATTTTTTGGATGAATCAATTGATTCTCTTTAATTAAACTCAAAGCTTCATTATATTTTTTTTCTTCAATTAATATCCAGATTAAATAATGAAGAGCAAAATACTTTTCTAATTTACTATTTTGATAAACTTTTTTTAAGCCATCGATTCCTATTTGCTTTTGTTTTTCGACAGAAAATGGTGAAAGTAATGGAAATCTTTTTGCTTGCCAGTATTGTGCAGCCGAGTAACCAGAATATGCTTCAATAAAATCGGGATATTTATTTATAACTTTTGAATAATTTCTAAATGCACTAAATCCATCTGTGAGAGCGTCAAGACTGAAACCTTTTTTTAATTTCAATAAACAACTTAAGGCATTGCTCAGTGCGTAATAATAGATTCCATCTTTTTCTTCATTTATATTCTCTAATTTTTTTTCGGAAAGTGCTATTGCTTTTTCTAAATTTGATTCAATAATTTTTGAATCATTTGAAGTTTGATAATCTTCATTCATAGTTTGCAATGTAATTGCAGAAAGTAAATAACCTAATGGTTCATTGGGTAAATTTTGCTCAATCGTTTTAAATTTATTTAAAGCTTCATTGTAATTTCCATTTAGAAGTTCTTCAATTCCATTTAAAAGCAATGTCTCGATTTGAACAGATATTTGTATGCTTTTGTATTCCTGTGTTGCAAACAAATTTATATTTATAAAAAGTATAAATACAAATCTCATTATTTTCTTTTTTTCTTAAATAATAATGAAATCTGAACTCCCTCAAATCCAAAATGGTGACGGATTCTATTTTCCAAATAGTTTTTATATGAAGTCGAAATTGATTCTGGTTCTGTTGCAAAAAATATAAATAGCGGATTGTTAGTTTTAGTTTGAGTTACATAATTCAATTTTACATCACGTCCAGTTTTAGTTGAAGGAGGATGACTCTGAATATCTGCAATCAATTTCAAATTTAATTGACTTGTCGAAATTCTTTTATTTGTTTCTGCATAAACTTGGATAGCAAGTTCAATTGTCTTCAAAACTCTTTGATTATTTTTTGCAGAAATAAATATAATTGGAATGTGATTGTATTTTCTTAATCTTTCTTTTAAAGACTTTTCAAATTCTACAAGTGTATAAGAATCTTTTTTAATTAAATCCCATTTATTTACTGCAATAACAATTCCCTTGTTCTGTTCCGCTGCTAATTCAACAATGTGAAGATTTTGACTTTCTAATTCTTCAGTTACATCTAAAAGTACAATTGCAACATTACATTCTTCAACAGAACGAATTGTCCGAAGGGAACTATAAAATTCGACACTCGATTTCAACCTTTTCTTCTTTACTAATCCTGCAGTATCAATTAAAGTTAAATCGTGTTCTTTGAATTTAATGTTTGAATCAATCGAATCACGAGTTGTACCAGGAATTGCAGAAACAATTGATCGTTGTTTTCCACACAATGTATTTACAAAAGATGACTTACCAACATTCGGTCTTCCAATAATTGCCAATTTAATTGTATCTGGATTTTCTACTTTTAATTTTTCCTTTGGTAATAAATTAATTACTGCATCGAGATAGTCACCAATATTTCTTCCACCAAGAGCGGAAATAGAAATCATATTTGTGAATCCCATTTTATAAAATTCTGAATCCAAAGATTCTTTTTCAGCAGTATCAACTTTATTTATAGTTAATAATATTGGTCTTTTAGTTTTGCGAAGAATTTTTGTCAAAGCTAAATCTAATACGGTAATTCCCATTTGTACATCAACAACGTAAAGTAAAATATCAGCTTCTTCCATTGCAATTTGTGATTGCTCACGTACTGCGGTTTCAATTTCGTCATCCGAGTCAGGAACATATCCTCCAGTATCAATTAAAACGAAATTAATTCCATTCCATTCTGAAGTTGAATAATGTCTGTCTCTAGTAACTCCAGGTTCGTCATGGACAATCGCTTTTCTGCTTCCGATTAAACGATTGAATAAAGTTGATTTGCCAACATTAGGTTGGCCGATAATTGCTACAATTGGTATTTTCACAATATGAAAATACGAAATTGTCTAAGAATTATTTAGGTATTCGTAAATTATATTTAAACTCGAATTCCTATTACAGCAAACATTCTTCCAGAGTTTTTTCCATCTCGTCGAAAAGAATGAAATTGGTTATCGCAGATTGTACAATATTGAGAAACTTCTATATTATTTTTTAACATTCCAGCTTTCAATAGTTGATCGTAATTAGCTTTTTTAACATTCAAAAATCTTTTTTTTAAGTCAAAAGAATGTTTTTTTAAATATTTTGTATTAAATTTTTTCCAAGTTTCTTCTCCAACTTCATAACAGCATTCTCCTGCAGAAGGTCCAATAAAAGCAATTAAATTTTTCGATTTAATATTATAAACTTCAATTATTTTAATTACAGATTTAAATGCAATTTCAGAATTTGTACCTCTCCATCCTGCATGAACTGCGGCGACAACTTGCGAAATAGGATCATAAATTAAAATAGGAACACAATCTGCAATTGAAACTTGTAGAAATAAATTTGATTTATTTGTAATTATTGCGTCAGCATTATAATGTTCTCCTGGATTTTCAACAATTAAACTATTTGAGGAATGTATTTGTTTTAAACTAACGACTTGAGATTTTTGAATTCCAAGTGATGAATAAAATATATTCCTATTTTCAGAAACCATTTCAGGGTCATCACCAACTGAATAACTAAGATTATTCTGAAATGTCGAAGTATATTTTAATCCTCTTGAACTTATACCATAAGCAATGTTTTTATAATTACTTAGAAGTTTAGATATAATAAATTGCACTGTCAATCAACTGTCATAAATAATTCCCCATTATTAAATATACCGACACTTTTCCCTTGTAGCTCAAAATTATCAAAAGGAGTATTTTTAGATTTTGATTTAAATTTTTGCGAATCTACTTTCCATTTAAAATTAGGATCAATAAAAGTAAAGCATGCTTTTGAACCAACTGCAATTTTGACATTCTTATTTATTATTCTCCGAGGATTAGTTGATAATTTTTCTATCATTTGAGAAAGTGTAATTATACCTTTTTCAACGAGATTGGTAATTGTTAAACCAATTGCAGTTTCCAAACCAACAATTCCAAAAGGTGCTTCTTCAAATTTTTTAGCTTTCTCATCTGCACTATGCGGCGCATGATCCGTTGCAATAACCTCAATTGTTCCATCTCGTAATCCTTCGATGATAGCATCTCTGTCAATTATACTTCGAAGTGGTGGATTCATTTTTGTATTTGTATTTTCTTTTTTGACAAAATCATCAGTCAAAGTAAAATGGTGCGGAGTAACTTCACATGTTACATTTAACTTTTTCGATTTTGCACTACGAACATACTCAACAGAATCTTTTGTGCTAATATGTGCAACGTGATATTTCCCTTTTGTTTTTTCAGCTAATTGGATATCTCTCAAAACCATTTGATCTTCAGACTCTCTTGGAATTCCTTCGAGATTAAGTTTAGCTGATTTTTCCCCTTTATGCATTACTCCTTTTTTTGATAATGAAGAAACTTCCGCATGTTGAATTATTGGAATGTTTAAATTATTTGATTGAATTAAAATCTCTTCCATAATTGAATCATCAGAAATTGGAGAACCATCATCAGTAAAAGCTATACAACCAGAATTTTTTAGTTCAGATAAATTATTTAATATTTTTCCTTCTCGATTTTTTGTTGCGGCACCAATCGGATAAACATCAATAATTCCTTTGTGAACTATTTTACTTTTAGAAATAATATTTTGAGCAATTTGTGAATTATCAATCGCCGGATTTGTATTTGGCATACAACATACTGCTGTAAATCCCCCATAAATTGCACTTAGTGTACCTGTCTCGATCGTTTCTTTATGTTCAAAACCAGGCTCCCTTAAATGTACATGAAGATCAATAAAACCTGGTGCAATTATTTTTTGATTTAAATTTATTTTTATATAAGAATTATCTTCTGAAATATTTTCACTTATTTTTTGAATAACCTCATCAATAACAAGTACATCTGTAATTTTATCGGTATTTGTAGATGGATCAATTAATCTTCCCTTTTGAAAAAGATAATTCATTAATTTCTATTTGAAACTATCCAAGAAATAATCCCCATTCTAACTGGAATCCCGTTTGAAACTTGTTGAAGAATTAGTGAATTGCTTGAATCTGCAACTTCACTTGATATTTCAAGTTCTCTATTAATTGGGCCCGGATGCATAATTAATATTTTTCGTTTTTGCTTTTCGAGTCTTTCATTTGTAATTCCAAATTCTTTAAAATATTTATCTTTTGTTGGATAATATTTTTTATCCATTCGTTCGTATTGTATTCGAAGTGCAATTATTACATCGACCTTATTTATTAATTCATCTAAACTGTTAACTACTTTAACTCCCATACTTTCTAAATCTTTTGGAAGTAAATTTTTGGGACCTGTTGCAAATATTTTTACACCATATTTCTGTAATCCATAAATATCAGATCTTGCAACTCTACTATGTTCAATATCTCCTACAAAACCAATTCTTACTCCATTCATATTTGGAAAATATTCTTGTAAAGTAAATAAATCTAGCAATCCTTGAGAGGGATGTTCGTTCGAACCTTCACCAGCATTAATAATGGAAACATTCGACATCTTAGATAACTCTTCTGTAAAACAATTTTTTTTATGTCTAACAACCGCTACTGTAACTCCTAATGATTCAAGGACTTGCATGGTATCAACTAAAGATTCTCCCTTAGAAATACTAGACGAAGTTGAGTCAAAATTTATTGTAGATATACCTAATTTTTTTGCAGCAAGTTCAAATGAAATTCTTGTGCGAGTTGAATTTTCAAAAAATAGAAATGCAAGAGCTTCATCTTGAAGATTTACTTTTTTTGATTTCAGATATTTATATTTTGAAGCTAACTTTAGAATTTCTGTTATTTCGTTTTTTGAAATATCTTTTAATCCAAGCAGATGTTTTGTTTTAAACTTACTCATATTTATTTGGATAAGATTTGCGATCTCCAAGCATCGTCATGCAATTCATCACGATGGGTTGAATGGAGCATTACATAATCAGAGTAACCAGTACGATCTCCAAAAATAAATTGTACGCCACCTTGAATTCCGTGATAGAACCAGATTTCATATGGCTTGATATCAACTTCATTTGTGTGTCTTTCAACTTCATCAGATGGTCCATATAAGATATATACTCTTCCTCTATCTGTTTTCCAGCCTTCTTTAAATCCTGATTTGTAAGAATTATTTGCAATATTAATTCTTTCAAAATATTCTACTTTAGCAGAACGTTTTCCTGTATAATGTGTTTCACGATTTTTCCAATATTCAAATAAATATTCTCTCTTGGATTCGACAGTTCGTAATTTTTTAAACTGATCTATTTCTCCTTTAGTTGCAATATATCTGAGAAAATCAAAATCACGATCGCATTCAATAGCATTCATAGTGGCATATTCACTGCTCATTACAGAGGAAATTTTTCCTGACATTACATCTTCACTTGGTAAATCTTTATTGTAAATAAAAAATCTTTTCGAAGAATATTGTAATTCTTTTGTTAATGTATCTGTAATTGAATAACTTAAAATGTATGAACCTGTTCGCAAATTAAATACTTTAATTGCTCCAACATCTACTACCGAACTTGATTTTAATTGTTTGAAATGTTCTTTTGATAAAACTTCTTCACCAAATGCATTTGTGATTGTTGTTTTAACTTTTAATGAAGCCCATTCTTTTTTAGATAAATTATATAATTCCAAATAATAGAATAACATCGGCTGTGAATTACTAAATATTTTCGTAGGATTTGGTTTTACTTCGTATGAATTTTTTACAAAACGCTCATCACTTGTAGGTTCGGCTGAAATAATTGAAGTACTTAATTCAATATCACTTACTTTTACAAATGTATTATTCTCAATCTTCTCTACAGAAATTAATACTGAAATACTATCTCCCTTTTTGGGATTATTAAAATCTGTAATTTTTAGTTTTGCACGATATAAATCGGGCTGTAAAATAAAACCATTTACATCGACAAATGAACGCCCAGTTTTTAATAATAAAGTATCAGAAAGTGTGAAAGGAGCACGGTATTGAGAAACGGCTACAAGTGAATCATTTTTTTCTTTTGAAATAATTAAAGTTACAATTGCTTCAGAATTTAATTGCTTTCCATCTTTTTTATAATCTAACGCCGTTACATCAAATCCAAAATAAAATTCTACATAAGAATTACCTCCGTTATTTTTAAATCTGGAATAATCGAGAGATAAAGAAAATCTTCCTTGCGAGTTTAAATTGGATGAGAGTTGAAATAATATAAATGTTGTAATAATTAATTTTTTCATTGTCTTAATCTATAATTTTAATGTACAAATATTTTTTTTATTTTTTAAATACTACTTCATCAATACCAATTTTATTGTTTGCGACTTATTCATAGCATCTAATTTACAATAATAAACACCGGAAGATAAATCTGTGCCATTAAATTGTAAATGATAACTTCCTGCAGATTTAACACCGTTTTCCAATACTTGCAACTCTCTTCCGTAAATATCATAAATTGAGATTTTTATTTCAGATTCTGATGGTAACTCATATTCTATATTTGTTTTAGGATTAAACGGATTAGGAAAATTTTGATGGAGTTTTATTTTATTTGGAATAATTTTATTATTTCTATCTACTTCAGTAATAATTCCCAATTCTTGATTTGACTTGTTACTATAAACATGCGCTGTATAACCTGGAATAGAATAAGAAGTTACATTTGTATTTTGAATTTCTAATTTTGCTTGCATAAAAACATCGTACCATGTTCCAGTTGAAAGCCAATTTAAATTTGCTAATGTTCTACTATAAGGACTTAAGTTAGCAACAATCATAACTTTCGCATTTGTAACTGTATCTCCAAATCCCCACGCAATTACTTTTTCAACTTCGAACCTACTTAATATTTTAAGATTACCTCTGAAAAGTGCCGGATTTTTTCTTCGCTGAAAAGCTAATCTCGAAAAATATTTAAAATGCTCTTTTCCTGAAGTCGTATTATAATAACTCCACTCGACCGGACGATAATATAATTTGTTTGCTGAAGTAAATCCACGTGGTGCTCCGAATTCCATACTTTGCCACAACATCGGAATTCCCAAAGATGTAAAGATAAATGTTGAATATAATTTATCTCTCTTTAATGCATCTTCGTAACTTACACCTTTCATCATTTCAAATAAAAGTGAAGTCTCATCATGATTAACGGTTGCATTCACAGCTTCAATTCGGGATGAATATGAAGATGGTTCTGATGGAGTATCATTTCCTCTGAAAGCACCCAAACCAATAATTAAATTTTCAAAATCTGAAAGAGGAACTTGTCCGAGTCGTTCAGCAAATAATTTATCTATAAAACTATCATGCCAACCACTTGTCGCTCCACTATTTGCAACTAATGCGGGACTTTCCGGTAAATGTTCAACAATTTGATAAATAGAATTCTGATAATCTTCTGCAATTTTATTTGTCCAACCTAAAATTCCTTTTGTCGGTTCATTAACATTCCAACCAATTCCTTGTGTAAAGTCATAACGAAATCCATCTACTTTATATTCATCAATCCACATTTTAAGAGAAGCATAAACCATTTCTTGCGTTTCATCATTCCAATGATCTAAATCTTCAAAGAAGAAAAGTTGATCCTCATTGTATCGCATATCAGTTTTAGATTTAAAATATGGATTCGCTTCAGGTTCAGGTTGCATTCTCCAAAGTGGTGAAGTTGCTGTTAAATGATTAAAAATAGCGTCAATAATAATCGCAATTCCATGCGAATGAGCAGAATCAACGAGCATTTTAAAATCGCGTGGAGTTCCAAAAGCAGGTTCCAAAGCGAAATGCGAATTAATATCATATCCCCATGAAAATCCAGATCGTCCTACACCTCCATAATCATTTATCGGCATAAGTTCTAATCCATTCACACCAAGTGAATCAAAATATGGAAGTAATTTTATCAAATCCTGATAAGTTCCTTGTCCAGCACCTTTTCCAAAATATCCCCCAGCAAATTCAGAAATATGAAGTTCATAACTTATTAATTTATTTAAATCTGGTCGTGTAAAATTATTATTTTTCCAAACATAATTATCTGCTGTTAATCCTTCACTTGTTGTTGAAAAACGAGTTCCCTTTTCACCAATATATTTTCCCCATGGATCTGAAATTTGCGTTCCATCTTCGAACTCATAAATATATTCATAGTTCCCAGCCGGTAGTTTTAAATTAATCCACCAATTTTTTGAATCGGTACTTCTGTTCATCACAAAATAACTTGAAGTAGCTGGATCACTACCAACTGGAGCAATTCTTAAAAGAACTAAATTTTTATTTCCAACACGAATTCGAAATGTAGTTGAATCATTTGAAACTTGCGACGGTAAAGTTACACCATGTTTTGCATAAACTGGAAGCTGACGAACATTAATTGAATAACCACCAGATTCATAAATAACAGAATCTCCAGTATTCATCGTCGCAACAATTCTAATATAGTCTGTTCCATTTATTGCAGTTGGCAAATTATAATTTAAAATTCTTTTTACTTTATTAAAGTACGAAGTAATATTTTGCGTTGACGCAATGTTGTCGGATCTTAATCCGGTACTAAATTTAATTACAACAACTGAATCGCTATTCCTATAAATTAAACTTGCTGAAATTAAATTTATTTGATTGTTACTTGTCTGTTTGTAAACTTCAAACCACTGTAACTTTGTTAATCTTAAAACTGAATTATTATTATCGGCTTGATTAATTTCTTTATTCAACGGATCGTTGTACCAGCCAGATGAACTTCCACTTTTATTAAATTTATATTGAAATACTGAATCCGCTATTCTTCTTCTTGTATCTAAAGGATCCTTTGTTTTGAGCGTATATGTCTTGATAAACGCATTTAAATCATTATCCCAACTCATTTGAGAGACTGAACCATTTGTGATTGCTCCATTTGAATTTGGACCCCAAGCATTAAATTCTCCCGGAACAAATAAAATATTTCCAACAGATTCGTATGCTCTAAATGTAACGGTTACAGAATCTGCTGAAGTTTGACTGATTAAAGTTATTGGAATAAAAAGTAGTAAAAGATATTTCAAAATTTAGGTCCGTATTAAATATTTATTAATTAAAAAATTATACATAAAAATACAAAAAAAAAGGCGAGTAATAATACTCGCCTTTCTTTATAAAACATTTAACTTCTGTTACTTCATCAACAACATTTTTTTGGTGAAGTTTACAGATCCTGCCTCTAAGCGATAAATATAAAAACCACTCGCTAATTTTGAAGCATTGAAATCAACTGTGTAACGACCCGCAATTTGTTTTTCATTTACAAGTGTAGCGACTTCTTGGCCAAGTAAGTTAAATACTCTTAAACTAATTTTGGTTTCAGAAGGAACTGTGTATGAAATTATTGTTGAAGGATTAAAAGGATTTGGATAATTCTGCAACAATGAGAATTCTGTTGGAATTATATCATCCGTTCGTTTAACTTCAGTCGTATATGGATTTTCTTCAACTACAAGTGGTGGAGCAACAGTATAAACATCTTGTGGGAAAGCATATTCTGTTGGCCATGCCCCTCCTGTCGTTTTCTTAATATAACGTACACGATATCTTCCAAAATCAAATCCACCACCTTCAGCTGTTCCACTTGTATATTTTGTGGAATACATTAAAGCATTTGGTGTAAATTTTGTTGTTGTGTAATTAATTGTTGCTGTATAAATACTATCACCATCAGTGTCTGAATATGTTGCAACTGTAGTAATTCCTTCTTTCCACTCGTTTGAAGTATATTCTGTTTTCAAAGTGTCAACACCTTTTTTGAATGGAGTAATAGCTAATTTCATTGCAGGACGCATATCCATCTTTAAATTCAATTTAAGTGTAAGACCTGATGGCATTAAGTTGTCACCATATACATCGTTATACTGTCTTGTAACTTGTTGACTTGTAGTACCTGCAAAAATAAGTTCTCTATTTCCACCACCTGTTACTAATGGAAGTTCCCAACCACTTTCCGCTTTAATTCCTACTGCAGATTTGATAAAGAATTTGAAATACATTTTATCTCCAACTCCACCTTTATGTTGAATATTAAGAGAATAAACATTTGAACCAGGAATTGCTTGCATTAATGACAATGTTCTATTATCGATACTCCAACCATTAAATGCGCCACGTACAAAAAGTGAATCTGCTGCTTTATTAAAATATCCCATCTTAATGTATGGTGATAGATCAACATTGAAAATTAAGTTTCCTGTGACAACCGGTCTTGGAGTTACATCAGAAAACCATTTCCAGAATAAAGTAGTGTCAACCATCATTGGATTTGCTCCAATTTTTGCAAATGTTCGATTTGCTGAACTTTCCCATTCTGCAGGATCTGAATTGTTTGCTGCTGTTTTTAGATGTCGAACAAATTTATATTCGACTCTTAAAGTTTCATTTGCGGCTGGTTTTTTAAATAACATCATTCCAGACCAAAAATTATTTCCAGGATATGATGCACTACCAGAATTTCCATGTTGAAATTCTTGATTTAAAACAAATGTGGAATCCCACTTAAGAGTACCACCACTACCACGAACACCAACTTTATGAGCAGCGGGAAGGTATGCTGGATTACCTTGCATATTAACTCTAAAATAAACACCAATTGAATCTGCGGAATGTGCTTTAAATGGACTCCAATACATATTTTGTTTGGTTGGAGAACCATTTACGTATTGTAATGGTAAGAGTGAATCACTATTTAAAATTTCTGCAATTGGAAGTATAAGAACTCTATCATTTACTGGTAATAAATCATTTTCCCAACCTACATGTTCACCAATTGTGCCGGGACCTTGAACTGCAGTGTTTGTAAAGAGTTTGTAATACAAAGTATCTCGTGTATTGAAACGAATACTTGTCTTCCAATAATCACCACCAACATTTGATAATCGTTGTCCTTCGACTGAGTTCCATCCAAACTTACTTCCACGAATTTGTACAAATGAATTAGATTTTAATGTATCAGGAACTGTTGCGGTATTAACCATAAACGTAACTTCAACAGATGGTCGATACTCCAATAAATTTTTGAAACCAAATGCAATTCCTTGTGAATCACTTGCGAACATACCTGCGTTAAGGTTTGTTATACCAGGAGTTACTATCGAAGTCCAAGTTTCACCTTCATTAGACGATCTCCAAGTTTTTGATCCTGCTATGTTACTAAATCCAAATAAATAAATATTATTTGAATTTGGTACATAAGTAACACTGTATGGATTTTGTGCAGCTTGTGGAACTGTGAATGCTTCAATTGCAATTGAATCACCCCAAGTTCTTCCACCATTTACTGTTTTATAAAGTCTGCCAACTGGTAATGCAACTGCAAAACCTAAACTATCATTTTTAAATGATACACTCCACATTTGAGTTCTATTTCCAAATTTATGTTTTCCAGCGTAGATCTGCCAAGTTGCTCCGGCATCAGTTGATTTTAATATTGCCGGTGGCAATCCACCTGCTGACGAATAAGACTGAATCCAAACTGTATTTTTGTGTGAAGCAATTGTTGCACCTGAACCTCCAGCTGCCCAATCATATAAATTACCTAATTTTGCTGCAGAGTCTGCACTGATTGCATTTCCTTCATGATATCCACCAGTTGGTTTACCATTAACTCTTGCCCATGTAGCACCTTTATCCAAACTTCTGACAATCCAAAGAGTAGAATCAACTCTATCACCAAATGCTACAACTGTATCTGAATTTAAAAATTTTAAACCATCATTAAATCCGCCAGAAGTATTATAAGCTCTAGAAATTGCAACAGTGTCCCAAGTTTTTCCACCATTTGCTGTTCTAACAATTATTCCAGAAAATCCTGCGACGATTGCAATACTATCTCCGGTAGCTCCGATACTTGAAAATCTAACAGAGGTTGAAGTTGCACTGGTAGGTGCTAGCGGGATAGGGACTGCTCTTGCTTGTCCCATTCCTTTAGGCAAGTACCATGCAAAATGTTTTAATGGAGTACCTGTTGTTGGAAGAACTCCTCCTGCTATCCAAAGTGGTCCATCTGTCATACTACCTGCAGCCATACTTCTGAAGTTTACAATATCCATATGTGGTTGTCCCAATCTCATTGGCGACCATGGAGATGATGGAACATCCATTTTAAATCCTTGTGACACTAAATCTCTATTCTCTTCTTTTTTTACTTTTCTATCTCCAGCTTCTGTAACTACGGAAAATAAAAATAGCAACACTAAAACCTGAATCAAGTTTCTCATGATGTTACTCCTTAAATTAATTGTGAATGAATTTATTGTTTGTATCAAAATTTAATAGTTAGTCTCAATAATAAAATTTATTTAATCCTTTGTATTTAAGTAGAAAAAATATAAAAAGCAATCCTTTTTTTATAATTGTACTGAAAATCCTATTCGGTGAATTGTGGATAAATATGTATGTGATTCCATAGTATAATCCATGCTTAAATTGAATAGATTCACCACATTTTGAGTGCTTCCAAATCCAAATACAAATTTGTCATCAGAACCATTTCTGAATAACGACTGTTTTCCACCACGAATTTGAATCATTTTATTAAATAAGGAATATTCGAATCCAATATTAATATATTCTGAATTGTCGTTCGGATGAGCTGCATCAATTGCCCAAGTTAAATATGAGTCATCGGTTTTAAGTATTTCTCCTGAAATTCCAATTCTTAAAGTTAGCGGTAAATCAAATTTATCGGTTGCTAAATATGCATTTACACTTTCATTATTTCCATATTGCGTTTCATCAATATCTTTTTGGACTAATAAATCTTCACCTTGCATTTGTAATTTTTGCCCGAAGTTAGAAATATTTACACCAAGTCTAATATCATCAAATGGTGTTACAAATAATGTTCCGATATCAATTGCAAATCCATTTGCATTTGAATTATAAATTTTTTCATTTATAAATTTTCCAGTAACTCCAACACTAAACCATTCAGTTAATTTTCTCGCGTAAGAAATTCCGAGAGCAAAACTATTTGCATCAAAAGTTTCTCCGGTTCCTTCCGGAAAAGTTTCGGTAGTTAATTCCATCGAAGGCATTGTCATCGATGATAAACTTAAACCAAGTGTACCAACATCACCCATTGGATAAACAAATGCGGAGTAATCATAATTTATTTCTGCAATCCATTCTGTATGAGAAATATAAATTTCAGGTTTTTCTAAATTTATAATTCCGGCACTATTCCAAAATAATGCAGAAGGATCATTTGCAACTGAAACAAATGCACCTCCCATTGCGACTGCGCGTGTGCCAGTTGGAATAGTTAAAAATTTAGCAGAAGTAGTTCCAACTTTTGTAACTCCTTGGGAAAATAAATTTGAAACGGAAATATTAAATAAAAATAAAACAACGGAAAATCGAATTAATAAATTTTTTATATTCATTTTCATTTTATTTAATTATTGCAAATCTGCCGATTTTCTCACCAACTCCTGGAGCGTTTACGTGAAAAATATAAACTCCGTATGAAGCC
The DNA here is from genome assembly GCA_005792285.1 of Bacteroidota bacterium. GTDB lineage: Bacteria > Bacteroidota > Ignavibacteria > UBA10030 > UBA8401 > SXSI01. The sequence continues at coordinate 18,282 of SXSI01000047.1, forward strand.
GGAAGATTATCCCTTGTTAATAAATTCCACTCAGCACTTCCATCTGTCATAAAATTATTGTGTTCAATAGTTTGAACAAGTTCGCCACTAACAGAATAAATTTTAATTGTACAAACTGCCGGTAAATGATTAAAATGAATTGAGCGAGGACCGCGACCACTACTAAATGGATTTCTTGGTTCCCAAGTTGAAGCTGCAATATATGGATTTGGTACAACTTTAATTTTGTTCATTGTCTCTTTTGCAATAGCAAGATCTAAGTAATGAGCAGAAGTTGTAAACTCAAATATATCTCCAAGAAGAAATGGTTTTCTTAAAATAATATAGGCAGTGTCTCCTTTTTTAGGAAGAACTTTTAATGAATCAAAAACTAAATTCCATCTCCAAGTTAAAACAAGCGAATCCTTTGCATTTTTTTCAAAAAATCCTATTACATCCGATTCGTTGACACCACTTCCAACAGAAAATAAACCGGCGCCGCCAACTAAATCAACATCCTTAAATGCAAATTTAATTTTTTTACTATTCTCAGTTAAATTATAAACTGAAAAATTAACTCGCGTGGAAGGCATTGGAAAAATAAAATCGTTTTCGTAAGGAAGATAATGCAGTGAAGTGTCAACACCAACATCTCCAAAAATTATTTTATAGTCGCTCGGTTTTCCAACACCACGATTGAAACCAAGATTAAATGGCTGCATATCCATGTTGTAAATATTTTTACCGCTCCATCTTGAAATTTCTGTATTTATTCCGATACTACTTTCATTTTGAAAATTTAATCTAAATCCATCAATCATTTCAACTTCATCTAAACTTGAAAGTTTTTTACTATCGGTAATTAAAGTTTCCGGCTTTGAAGAGTTTGTAATATCAATTAAAGTAAAACTTTTTGTTTTGAATGTATCTTGATCGGTAATTTGTTTTGCTGAAATCAAAGTATCTTTAAATGTAATTCTATAAGTGTGATTGTTTTTTATTTTTTTTGGATCAACAACTTTAAAATAAATTTTTCCTGTACTGCTACCTTTAACATGATTAAGAGCTTTCATTGAAGGATGTACATATCCTGCTGATGGTGCATTCGGAACTATCTTCACTACATTTCTTCCAAGATCAACAGAACCATCTGCACCAATACTAATTGCAATCGGACTTTCGGAAGGAGAAATATTTCCACCTACCCATCCGTAATCATATCCTGTAATTGCATAATAATAAGTCTGTCCGTTTTGAACTGTTGTATCAACCCATTCATGTCTTAATCCAGAATTCGAACCTAAATAAAATAAAATTCCATTTTCTGTTACAGAGTGATAACCTGAAATAGAATTATTTATATCAAACTGAGCAATCGGTTTATAAAAAGTTGGATTTCCCTGTCCATCTGTAATTTTATAAATATCTTGAAACGATGGATCAGTTGAACGATAAATTTTATAACCTTCAAAATCAAATCCTTGTTGACCAAGTGCAGCTAAAAAATTATCGTAAGATTGTTCCGATTTTGTATCCCAATAAAGTGTAACTCTTTTATTTCCTGGAACGGCAGTAAGTTTTGGTGCAAGTGGTGCTTTTGCAAATTGATAATCCTCGTTATAAGTTTGCTGGGCTTTATCTTTATTTCTGACTGCTTCATCTTTATCGGCACCCATTACAACTGCAACTGAAATTCTTTCTGTTTGTCCAGCTTTAAGTGGAAAAAATCCCGAAGATACAAACAAATCATTATCACCTGAAAGTGGTTTCGTTGGATCATAAAAACTTCCGGGAGTCATAAACTGTCCCCAAAAAACTTCATCAGAAACTGTACTAAAATTAATTGCACCAGCTGGTTTGTATTGAACATTTGTTAATCCAATTTGATCAGATTCTGAAACATCAGTAACATCAAGATTTGGTTCGCCAGGAAAACTCGTTCCTCTTCCTGAAGTTGGCAAACCATCTCCTTCGCCAGAGTCTAAAGTATTTGCAACTCCATCAAGACCAACATCGTCACTTTCAATTTTCCAATCGCCATCATTATCAATTCCATCATCACGAGCTTCGTCAATCATCTCATCAATATTTTCATCAATATTTTCATCAATCAATCCATTATTATCATTATCAATTCCATCTGCATATTTTTTTCCTAAATCTAAACTATCAACACTATATAAATATTTTCCTTTTGGTAATGAAAATACTTTACCACGTTTTGCTGCAGTATCAATCATCGCTTGAGTAATTACTGGACTATTAATTTCTCCGTTCGAATTATTATCAATTCCATCTTTATATTTTTTCCCAATATCAGTGTTGTCTTCATCGATCGCACCATTATTATTATTATCGATTGCATCTTCAGCAGTTTCATTGCTCAACATAAGTTGAGTTACAATTGGACTGCTTGCTTCGCCATTATCGTTATTATCAATTCTATCTTTGAAGCCAACTCCCAACTGTGCGCCAAGTCCAGTGCCAAATGCAATGTGTGTTGAATCTTCATCGATTAAATTATTATTGTTGTTATCAATTCCATCTCCAGGAATTTCATTCGCAAGCATTAGACTAGAAATTTTAGGACCGAAAAGTTCTCCATCACCATCATTATCAATATTGTCAATTGCATTACCGGGAGTTTCTAAATATGAAATTGCAGCAACTCCAACTTTTTTCCCAGCAGGAAAAGCGCTATTTCCAATTCCATCTTTATCAGTCATCCAAGCAATATCATTTAACAAATCGAAATAAGGAAGATCATCACCTGAATCACCATCACCGCCAACTAAATCTGCAAGCCACAAAGTTACTCCGGCTTTTTTAATATCTTTCGTTCCATCATTTTTTACAGAATGAAGAATAAAAAGAACATCGTTTACTAAAATTTGAGACCATTCCATTGCACGAACGTCCATCATAATTCCAAGTCCGCGACGCGCAAGATCAGTTGTGTCCGGAGAATAATTGTAGCGATCATATCTGTCATCTGAAGCTCTGTAGTAAAGTTCCTGATCGGCGTTGAATTGGTCTTTACCAAAATAACCATTCCATTTTCCTTGCCATCCCGGATCTTTTGAATCTGTCATTTTATCTGGCCAAGAATCCGGCCAAGTTAAAGGTTCATCACTTTTTGCAATTTTTGATTTTACATCTGGTCGAAGATATCCGCCAACAGGTTCAAAATTCCAACTCTTACCAGTTGGACTTGTTCTGAAATTTGGGATATCAACTATTCTAATTTTGTTTCCTGAATTATCAACAACTTCACCACCGACAAAAAGTGCAACTAACGCAATATAATGTTGTCTTGTATTTTTTGGCCACTCAAATGGAACTTCATCCGGTACAACTCCAGCACGACCTTCGTAACCATAATTAAAAATTGTAGTTCGAAGTTGATTCCCGTCGATATTAGTTTTTCTTCGCAAAGTTGGATCTCCTCTTTCTTTACTTGGTTTCTGAGAAAAACTTTCTTGGGTTACTACAAAATTTAAAAGTAAAAAATAAATTATAAAAAATGTATTCTTCATAAATTAAAAACCAATTTCAAAACCAATTTGAACTTCTCTTGGCTCAGAATACATTGTTGGGAAATTAAACCACTCTGCAATTGTATTATTTGCAGAAGGATCTTGTGAAATGTTTGAAGTTTGTAAAGTTTTATTTGCACGGCCTGTATCTCCAAAAACATCCAGCTCATTTCTTCTGTCAAACAAATTTGTAACTTTACAGAAAAGATTAATATTAAATCCAGAGTATTGAATATTTTTATACAATCGAAGATCAGTTGTAAAATTATCTGGTCGTCTTCTGCTATTCTTAATTAAATTATTTGAAGTGCTTTGTCCTTGTCGAAGTTGAGTTATAATTACCGGAGTATAAGGCAAACCGGAACCATATCGCAAAATCATAAACCCGCCTTGTCCAGCATCTTCAAGTCCCAAAGAAAAATTTGCAGTATGTGTTTGATCCCAATCGAGAGAAGTTAATTGTTTTGCTGGATCAGAATTTCCAACTTGTGCAAAATATTCTTCATCGGGGGAAGAATTTACACCTTCAGCAACTTGAAAAGTATAACTAAAATTAAAAGTATAAAAATTTGAAAGTCGTTTGTTTAACGAGAGTGCAATTCCACGAACATTTGCATAATCTTTATTTATGTACATCGAATATCCTGTTCCGGCTTGGACTTCAATTGCTGGTCCCGAAGTTACCCAATCTCGAATGTCTCGATAGAAACCTGTAACATCCATACTCATCTCATCTGAAAGTTGTTGTTGCAAACCAATTTCGTACATAACTGTTCTTTGTGGATTTAAATCTGGATTTCCAAATCCACCTTGCAAGCCCCCACTTGATGTTACTTTATATTCTGGTCTTTGATAAAGATAACTGAAGGATGGAATTTGTAAAAAATGTCCGTACGAAAAATGTATTACGCCTTGATCAGTAATTGGATATGCAATTCCAAATCGCGGACTGATTTGTTTTTTTGGCGAAGCTTTTTTGTACCAATATTTTCTTCGCTTTTCAATCGCTGAAGTTGCTGTCTGATCATCTGAAACATCAATTTTACCATCACCATTTACATCAAATTTATTATTTAATTTAAAGGGTAAATAAATATTTGGATCTTCGGGGTCTGTTAAAACATCTCCCTTCGAATCAAAATAATCGTAACGCAAACCGACATTAATAATAAAATTATTGTATTCAATTTTATCTTGTGCATAAAATGAATATTCAATTGGATTTCTTGTATAATTATCGTGTGTAGAAGTTGACTTGTCGAGAACTGCCGGTTTGAATGGTCTAATTTGTTGACCAATCGAATCATCTGCAGGTACAATTGTAAAATCGTTATAAAATAATTTATGTTGTCTTGACTCAAACCCAAATTTAGTTTGATGTAATTTGTTTAGCTGACTTGTTACATCAAATTTAAAAACATACGAAGTTGTATTTCTGTTAAAATGATGAAGATTGGTTCCCATGTTTGTAAAACTATATCCTGGTTCATTTAAAGAATCGGGATGTAAATATCTGGAATCTAATGGATCTTCAAATAAATATTCGCGAAAATCTTTTTGAAATTTTGAAAGATTAATAGTGTAAAAAGTTTCAATTCCGATACTGTGTGATAACAATGCACTTAAATCGTATCCTTTATCAAATTTTTTAACGTCGCCGTCAGGCTGTAAACTGAAAAAGTGATTGTAATCTCTAAAATTTTGTTGACTTCCAAGAAGACTAAAAGTTAATTTTAGTAATGGAGTAATCTGATATTTTATTTTTGTTTGAAGTGAGGTTTTATTTCTCGGATTCATTGCAACATACTTTCCATCAGCTGAATCTCCATCAATTGTGAAAACATTTCGTCCATACAACCATCCATCAGTCGAGTAATTTCTTCCAAAAAAATAAAATGACAAATCAGATCCTGAAATAAGTGGTCCGCTTAAACTTCCTTCAATATTTTTATTTGTAGAAATATTAAAATCACCGATGTTTTGAAATATCTGTTCTTCTTTAGAATAATAATCACCGGAATAAATCATAAGATTACCAGCAAATTTTTCGCCACCATCTTTCGTGACAATATTTACAATTCCAGACATCGCATTTCCATATTCAGCATTAAAAGTTCCACTCACAACTTGTAATTCCTGAATCGCATTACTTTCAACAGAGATTGATTGCGAACCATCGAAAACATCCGTTACAGATTTTCCATCAACCCAATATGCAACTTCACTTGCACGACCACCACGAATGTGAATTTCTCCGCCACGCCCCATTGTTACACCAGCTTGTAAATTTAAAATATCTCTAACTTCCTGAACGGGCATATTTTTTATTGCTTCTGCATCAACACGAGCTTCGACAGATGTCATATCTTTTCTAATAAGAGGACGTTCAGCAACTACAACAACTTCATCTCCTATTTCTAAAACTGATTGCTTGAGATTAATATTTAGATTTGTAGTTTGATCAATTGAAATTTTTACTTTTTCAAATGTTGTTGTAGAATATCCAATCATGGAAGCAGTTACAGTATAAACACCGGGAGGAATATTTAATACGGAAAAATATCCTTCAATATCAGTTGACGCACCTGAAGTTGTACCTTTAATTAATATAGTTACACCGATGAGTGGCTCATTTGTTTGTGCATCTTTTAAATATCCAGTGAGTTTACCTGTAATTCCAGATATAGCTGAATTAATATTTATTGTTATTAAGAATAAACTAAAGAGTACTAATCTTAAAGATGTATTTTTTAATTTTCGAATTAACATTTATAATAAATTTATTCTGCAATATTATTGCATTATTAGCTCTTCTACAAGAGAATAATTGATTTCTATTTTAGAATTTTTCCTTAATTGAGTTAAGGATTCAAAAAAAACTTTATCACTCGATTCTTTAAAAAGTTCAGCTGATATTTCTTCTCTAACTTCTTCAAATTTTTTTGATTTAGAATAACTTTTATCAATTAATTTAAAAATGGAATATCCACTACCTAATTGAAATGGACCAATTATTTTGTTTTTAGATATATTAAATAATGTGTCGGCATAGATTCCATAACTGAGTCTGTCTCCAAATCCCAATTCACCATTTTGCTTTGCGCTCCAAGTTCTTTCAGAATATTCAGTTGCTAATTTTGAAAATAACTTTCCTGAAGCTAAACTATCTAATAGCTGATTTGCAAAGTTTTGGTTTGTTACAAATATTTCTGCAACATTTATTTCATCGGGAGTTATATATTTGCTTTTATTTTGTTCGTACTTATTTCGAACTTGAGTATTAAATTCTTTTTCTTCTTTTTTATTTTTTGATTTGTATGTTTTATTGTCGACCGTAATATTTTTTAGAATTACATCTTCTGTCCATTTTATTAGTATTACCAAAACAGAATCTTCAGCAATTGAACTTTTAAATGTATCTGTCTTTTCTAATTCCAAGTTTTTTGCATTTATAATTATCTCATTGCGGACTAATAACCCAGAAATTAAATTTTTTAAATCTTCAACATTTCTTACTCTCATTTTCTGTCTTTGATTTAACTTGCCCGACAAGTCTATTATAGAACCAGTTGTAATATTTCCATTTTTATAATTTGCAATAATATTAGTTTTATTTTTTAAATAAAATGGAATTGTAGTTTCTATTTCAGTTGACTGCTTTGAAATATAATTTTTCCAGAATAAAAACAATTTCCGGATTTCCGTTTCGTTGAAAGTAATTTTTAATTCACCAGATATTTGATATGATAATTCTTTACTCAATAATTCTTTTTTCAACGCTACCAAATATTTTGAAACTTTATTTTTTTGATTTGCAAAGTCAGTTTCGGTAATAAATGGTTTTACAATTTTTTCTTCAACACGAATAATACTAAAACCATCCTCGGTTCTAATTGGAAGTGACAATTCACCTATTGGCATAGAAAATGCTGTCAATTCAATTGGAGCTTCCATTTCTCCGATAGAAAAATAACCTAGATCGCCACCATTATTCTTTAATTTACTATCGGTAAATATTTCTTTAGCCAATTTTTCAAATGACTCACCATTTATAATTCTATTTCTTAAAACTATTCCCTTTTCATAAGTAGCAGCATATAAATGCCGAGCACGAATTTTTGTATTCATATTCAGAAAAGCAATTCTCATTTCTTTATCTGAAATTGAAATGCTATCAAATGAATTCTTATAAAATTCAATTATAAGATTACTTTCTGCTAAAGAATTTATTCTACTTCTGAATTCTTTTAAATAATACCAATTCTGTTTTTGCGAGTCAGATAAAATCAGTTTTTCATTTATCATATTTTCCAGAATCTGTTTTCGAACAACAAAATTATCTTTAACTCCAACTTTGGCGAGATAGGTTTTATATCGTCTAATAAATTGATCGGAGGTTATATTCTGTCCATTTACAGTTACCAATACAGAATTCTGGCTACTAAACAAATGTGATGATATTCCAAATATTAAAATGAAAACTAAGTACATCTACTATAAACTTTTCAAGATTATCCAACCTTTTCCATCCAGAATAATATTTATATTTCCATTTTTAATTTCAAACTTTTTATTATCATAAAGATCAATCCAACTTGAAATATTTTTATAGCTTGAAGCAGGCAGTGAAATATTTTGCTCACTATTTGAATTATTAAATGCAATTAGTAGAACCTCATTATTTAGTTTTCTTTCTACAATAAGAATATCTTTTTGATCATCCCATTTTATGAATTTAAAAGATCCGGTTTTGATTGCCTCATAATTATTTCTTATTGAAATAATTTTGGTATAAAATTGAAGAAATTCCTCATTTACAAAAACGCTATCTTTTTGTCTTTCAATATTAAAAGGATGAGATATTTCATTTTCGTAAACTAAATCTTTCCAGAGCATTGGTTTTCTTTCGTCGGGATCATCCCCTCCCCACATTCCTGTTTCAGCGCCATAATAAACTGTCGGTGAACCAACACAAATCATCTGAAATAAAATAATTAATTTTTGTTTTTTAATTTCCTCTGTATTTGGTTTTCTAACTTCATAATCTTTTTTTTGCGAAACACTTGCATCGTGATCAAACCATCTATCAGGATTAACAACAATACTTGATAATCTGTCCGTGTCGTGACTTTCAAGTGTGTTCATTTGAGCTTGCAAAACATCAGCCGAAAATTGAGAATATATTTTTTCAATTTCGGATACAAATTTACTGGCTGTAATTTTTGATTTATTGTCATTAAAATAATTTAACATGGGCGCAGTTAATCTGTAATTCATAACCGCATCAAAAACTTCGCCATCCTTTATCCAAGGAGTTGGATCAAACATTTTATTATTCTTCCAATCTTCCCACCAAACTTCGCCAACTAAAAAAGAATTTGGATTAATTTCTCTTGTCCAACTTCTAAATTCTTTCCAGAATTTTATTGGAACCATTTCTGCGACATCCAATCTCCAACCATCAATTCCATCTTCCGGATTTCCATCATTATTTGGATCCATCCATCTTTTTACAATTTGGTGAATATGTCCACGAATTGATTTTTCTAAAGTTCCATCAACTTCTTTAAGTTCGGGTAATTCTTTAATTCCATACCATCCTTCATATTCAAATTCATTTTTGGTAGTTGATGGATCATCCCACTTTTTTATTGTGAACCAATCAATAAATTTAGAATTAATTCCATTTTTCTTAACATCCTCAAACGCCCAAAATGTCATTCCACAATGATTAAAAACTCCATCAATAATAATTTTCATATTTCGTTTGTGGCTTTCCTGAATTAATTTTAAAAATAATTTATCTGCACTTGTCCATTTCCAAGTTGATGGTGAGGATGGATCTTCATTTTCCCAAATTATTTTATCACCTTCTGGATCCGGGCCGAAATTATTTTCAACATGATGATACATTTTTGCATCATATTTATGTAACGATGGCGATTCAAAAATTGGATTTAAATAAATTGAAGTAACTCCAAGTTTTTGTAAATAATCAAGTTTATCAATAATACCTTGCAAGTCACCACCGTATCTTCGAAGCTGAGCTTGATAATAAAATCCTTTACGATCAACTTCCCAAGGTTGAAGTTTATACCAATCACTTGTCCACGGAGAAACTTTCCAATTTTTTTGTTCATCATGCGGCCATGATCCAGTTAAAGTTTCAATCGTGGGATCGTTTGAAGTGTCTCCATTCCTAAATCTTTCAGGAAATATTTGATACCAAACAGCTTCTTTAGACCAATCTGGAACGGAATATTTTTGTTGACCAAATATTATTAATGGAATAAAAAGGAATATTATTTTTTTCATATTGAGTTTAAATTGTTTTTTTATTTTTTTGAATTGAAATATATACTAAACAATAAGCAATTGCTCCAAGAATATCTGCAATCAAATCTCCAACATGGGAAAATCTTTGCGGAACAAAATATTGATGAAACTCATCTCCCAATCCATAAAGTGAAGCTAGAATTATTGAAATTATTAGTGAATATTTTCTAATAATTTCTAAATTATTATTTTGTAATGAGCGATGAAGTAACCAACAAAATATTGCATAAACACCGAAGTGTGCAACTTTATCCATTCCTTCAATTAGAGGAACTTTTCCCCCGGGAAGAGATGAAGCAAAATAAATTAATCCAGCCCAAATTATTGGAGGAAGATGATAAAATATTATTTTTTTAGTTGATGACATATTTAATTGCTTTCGATATATTTTTAATTAAATCACTTGCGACTAAACTATAAATTGTTTTTTCTTTTGCACAAATATCGCCAGCAAGAGAATGAATATAAACTCCATTTATTGCAGCTTCGCTTCCACTATTTCCTTGTGAAAGTAATGAAGAAATAATTCCAGACAAAACATCTCCACTTCCAGCAGTCGCCATTCCTTCATTTCCAATTTGATTTATAAAAACATTTCCATTTTTATGAAATATAATTGTCGGCCTTCCTTTTAAAACTAAAGTGACTTTATATTTAAGCGCAAACTTTTTTCCAAATTGTATTCTATCTTCATCTGTAATGTGATTTCTTTTTCCGATTAAATTTTGAAACTCTCCTGAATGTGGTGTAAGAATTATTTCTTTGGATTTACTTTTCAGAAGAATATTTTTTTTATTTCTTAAAGCATAAATTGCATCTGCATCGATAACAATTGGTTTTGAATTAATCTCAATAACTTTTTGAACTAATTTTTCAGTTTCCTGATTTTTAGAAAGTCCCGGTCCAATTAATAAACAATTACACCATTTAAGTTTTGTTTCTATTTTTGAAATACTATTTTTTGACAATGTTCCTTCATTTGTTGAGTTAAGAGGAAAAGGCATAACTTCCAAAGTTCTTCTCGCAATTACATTATATTCAGAATCTGGAAAACCTAAAATAACAGCACCTGCTCCAGTTTTCATTGCTGAATCGGATGATAAAATTGCCGCTCCAGTTAATCCACGAGAACCACAAAGTGCAAAAACTTTACCGACTGAATATTTGTGAACTGTTTTAGATCTTTTTGGAAATGTTTTTTTTACATCAGCTTTTTCTAAAAGAAATATTGACGATTTAATTTTGTTAAATATATTTTTTGGTAATCCAATTTCTTTCAATATAACTTCACCAACATAATTTGGCGCACCTGCAATCCATAATCCTATTTTGTTGGAACCTAAAGTTATAGTTGTTTTTGCTTTTACTGCCAAATTAGTTACTCTTCCTGTCGTTGCATTTAATCCAGATGGAACATCGACAGAATAAATTGGTACATTTTGCCTGTTGATCCATTTTACATATTCTAAATAATTTGATTTTAATTTTCCATTAAATGAAGTTCCAAGTAATGCATCAATTATATATTCGAATTTTAGACTTCTTAGTTTTTGAAGAGTTGGTTTAAAATAAAATTGGATATTATAATTTTCATTATTTATTTTTTCTAAATTAATACGAGAAAGAAAATTTAATTCTTTTTTTGAAGTTGCAAATGCGATTGAAACTTTAATTTTATTTTCAGCTAAAAATCGAGCAACAACTAATCCATCTCCGCTATTATTCCCTTTTCCGCAGAATATTAAGACACTTTTATATTTTTTTTCTAAAATAAAATCTGAAATTTGTTTTCCCGCATTTTCCATTAACTTTTCGGTTGAAATGGAATATTTATTTTTTGCAATAATATCTAACTTACGGCACTGATCACCTGTAAATAGGGGTATCATTCCCGTGTAAAATATTTTATAGTTTGAAAAATTTTTCTACTACTGATAAAAGAAGAGATGGATAAATTCCGAGTAGCAAAATTAAAACTGAAGAAAATATAAGTGAAATTTTAGATTCAGTTGAAAGTATAATTTTATTTTCAGTTTTTGGTTCTTTGAAATACATAAATACTATAATTCTTAAATAATAGTAAAGTGAAATAATGCTAGTTAGAATTCCGATTACAACTATCCAAATTAAATTACTTTGAACTGCTGATGCAAATAAATAATATTTTCCAACAAATCCAGCTAAAGGCGGAATTCCAATTAATGAAAACATACATAATGACATCACTGCTGCCAAAAATGGATTGCTCACTGAAAGCCCACTGTAATCTTCAATATTTAAATTTTTGCCATATTCATCTTCGACAAAAGAAACAACTCCAAATGCACAAATAGTTGTAACAGAATAAATAACGAGATAAAAAAGTATTCCTTGATTTCCCAAACTATTTGAAGATACCAAACCTACAAGTAAATATCCGGCATGTGCAATACTAGAATATCCGAGCATTCGTTTTATATTTCGTTGTGCCAATCCAAAAATATTTCCAACAAACATTGTAGCAACAGCTAGCCAAGAAATAATTTGAATCAACTCCATATTTTTCACTCCCAATGGAATTGAAAAAGTTAAAAGGAACGCAGCAAATGCAGATGCCTTTCCACCCGACGCCATTAGTCCTGTAACATTTGTCATTGAACCTTCGTAAACATCGGGAACCCACATATGAAATGGAACCAATGCAACTTTAAATGCAAATCCAATTAGCAATAAAATAAATCCAATTACGTGAAGTGGAATACTAAAAATCATCGGATACTGTCTGGCGATAGCAAGAATATTTGTTGTTCCGGTTGTTCCGTAAATGAGAGCAATTCCATAAAGTAAAAATCCTGTTGCGAATGCTCCAAGTAGAAAATATTTTAATGAAGCTTCATTTGCTGCGACATGTTTTCTTGCAAATCCGGCGAGAATATAAAAACAGATAGACATTAATTCCAATCCCAAAAATATTGTTATTAAATCGGCACCTGAACCCATAATCATCATCCCAACAATGCTGAATAAAATTAATATTTGATATTCAGCTGTGTTGAATTCATCTATTTTATTTACTGATTCACTTTGGAGAATTGTTAATATTCCAATTATGCAAAATAGTATTTCAAAAAAACTTGCAAATCCTCCGGAAAAAAGCATGTCGTTGAAGGAAAGTGAAATCGCTCCAAAATTATAAACTGCAAAATATATCGCAACTAATAATCCTGAAATTGAAATGTATGAAAACCATTTTTTAGAATTCTTAAATAAAATTTTGATTACAACTTCAAGTAACGCAACTGATGAGACAACAAGTATCGGAGCGATATTAAGATAATCTTGTAAAGTAGGGATCATCTCTTATTTGCTTAATTGATTTGGATTAATATTTTGAATGCTTTGATTCATTTGTGTTACAATATTTTTTGAGCTGTTAGTTGTGATTTTTAAAAATGTTGATGGATAAATTCCAATCCACACGATAAATATAATAATTGGAATTAATAAACCGATTTCTCTTTTAGAAAGATCATTTAATTTTGAATTTGATTCGCTTGTAATTTTTCCAAAGACAACTCTTTGAAACATCCACAACATATAAACTGCAGATAAAATTACTCCACTTGTTGCAAATATTGTAAACCATTTTGATGGAATAAATGAACTATTAAAAGAACCAACTAAAATTAAAAATTCTCCAACAAATCCGTTTAATCCCGGAAGTCCAATTGATGAAAGAGTTACAATCATAAAAAAAGTTGAGAAAATTGGAATTGATTTTGCGAGTCCGCCAAAGTCAGAAATTTCACGAGAATGTTTTCTATCGTATAACATTCCAACTAATAAAAATAATGCACCTGTTGAAAGTCCGTGATTTACCATTTGTAAAATACTTCCCTGTAAAGATTCTTCAGTCGCTGCAAAAATTCCTAACACTACAAATCCTAAATGACTTACTGAAGAATAGGCGACTAATTTTTTAATATCAGTTTGAACCATTGAAACTAATGCGCCATAAATAATTCCAACGACTGCCAAAGTAATTAATATTGCAGTCAATTGAATTGCTGCTTGCGGAAATAATGGTAAACTAAATCTTGCTAAACCGTAAGTTCCCATTTTCAAAAGAACGCCAGCAAGAATTACACTTCCGGCAGTTGGTGCTTCAACATGTGCATCGGGTAACCAAGTATGCAATGGAAATAATGGAACTTTTATTGCAAATGAAATTGTGAATCCAAGAAATAAAATTATTTGTATTTCTTTTGGAATTAAATGAACAATTGAAAGTAACTTAAAATAATCAGTTGTGAATATTCCATCTGGTTGAAGTGCTGCAAAATTTCCCATCCATAATATTGCAATCAGCATTAATAAACTTCCTGCCATTGTGAAAATGAAAAATTTAATTGTTGCATAAATTTTATTTTTTCCTCCCCAAATTCCAATAATAAAGTACATTGGAATCAACATTGCTTCCCAAAATATATAAAAGAGGAAAAGATCTGTCGAAACAAAAACACCGATCATTCCAACTTCGAGTAATAACATAAATACTGTAAACTCTTTAACTCTCTTTTTAATTGAATTGAATGAAGAAATTAAAGTTATCGGAGTTAAAAATGTTGTGAGCAAAATTAATACTAACGAAAGTCCATCAATACCAACTGCATATTTGACATCAATAAAGTTTATTAGAGGAATTGATTTTATAAATTGGAAAGATGAATCGTTGATATTGTAAATATTATAAAGATAAATTGAAATTATAAATGTAAATATACTTGTAACAATTCCAATATATTTTAAAAATGTATCTTCTTCTTGTTTGATTAATAGTAAAATTAAAACTCCAACTAATGGAGAGAAAAGTAAAATGGTTAAAACATTTTGTTCGAATTGTAATAACATTAAATAATCATCCTCAATAAAATTAAGACAACTCCCATAACAAAAATTAATACATAAGTATCAGTAACTCCGGTTTGAATTTTTACAAAAAGCGAAGAAAGATATTCTGTAATTCTTCCAGAAGCATTAATAAATTCATCAATAATTTTTACATCTAATTTTTTCCATAAAACTGAATCCGAAAAATTTTTAATTGGATTTACAACTACTTTATCGTAAAACTCATCAACAAAATATTTATTGAATAATAATTTATATCCATAATTATATTTTTTGGATATTTTTTCCGCAATCGAATTATCTTTTAAATACAAATGTCGTGCAAATAATATTCCACCAACAGCTAATGCAACAGAAATAGACATTAAAAGATATTCCATAAATATTTCATCATGAGCAATAGGTAGTTGATAATTTGCTCTTTTAAAAATTGGTTCTAAAAATTCTTCAAATTTATTTGAACCTCCGAGAAAATGTGGAATCCCAATTAATCCGCCAATTGCTGAAAGTACTGCAAGAATAATTAATGGAATTGTCATTGCAGAAGGAACTTCTTTCGGATGCAAATCTTCATCAAATCTTTCTTCACCATTAAAAACTAAAGTAACTAATCTGAAAATATAAAATGCAGTTAAGCACGCTCCAATTATTCCGAAGAGCCATAACCAAATTGAACCACTTGAAAATGCTTTCCAAAGTATTTCGTCTTTACTAAAAAATCCTGAAAGTGGAGGAATTCCTGAAATTGCAAAAGCTGCGATAAAAAATGTTGCAGCTGTTTTGGGAAGATATTTTTTAAGTCCACCCATTTTTTGAATATTCTGTTCATGATGAAGCGAATGAATTATTGCACCAGCTCCCAAAAATAAAAGTGCTTTAAAAAATGCGTGAGTCATTAAATGAAAAACTCCAACAGAAAATGCTCCAACTCCACAAGCAAGAAACATAAATCCAAGTTGACTGAGTGTTGAGTAAGCTAATATTTTTTTAATATCATTTTGAACTAATGCAATTGTTCCTGCAAAAACTGCAGTGCAAATTCCAATTACCGCAACCACATCCATTGTAATTGGAGCGAGAATAAACATTGTTGAACTTCGCGCAAGCAAATAAACTCCGGCGGTAACCATTGTTGCTGCATGAATTAATGCGCTAACTGGAGTTGGGCCAGCCATTGCATCCGGCAACCAAACAAATAATGGAATTTGTGCCGACTTTCCTGTTGCGCCCAAAAATAAAAGTAAAGTAATTGCTGTTAAAATTTTATCGCCACTTGGAATTACTGATGCTTGACTAAAAACTGAAAGAAATTGTAACGAACCAAATTCTTGAACAATTAAAAACATCGCGATAAGAAATCCAAAATCACCAATTCTATTTACGATGAATGCTTTTTTGGCTGCAACACTTGTAGTGCTATTTTCAAAATCTCTGTCATACCAAAATCCAATTAATAAATAGGAACACAAACCAACTCCTTCCCAACCTAAAAACATTAACAGAAAATTATCTGCGAGGACAAGATTCAACATTGTAAAAATAAATAAATTTAAATATGCGAAGAATCTCCAATAACCAGAATCTCCGTGCATATAACCAGTTGCGTAAATATGAATCAACGAACCAACTCCTGTAATTATCAAAGTCATTAAAATTGAAAGCTGATCAATTTGATAAGATATATCTACATTTATCGAGCCAACATTTATCCAAGAAAAGAGTGTTACAATTTTTAATCTTTCTTCAGTTGGAAGGTTTATCATTTCAAAGAATATAAATGTTGAAACTAGAAATGAAAGTGAAACCGCTAAAACCGAAATTGAACCAATAATTTTTTCAGATTTTATTTTTGAGCCCAATAACCCATTAATTAAAAATCCGATTAAAGGAAAAAGTGGAATCAAACCAATAAATTGATACATGCTTACCATTTTAAAAGATTAATTTCATTGATGTTCAATGTTTGTTTATTTCTGAATAGTGAAATTATAATTGCCAATCCAACTGCTGCTTCTGCCGCTGCAACAGTCATTACAAAAAAAACAACGATCTGACCGGTTGCATCTCCCAAATAAGCAGAAAAAGTAACAAAAGTTAAATTTACAGAGTTCAACATTATTTCGATACACATAAAAACCACAATTGCATTTCTTCTTATTAGAACTCCAACTAATCCAACTGAAAATAAAAATCCTGCAAAAAGAAGATAATATTGAATTGGAATCATATTGTAAATTTTTTCTTTGCGAGAATAATTGCACCAATAATTGCAGCAATTAATAAAATTGAAGTTAATTCAAACGGAAAAATAAACTGTGTGTATAAAACTTTCCCGAGATATTCTACAGTTCCAACTTCAGCAGAATTGACATGTAATTTTGTAACAGGAATTGGAGTTTGAATCATTAAGATGTAATACAATTCAACAAAAAATGCAACCGAGATTGATATTGAAATATAAGTTTTCCAATCGATACGTTCGCGCAATTTACTTTCATCTCCAAGATTCAATAACATAATTACGAAGAGAAATAAAACCATTATCGCACCAGCGTAAACAATTATATGAACGATGGCGATAAATTGAGCGTTTAAGGTGAGATAAAATCCGCCGAGACAAAATAAGTTTAAGATTAAATATAATGCACTTGTAATTGGACTTCTTGAAACTACAACCATGATAGCGGAAAAACCCGCTACCAAAATTAAACTCCAGAAAATAATTTGTTCAAGTGCCATTAATTAATAAGAAATATATGGATTGATGATAATATAATCAATTGAGTTAGTCTTAAATTATTTTATAAGAAATTGAATTTTCATTTTGCGTACGAAAGTAACTTATTAAAGAAATTGTAGCAGCAAGTGTAAATGATTCTTCTCTTGTAATAATATTGTTGGATAATATTCCCCAAGTTCCTTCATTACTTCGAATATTTTTTTTGCCTGCATATTCATCAATTACTTTTCCAAGGTCCTGTTTTTCAAGTATAATTTTATTTTTCAATTCAGTTGGAATTTCAATTGCACCAGAAGAGCCATAAAATAAATTACTTCCATCATAAACTGCACACCAACTTTGAAGAAATGCTCGATTATTAACAACATAAATTCCCCCTTCTACTCCAATTGAAATTGTAGTTGACTCAAGATTATTTTTAAAAATATTTACAGCTCTATTTTTTGCTCCAGTTTGAATTTCATCAATACTTGTCGGAGTATCAGAAACATCACTTTGTGAATCCAAAGTTTTAATAAGTAAATCATCGAAATTAAAATTAAAATGAGTACTTAATTTGAGTAATGCATTTTTTACGCCATTAACTTTTGGAACTCTCTTGCTCCCGATTAAAATATGATATTTCGACACTTCAATTATTTAGCTAAAAATTTTAAATCCGGAGGAGAAGGAAATAATTTTAGAAGTGACGTTAATTTTATTTTTCCATCCGGACGAACAAGAATAATTTTAATTTTTGGAGCAAACTCTGAGATAACTTGAAGACATGCACCACATGGAGTAATAAAATTTTTATCATCTGAAGTAATTGCAATTGCTGAAAATATTTTTTTACCGTTATTGATTGCACTAAATATTGCAGTTCTTTCTGCACAAGTTGTAAGTGAATAAGATAAATTTTCAATATTGCAGCCAGGAATAATTTCTCCATCATTGCAGAGTAATGCTGCACCAACTCTAAATTTAGAATATGGCGAGTAAGAATTATTTTTTGCTTCAACTGCTGCAGTTGCGAGTTTTAATTTCAAGTTCTTATTTAGTTTCATATTTATATTTTTAGTTTTTTGTTGTACAAGTTTTACATTGACATAACGTTCGTAATAATTCGAACGAATAAATTCCAGTATCATGTCCATCTCCCCAAAATATTTGGATTGCGTAACTTCCAACAACAGTTAAATTTTTTACATCATATTTTCCGGGAAGTTCGACTTGTACATTTGCAGGATATGATTTCATTAAAACTGTTTCACCTTTACAAGAAGCACATGGACATTCATCGCGAAGAAATTTTATTTCATGAATCCCTTCATGCTCATCTTTCCATATAATTTTAATTTTATTGGAGTTTGTCTTTGTAATTGATGTTGGTTGAGGTTTCATATTAAATATTTATTTCTCATAATATAAGACTTAAATTGGAATTTTGATGAATAAGTAGTAGTTTTTTCACTAGTTCTATGACAACAACAAAAGATTTAAGCAGAAGACAAGTTCGGGAGAAGGTTTTACAGGCTCTCTACGCGTATGTAATTACTCACGATGAGCCAAAATATATTAAAGAAACTTTATTAATATCTACCTCTTCTTTAAATAATGACAAGGAATTTGCTCATACATTATTTGACGTTGTAATAAATAATGAAGATAAACTTAGTAAATACATTAAAGGTTTATCTGAAAATTGGGGAGTTGAGAGAATTGCAATCATCGATAAAATTTTACTTAAAATGGGAATGTGCGAAATGTTATTTTTTGAAGAGATCCCAACTAAAGTTACTTTAAATGAAATTATTGAATTAGCAAAAACTTTTAGCACAAATAAAAGTCCAAAATTTATAAATGGAATTTTAAATGCATTTCTGCAAAAAGAAACAAAATCTGGAATAATTGTTAAACAAGGGAGAGGACTTAAATAATTTTAATCATAATTATATTTTTTGAATTTATAAAATAATTTAATAATAATATGAAAATTGATAAAAAAATATTTAGCTGGGCCTTGTACGATTGGGCAAACAGCGCTTTCGCAACAACAATAATGGCAGGATTCTTTCCAATCTTTTTTAAAGATTATTGGAGTGCCGGAACTGAATCAACTTTAACTACTGCACGACTCGGAACAATAATTTCTATCTCAAGTATTTTTATGGTAGTAATGAGTCCCCTTCTTGGCGCAATGTCAGATTTAAAAGGAACTAAAAAATTATTCTTATCAATTTTTGTGTTGGTTGGCACTTTTAGTTGTTACTCAATGTCGCAAATTGATAAAGGAGATTGGTCTTCTGCAATGTTCATTTATGGTGCAGCATTGCTTGCGTTTGAATTTAGTTTAGTCTTTTACGATTCAATGCTTCCAACTTTAGTTCAAGGAAAAAATACAAACACAGCATCTTCACTTGGATATTCTTTAGGATATTTAGGTGGTGGAATACTTTTTTTAATAAACGTTTTAATGTATTTAGATCCAGAAAGTTTTGGATTTGTAGATGGTGTTGCATCTATTAAAGCTTCGTTTATTACAGTTGCAGTTTGGTGGGTAATATTTACAATTCCATTACTTTATTTTGTTCCAGAGTCTAAAAATAATTATCAGAAAACATCTCTCCTTGAATCAGTCAGACTTAGCGTTAGAAGTTTAATAAAAACAGCTAAAATAATAAAACATCAAAAAAATATCTTTTTATTTTTAATTGCATTTTGGCTTTATTTCGATGGCGTCAATACTGTTATTACAATGGCGGTAGATTTCGGTAGATCTTTAAATTTTAAAACTGGCGATTTAATTTCAGCATTATTATTAACTCAATTTATTGGATTCCCTTTTGCTTTATTGTTTGGAAATATCGCTGGAAAATTCGGTTTAAAAATTCCAATATTATTTTGCATTCTAATTTATATAATCATGGTTATCGGTGCGATGTTTATGAGCAATTCAACTCATTTTTTTATTCTTGCTTCGGTAATTGGAATGATTCAAGGTGGTGTTCAAGCATTAAGTAGAAGTTTTTACTCACAAATGATTCCAAAAGGACAAGAAGGAGAATATTTTGGTTTTTATAATATAATTGGAAAGTTTGCTTCTGTGATTGGTCCGTTAATAGTTGGTTTCGGTGCTTACATTTCTGGCAATCCAAGAATAGGAATTCTTGGTTTATTAGTTTTATTCGTTGCCGGCGGAATAATATTATTAAAAGTTAAAGAACCTCAAATTGTCTGAGTATAAATAATAAATTTATGATTCGTCGAATATTTTTTGTTTCATTTTCAATTGTAATCTTATCATTTAATTTAATTAGTCAGGAAATTAACAAACATGTTCAAACTACTTCAGAACTAATTTACAATGCAAAATTATCAACTATAAATCTGAATATAAAGTTTCAATTAATTAAAGGAATTCATATTAACACAGAACCTCAAATAGAGTTTATTCCAGATTTATCATCTTCCTTGAAAATTAAAAAACGAATAATTAAAAAAACCACTGAAGATTATCTCGATACTTCAACTCCTGTTCAATTTATCATCCAGCTTAATAATAAAAAAATAAAATTGGATTCATTGAAAGGTAAATTACAATATTTTTATTGTTCTGATGAAGAAGGTTGGTGCAATCGTTTCACTCAAAATATTTCATTACCCTTAAACATGTCTTCCAATAAATAATGGAGAAAGTTGGTAAGAAAATATATTTTTTCTCTGATGCTCATATTGGATTAAATTCAAATGAAGTTGAAATTGAAAAACAAAAAAGAATTTTAAGATTTTTAGATTTAGTAAAATCGAACGCTTCTGAACTTTTTATTTTAGGCGATCTTTTTGATTTTTGGTTTGAATATAAAAATGTAATTCCCAGTGTTTATAATAATATAATTGAAGCATTATTCGGTATTACTAAAAGTGGAATTCCTGTTCACTTCATTGTTGGTAATCACGATTATTGGACGAAGGATTTTTTCCCAACTCAAATTGGTGTCACTGTTTACAAAAAACCAATTACAATTGAAAGATCAGGTTTTACTATTCATCTTCATCATGGTGATGGATTGGCGCTTGATGATAATGGTTATAAATTTATGAGTTCAATACTTCGAAATAAATTATTTATTTGGACTTATTCTCAACTTCCTGTTAATCTTGGATATTCGATTGGAAGTAAACTTTCTCGAAAAAACAGAAGTCATCACACATTGATCGATACTCATCGGGAAATAGAAGGAATGATAAATTATGCAACTGAAAAAATCTCAAATGGATGCGATGTAGTTATTATGGGACATCGACATCAATATCTTTATCATAAAATTGACAACGGACTTTATATAAATCTTGGAGATTGGATTGAATTTAATACTTATGCAACTTTCGATGGCTCGGATTTCAAATTAAATCATTGGGATAAATAGCAATGGCAAATACAACAAAACCAATTTCAAATTCTAAATCGCCTCTTCCTAAAAAAAATAATCCCATAATTAAATTAAAATCAGTTTTAATTTTTATTTTTGTTTTAATTATTGCTTTTAATTTATGGTATTTACCATATATTTTTCAAGGTTTGCCTTCTCTCGAGGAACTTAAAAATCCAAAATCAGAACTCGCAACTAAAATTTATTCATCCGATGGAGTTTTATTAGATCAATTTTATTTTAAGAATCGAACTAATATTTCACTCGATCAAATTCCAAAATCTACTCTTAAAGCTTTAATTTCAACAGAAGATAAAAATTTCTACTCGCATTGGGGAGTAACTCCGTGGAGATTTATTCGAGCATTAATTAAAAATGTATTTGCATTTCGTTTAAAGGAAGGTGCAAGTACACTTACACAACAGCTTGCAAGAAATTTATATGGTTTACAAAGTCAGAGAGAAAGCACCTTTGATAAGATGACAAGAAAACTTCGCGAATTTGCAACCTCAGTTCAAATTGAAAAAGAATTCACAAAAGATGAAATTTTGGAAATGTATTTGAATACAAATTACATGGGGCGAGGTGCTTATGGTATTTCTGCGGCTGCTTCTATATTTTTTGATAAATCTGCAACCGATTTAACTTTAGCTGAAAGTTCTTTGCTTGTCGGAATGTTAAAAGGTCCATCTTTTTATGATCCAATCCGAAATAGAATTCGCGCCTTTCGAAGAAGAGATATTGTATTAAATGAAATGGTACAGGATAATATTATAACATTAGAAGATGCAAATTTCATAAAACAAGATTCTCTCCAATTTGTAATTCGTGAACAATCTGAACTTACTGGCGACGCTCCACATTTTGTTGAATACATTCGCCAACTTTTAATTGAAAAAGGTGAAGAATTTCATTTTGATATTTACAAAGATGGACTTTCAATTTACACAACTCTTGATAGTAGAATGCAGTTGCATGCAAATAGAGCTGTAAGTGAACATATGCCATTTATTCAAGAAGGAATTGATTCTTCATGGTCATGGAATAATCATAAAGATATTTTAAATGATGCCGTAAAAGGAAGTATAAATAGATTTATTTCAGCTTATAAATTTTTAAAACCAAATCAACGAGATAGCATAATTAAATCACTTCAAACTAATAAATCATTTATTGATTCAGTTAAAAAAGTTTGGCAAACTGTTCAAATTGGTTTTGTTGCAATCGATCCACACACAGGTGAAATTAAAGCAATGGTTGGTGGTGCTGATTTTAAAAAATTTAAATACGGATTAAATCATGTTACGCAAATTCAAAGACAACCTGGTTCTGCGTTTAAACCTTTCGTTTACACAGTTGCAATTGATAATGGCTATCCTCCCTGTTTCGAATTATTAAATCAACCAATTGTAGTTGATAATGTAGATGGAACAAAATGGATTCCGGAAAATTCTGATGGAAAAATTGGAGGTAAATTAACTTTGCGAGAAGGTCTTCGTGAATCGATAAATTTAATTGCTGTTCATGCAATTTTAGAAATTGCTCCAAAAGCTCACGTCTCTCAATATGCAAACAGAATGGGAATTACAACAAAAGTTCCTCCGTACGAATCGATTGCACTTGGAACGCCGGAAGTTTTACCAATTGATATGGCTGCTGCGTTTGGTGTTTTTGCAAACGAAGGTGTTTATATAAAACCATTTGGGATTAAAAAAATTGTAGATAAAAATGGAAATATTATTGAAAGTGTAATTACTGAGAAAAAAGAAATTCTTTCCAAGGAAACTGCTTTTATTATGACTTCGATGCTTGAAGATGTTGTAAATCGAGGAACTGGCTCAAGAGTTAGAAATCATTTTGATTATCCCGCTGCGGGAAAAACCGGCACAACTCAAGATTTTGCTGACGCATGGTTTGTTGGATTTACGCCGCAATACTCAGCAGGAGTTTGGGTTGGATTTGATGATCATCGTGTAAAATTTACAAGTTGGGATGGTCAAGGCGGTCATGCTGCAGCACCTCTATGGGGAAGATTTATGAAATATGTTTATGAAGATAATACAATTTCTAAAATATATAATAATTTCAATCGACCAGCTGGAATTTCATCAATTAAAATTTGTCTTGAGTCTAAGAAAAATGCTACAGAATTTTGTCCAGTTCAGTACAATGAAATTTATAATATTAATTATCCAATTTCCAATTGTGAAATTCATACAAGCGCAGAATCTTCACAACAAACTTCCCCCTCTATTTTTTAGTTGAAATTATTTTTTCAACTCCTTCTAAAACTTTTTTAGAAGAAATTTTTTCCATGCATTCCCAAGTTCCAATTGGACATTTATCGCCACCATGCATTCCACATGGCCGACAAGATAAATTATTTGTTTCAATAATTACATCATTTTCACCGTATGGCCAAAATCCAAATCGTGGATCTGTTGGCCCATAAATTCCAACTACCGGCGTATTTACTCCGGATGAAATATGAAGTGGTGCACTATCGTTTGAAATTAATAAAACTGATCTTTTAATTAATTCGATTGATTCAAGAAGTGAAAGTTTTCCAATTAAATTTACAAATTTAGAAGAAGAGACTAATTCTGAAATTTGTTTACCTATTCCATCTTCCGAAGTTCCGCCAATTGCAAATACTAAATAATTTTTCTTAATTAATTCTGAGACAACTTCTGCAAATCTTTCGGGCATCCATCGTTTAGTTTTCCAAACTGAACCAGGTGCTATTGTTATAATTCCAATTTCATCATTCGTATTTTTCTGAATTATATTTTCAATATTATTTTTTTCTTTCAAAGAAGGATAATATTCCGATGTTTCTTTTTTAGAAGGACTTATTCCCAAATTTTCTAAGAGTGAAATATTTCTTTCAACTTCATGTTGAAATTTATTGAAGGGAGTTATTTGTGTGAATAAAAACTTTCCTGCACTTTTCGAAAATCCAATTCGAATATTTATCTTTCCAAGACAGGCTAAAATTGAACTTCGAAATGATGGATGCGGTATTAATGCAATTTGATATTTATTTAATTGAATACGCTTAATTAAACTCCAAGTTGGCAATATTCCTTTTTCAGTTTTTCGTTTATCATATCTAATAATCTCTCTGAAATAAGGATTATTCTCAATTAATTTACTTGTATCGGGAAGACATATTATATCAATATTTATTTTTGGGTAATTTTTTTTTAAAACTTGCACCATTGGCAATGTTATTGCGAGATCACCTAAATAAGCAGTTTGAATAACTAAAATATTTTCATTCCCATTTATTTTCATTATTCTAAATTAATTTGTAAATGCTTCCATCTTTTGTGCATCCATAACCATTGTGTTGGAAATTCACGAATGTGGTTTTCTATTGTCGTAGTTATTTTTTGTGTCAATATTGAAATGGCATTTTCTTTATTCGAGTTAATTTCATCGTAAGGAATATTTTTTAAAGTTAGTTCGTATTTTCCATTTTCGAATCTAATATTTTGCATAAAGAGTAACGATGCTCCCGAACGAAGTGCAAATATTGCAGGACCTTTATGAGTTGATGCCAATCTTCCAAAGAAATTGACATAAAGTCCATCTTCTTTTCCACTTTGGTCACCGAGCATTGCAACAATTTTATTTTCTTTTAATTCCTGCAAGACTTGCTTCGGGGCTTTATCCATTTTAATTGTTTTATTCCCAAATTGCGTTCTAAGATTATTAATTTTATTATCAACAAATTTATTTCTTTGTTCCTGAACAACTATACTCATATTTTTATTCTGTAATAAAGTACAACATGAGATTATAAGTTCCCAATTTGCATAATGTCCACCAATTAAAATTACTCCATTTCCTTTTTGTAATGCAAAATCCAACACTTCTGGATTAGTTAGTTTTATTATTGAAGAAATTTTTGACTTATTCCAACTGTGCATTGATAAAACTTCTAATCCTGTAATTGTTACACTTTGGAAAGATTTTTTAGCAAGACTAACTATTTCTCTATTACTTAAGTTTGGAAATGCATTTTTTATATTATGCATTGCAATCTTTCTTCTTTTATTAAATAGAATAAAAATAATTATAGAAATAAATTTTGATAAACAATTATAAAATCCCCATGGAATTAACTGTACAACGATTTGAAATAAGCGGAAGGATATATACTCAATATAATTTTTCATATACATTTCAATTTACTGAAAATGAAAATTAAATATTAGTATAATTTGGGATTTAGAATAACTTATTATGCTCTACTTTTGAGACGAGTTTTGAGAAGATTATTAATATTAATTAGTTATTTCTTGCCAAGAAATTCAAATATTTTAGAGATGAACTCATCATGTTTTTCTAAATAGAAAAAATGCCCTGCATTTTCAAACATATGCATTTCAGAATTTGCAAGAGAATTATGCAACGATTCTAAAACGAATGAAGAAATATAATCATGTTGGCCGACCAATATTAAAGCTTTTGCATTAACTCCTTTTAGATCATCACGTGTATCAAAAGTTTTTAAACTTCCTGATATATCAAAATATCCTGTTTGACCCCAAATTTCTTTATAAACTGCCCACGATCTTTCTGGAGTAGAAAAATTTTCAGGTATTGAAGTTCTATTATAAAAATAATTTGGACTAAGAATTCCATTAAAAATTTCCTGCTCATAACCACTTGAATATTGACCGTCGATAAATAAACTATCTCTTTCGTAAGCTTTAATTCTTGCAACAGCAGCTCTTGGAAGAAAATTTCTAAATGAGTTTATCCAAACATTTAGATCATTTGCATCTGCGGGACTACTCATCAAAACCATTCTTTGTACATCGTTTGGATTTTTAATTGCATATTTTTGCGCCAACATTCCGCCAGTTTCATGACCAATAATAAAAAATTGTTTTAATCCCATAACTGATTTTACAGATTCGATATCAGCAACCATATCATCAAAATTATATTTTTTAGGATCAATAAAACCTTGAGATTTTCCGCAACCTCGCAAATCAACATAAATTAATTGAAGAGTTGTGTCTAATGGAGTTAAGGTATCTTGTAAATAATCAAATGAATAACCTGGTCCTCCAGGAAGAACAATTGTCGGAGTTCCCCTTCCTTGAATACGAATATAAATTTCTACTCCATCTTTTCCTTTTACATATCCGGTTACTATTTTACTTAACAATGGCAACAAATCTGTTTGGACAGAACTTATCGGAGCATCACTTGAACAACCGGCAGAAATTAAGATTATGAATATATTTAGGATTAGAAATAGTTTTTTCATTTTTAAAGTTTAATTTATTTTTTGAATATATTCATATTTATTTTTTTAACCAAAGGGATAATTTCTTTTTTATCTCTTTTTCAGTAAGCATTGATTGACCTATATTTTGAGTGTTATATTTTTGTCGTAGCATTTCATATAAAATAACAGCACAAGATACAGAGACATTCAAACTTTGCACCATTCCGCGCATTGGAATATAAATTGTTTCATCAATATAAGGATGCATTTCTTCCGAGATTCCTTGATGTTCGTTTCCCAAAATTATTGCAGCTTTTCCATTAAAGCTAATATCAAAAAGGGATTTCGAGTTTTCATCAATTTTTGTTGCGTAAAATTTATACCCTTTTTTCTTTAAGGAAGTAAAACATTTTTTAATAGAAATATGGTTTTTTTTATCAACCCATTTGTTTGCACTTGCAGAACTTTTTCTACCGAGTTTTGGAAATTTCCCATTCGGATAAAGCAAATGAATTTCAGATATTCCAACTGCATCTGCAGTTCTGAATATTGCAGAAACATTATGAGGATCATTAATATTTTCCAATACTATCGTCAAATCAGTTATTCTGCGACGAAGAACTTTTTCTAATTTATTTTTCCTTTTCTCAGTCGCCATTTGAAGTTTTATTTTGCAAAGTCAGAATAACAATTGAAGCAATAACCAAAAATGCACCAGCTCCTTGAATTAAAGAAAATGTAATTCCTAAAAATATTATTTCTGAACCGATTGCAAATATTGGTTCCAAGGTTGAAGTTAAAATTGCTTTTGTGCTTGATAATAATTTTAATCCATAAAAAAAACAGGAGTATGGAATTAAAATTGAAATAATTGCAATTACGGAATAAAGCAACCAATCATTCGAACTATAGTTTGCTGCAGCAATTTCCATTGGCGAATTTACTGTAATCCAAAATAATGATGCTGCTAATAATGTGTACAACATTGAAGTTATACTTTGATATTTATTTAAAAGTTTTTTTGCAGACAATGTGAATGTTGCAAAAGAGAATGCAGCTAATACTGCATAAATAATTCCTCTTTTAGAAGATTCAGTTAAATTAAATTCAAATCCACCAATTGCTAAATAAATTCCTACAAAAGAAATTATTATTGAATATAATAGTACTCTACTTAATTTTTCACGAAGGATAAACACAGAATAAAGTGCTACTAATATTGGAGCCGTATATTGTACTAAAATTGCATTCGATACTGTTGTTTCTTTTATAGCTGAATAATAAAAATAATTAGACCCTGCTAATCCAAATATTCCTGTAATAATAAAATATTTAAAATCCTTCCAATCTATCTTTAATAATTCCCGTTTAAAAAAATATAAATAGATAAATAAAAGTATTGCAGATATTGTAACGCGAGTTTGCGATAAAATTAAAGGATCTCCAGTTTTTTCAAGAACTATTTTTACAACAGTTGCGGAAATTCCCCAAAAGAAAGATGCAATAACAACAAAAATATAACCTCGCAGCGAACTTCTCACAAGTCTATTTGCATATCAACAAAGGTGAGACTTTAATTTTTCCATCAATAGAAAGTATACAATAGTAAGTTCCGGACGAAAGTGATAATGTATTAAATTTCACTTCGTATTTCCCTTTTTGAACTTGTTGATTGAAGATCGTGCTAATCAGCTGTCCGGAAATAGAATAGATTTTGATTTCTGCATTTGATTCTGAAGATGAATTAATTTGAAAAGTTGTCGACGGATTTGCGGGATTTGGAAATATATTAAAATCTGAATTCTGTTTTCCATTTTCAGAATGCTTTACAAATGTTACAATAATATTATCTTTTCCACCGGCATCTAAATATCGAGCTTTAAATTCCTGTAAAAATAAATTTGCAATTCTATTACTCTGAATGATTACAGTATTTTCGTTATTCGTATTTTCTGCTGAAGTAGACCAATTGTGTGAACCAGTTACAACTTTTCCTTGCAATGAAGTTTTATCTCCATCAACAATTGCATATTTGTGATGAAAAAATCCACCAAACGAAGATGGCCTTGTGAAAATATCAACTCCTGCATTTAGCAAAGTTGCATATTCATTTCCTGTATCAGAATTATTATCCATTAAAACTTTCGTTTTAATACCCTGATTTTTTTTCTGCATAATTATTTGCGATAAATCATCTCGAGTAAAAGACAAGACGCAAACATTTATCGATGATAAACTTGATGACAAACAACTATAAATTTGTGAAGTTGTTCCATCAGATGGACTAAAATAAGATTCAACAGGAGTATTGTTTATCATAAACCGATGAGGAGTATTGTTAGTTTTTCTATTTCCAAATCTTGTTAAAGATGCATTTGGAATTTCTGTTGAACTTCCCCACATTTCTTCGAACTCGCGAGTATATGCATTTGCAAGTGCGACATCCTGAAAAATTACAACATTTTGAGCATCGTTATTTGTTCCAGGATCTGATGCATTCCACGAACCAGTCCAAATAAAATCATCTTCAAATGATGAAGAATTTCTATTATCAAATATTCCAAATTTATTGTGCATGTAACCACTTGAAGCGAAAGTATCAAATTTATCTGTTATAAATGGAACACCAGAATTTTTTAAAAGTGTCATTGCCGATGTAGTTGAATTATCTTCTTCACCAATAAAACGAACTTTCACTCCACGGTTTTTTGCGCTAATTAATGCATTTGCAATTTCTGTGCCAACATTTCCGCTTAAACTATAAAGAGAAATGTCAATTGTATATTGCGCCAAATTAATTCTCTCAACAAACTTTGAACCTAAATTTGCAACAGTTGCATTTTCACCAAGTGAAACTGAATTGTTCACATATTTTGAAAAGTAAACCCAAATAGCTCCCGAAACAGAAAGTGGTGAAGCTGTACTGAAAAGAAAATTTCCAGAATTACCTGTTCCAGTAGAATCCTTCGAACCAACTGAACAATTATAAATTGTCGCTGGAATTAAATTATTTAATTTAATCGAATGTGAAGTAACATTATCATTTGAACTAACTGAATCAGTGTAAAGTTTCGCTCCATCTACTTTTCCAAATCTAACAATACCTGTTGATTTAATATTACTATTCCAAGTAATTGTAATATTATCGGAATAAATATTTTTTTCTATTGGCAAACCAAGTACAAGTGGCACAGATAACTGATTTTGGCAATATATCCACGAAGGAGTGAATCCAATAACGAAAATTGTTGTGAGAATTAAATAAATATTCTTAAATGTTTTCAATTGATTTTTGTCCTATAATCCATTATATTTTCATTCAATTTACAAAATAATATTAAGTAAAAAACAGAAAAGAAAAAATTCATAATAACAACCGCAAATTGCAAATCGTTGCAATTTATTCGGAGAATAAAGCGTGAAAAAAAACAGAGGTAAAATATTTTTAATTATAGCAACTATCGCAATGTCGATATATTCGCTCTATCCAACTTATGTCTCAAATAGTTTTGATAAAGAAATTTCAAACTTAAGTGGAAATGATAGTCTTAAATATGTCGAGGAAAATGAAGAAGCTATAAGGGAAGCCAAAAACAGCCGTCTTAAAATTGGTTTGGATCTTCAAGGTGGAATGCGAGTTGTACTTGAAGTTGAAATCTCTAAACTAATTGAGGATATGGCAAAAAATAAAGATGATCAATTTTATAGTATTCTAAATGAAGTTAAAGAAGAATCCAAAACTTCAGAATTATCAATAATTGATTTGTTTACTCAAAATTTTCAAAAAAATAATCTTAGACTTTCAAGATATTACGGAAGCTTACGGGATGAGAATGATGTAATTGTTGATAAACTTAATTCTGAATCTGAGAAAGCTATCGATCGTGCAATTGAAATTATTCGTAATAGAGTTGACCAATATGGTGTTTCAGAACCATCAATTCAAAAACAGGGTTCGCGAAGAATTATTGTTGAACTTCCTGGAGTTTCAAAAGAAAATGAAGTTCGTCAACTTCTTCAAGGAACTGCGCTACTTGAATTTAAATTAATGAAGGATCCTGAAATAGTTTATAAAACTATGCAAGTCATCGACACTTATCTTGCAAAAAATAATAACGGGATTTCAGATTCAACAATTACTAAAAGTGGAAAAGAAAAAACTTCAAATACTTTAGAATCATTAACTTCAAATGATACATCAACAGCAAGTTTAGCTGATAAATCACCAGAACAAATTCGAAAAGAACATCCATTTCTTTATTTAGTTCGACCAAATCAAGAAGGAACTGGCGATTCATATGTTTCTGAAAATGATAAAGAAAAAGTTGATCGGATTTTATCGCAAGAAGCAATTCAGCAATTAATTCCTTCAGATATGGC
This sequence comes from Bacteroidota bacterium, assembly GCA_005792285.1. Classification (GTDB taxonomy): domain Bacteria; phylum Bacteroidota; class Ignavibacteria; order UBA10030; family UBA8401; genus SXSI01. The sequence continues at coordinate 49,803 of SXSI01000047.1, forward strand.
TTTTTACTGGACTTCAAAACAAATGTTTATTAGTGAAGGAATAAAATATTTCGGTCTTCTTGGCTTAAAAAAGAATGCAGAATTAACCGGTGCTGTAGTTGAAGATGCAAAAGCTACAATTGATCCAGATTTTAATCAACCGATTGTAACAATGGAAATGAATAGCGAAGGTTCGCGCGAATGGGCAAGAATTACAGGTGCAAATCTTAAAAAGAGAATGGCGATTGTTTTGGATAACGCTGTATTTTCGGCTCCAGTTATTCAATCAAAAATTACTGGTGGTCGTTCACAAATTGAAGGAATGGAAAATATTGATGAAGCTCGACTGCTTGAAATTATTTTAAAAGCTGGTGCATTACCAGCTCCAGTAGAAATTATTGAACAACGAAGTGTCGGACCAACACTCGGTGAAGATTCTATAAAAGCAGGTATAAATTCATTTATTTTAGCTTTGATTGTTGTAATCCTATTTATGATAATGTACTATCGCACTGGTGGATTTGTTGCAAATATTTCTCTTCTTATAAATACTTTATTTATTTTTGCAGTCCTTACTGCTTTTAAAGGAACACTTACTCTTCCTGGAATTGCTGGAATAGTTTTGAGTATTGGAATGGCAGTTGATGCGAACGTACTTATTTATGAAAGAATTAGAGAAGAATTAGCTTCTGGAAAATCTTTACGTGTTGCAATTGAAACTGGTTATGCAAAAGCTTTTTCTGCAATTTTCGATTCTAACATTACAACATTTTTCTCAGGTTTGATTTTATATCAATTTGGAACAGGACCAATTCAAGGTTTCGCATTAACATTAATAATGGGCGTCTCAGCAAATCTGTTTACAGCAATTACAATCACAAAAGTTACATTCCAAACGTTACTTGATCGTGGAACTTCGAAAATTAATTTTGGTTAATCGGAGAATTTATTAAAATGAAATTTTTTAAAAAAACAAATATCGACTTCATGGGGAAACGAAAAATATGGTACAGTATTTCGGGAATTATCTTATTTATCGGACTACTTGCTATTATTTTTAAAGGACCCACTTTAGGAATTGATTTCACAGGTGGTACTGAATTAGTTTTACGTTTTGATGAGGCTCCGCAAATAAATGAATTAAGAAATGTAATGTCTGAAATTGGATTTCCACGCTCTGAAATTAAAACTTTCGGAACTAAAAATGACATCTTAATTCGAACTTCCGAAACAGGCGTTGGTGGAACTGTTGCAGAATCAATTAGAAATGGTCTCACACAAAAATTTCCCGATAAAGCTTTTAAAGTTTTAAAGGAAGATAAAGTCGGACCTCGAATTGGATCAGAACTCAAACGAGATGCTATTTATGCTGTAATTCTAACAATGCTCGGAATTATGGTTTATGTCGGCTTCAGGTTTAAATTTATTTACGGAGTTGCTGGAGTTATCGCACTCCTTCATGACGTTTTGGCTACATTTGGTATAATTGTAATTCTCGATGGATTGGGACCATATTTTAATTTTGAACTTTCACAAAATTTAATGGCTGCATTTTTAACTTTAATTGGATTTTCAATTAATGACACAGTTGTTATCTTTGATAGAATTCGTGAAAATGAAAAAATTCATCGTTCTGAATCATTACCTACTTTGATAAATCGGTCTGTAAACGAAACACTTAGCAGAACAATTATTACAAGTGGAACAGTATTTTTAGTACTTATTGTTTTAGTAATATTTGGTGGTGAAGTGAATCGTGGATTTGCATTAACATTTTTTATTGGAACAATTTTTGGATCTTATTCAACTATTTATGTTGCAAGTTCAATTGTCCTTGATTGGTCATTAAAATCTGCCAAAAAATAAAATAATTATTTTACAAATAATTTAGTAACATAACTGCCAACTAATAATTGGCAGTTTTTTTTGTTTGAAACTAATTAAGTGGAATTTAAATCTGAAGCTTAGAGTGAACCTTCAATGCTAAATACAAACTGTCTCATTGGTGCCACATTTGCAATCAATTCAACATAGACGTAATTAAAAATATTTAGTACTTGAAAGTTTAATCTTAAAGGAAGATTGTAATCTGTTAAATCGTAACTCGATCTAAAGTCAGTAATAAAAGAAGGAACTCTAATATCAGAATTTACAACGATAAGCTCTAAAGCTTTATCAATTTTTTCGATTTTACTTACGAACCTTGAATCAAATCCAAAAGTAAATTTATCCATTGTTGTAAAAATATTTGTACTCGCAACATATCTTGGACGGAATGAAAGTACAGTTTTATCTTTTGTATTGTAAGGCCATGAATAAGTTAAATTAAAATCCCATTTAACCATATTGTCAAACCAAGTTGTACTTGTATTCCATTCAGCTCCTTGAATTAATGCCTCTGTAACATTCATGAATTTAGCTTCCAATCCTGAGCCATCATCTTTTGCATATGCAATTGCTTCAATTAAATTATCAATTTTGTTACTGAAGACCGAGAAATCAGTTGTGATATTGTCACTAATTTGTTGAATTACTCCAACTTCGAATGATTGACTTTCTTCCGGTAAAAGCGTTGGATTTGAAACTACAAAAACGCCAGCTAAATTTATTGTAGTGAATAATTCTGCTGTCGATGGAGAACGATATCCTTTTCCCCAAGAACTTCTTAATGAAGTGTTTTCAGACATTATATAATTAACTGCAACTTTTGGATTAAAATTATAGTTGGATTTTTTAAGACCATCAACTTTTTGATAATCGTATCTTCCACCAACTGTAAAATTTAAATTTTCTAAATATGCGTACTCAGCTTGTAAATAACTCGCAAATCCCATACTTCCAGGCTTTGAACCAGTCGTTGGCAAGCGAAACAAATTTGCATTTACTTGATCTTTTTTTGCTACAACTCCAAATGTTGTATAAATCTCATCATTGACTTTATAGTTACCTTGAATTTCAGCATTAAAAACTCTTGATTGCGAATTATTCATTCCGGTACCAATACTATCCCATGCTCGCCAGAAACTATAAAAATAAACTGCTTTTATATCGTAAGAAAAATCTTCAGTTAATTTGTCACTCCATTTTAAAGATGTATTTAGTCTATCTGTTCGATAAGTAACCCCTTTTTGATCATCTGCAACTGTTAAAGCGTTATCAAGATTTTTCCACCAAACAAAGTCTGCTCTGTATTGATACAAAAAGTTTGTAATAAAAGTTAACGATCTTGTTTCGCCAAATGGAACATCAACCTTAGTGTAAGTCATTGCTCTTCTTGACCAGTTATATTCTCTAAAACCATCGTCATGATAACGTGTTCCGGCAAAAGTAAATCCAATATCTCCAAATCTATGAGACATACTCAAATATTGTGCATTCATATACAATGGTTTGTCATGCCACTTCCATTTACTAAATGCTTTAGGTGGATTGTCGTACAATTTTCCCAACATTCTAAATCTTACTTCAGTATTTAATGGAATTGGTCTTGTCAAAATATTAATTACGCCACCTAATGCGCTTGAACCATAAAGTGCGGAACCGGCACCTTTTACAATCTCAACTCTATCAGTATTTAACATTGGAATAGATTCAAAAATTATTTCGCCAGTATCACCAGTTAATAATGGCATTCCGTCGAGTAAAAACATAACTCTACTTCCGACACCGCGACTATATCCTGAAGATCCACGAATACTTACCGAACTTTCAATAATATTTACTCCGGGAACAAATCTGAGTGCTTCGTCAAAACTTGCATTACTTCTCATTTCGACAGTTTGATTATCGATAATGCTCATACTAACTGGGACTTCAGCAAGAGATTGTTCTCTTTTATTTGCAGTAACAACTACTAAATTAGTTTGAATTTCTGAATGACTTAATTTTACATTTACAACTTTGGTTTCATTTTCAGTAATTTCGATATTCACAGTTTTCTTAGAATAACCTACCATCGAAACCGAAAGTTTATGTGAGCCCAAAGCCAATTTTAATTCATATACACCATCTACATCAGTTGCTGCTCCTTGAGTTGTTCCTACAATTATAACAGTAGCACCAACTAAAGGTAAATTATCGTCAGAACCAGTAACTATTCCTTTTACACTTCCCTCTTGTGAAAAAGAAAAACTAAACAAAATCAATAATATTGAAATTAATTTATTAATCATTTTTTAAAAGGTTGTGGTGGAAGATTTTTGAAATCAACTATAAGATCAACATCATAAATTTTTCCTTTTTGGGTTAAAGTTAAACTTTTTGGATTCGGAATTGTTTTTGTAGATCCGTAGACAGAAATAACTTGCCAGTCAGTTAAAAAATTTGTTCCATATTGGTGAAGTAGTGCAATGTATTTATATTCTCCCGGTGGCAAATCGAAAGTAAAATTTATTACATCTCCAGAATCTAATCCTTCTAAATTTAATGTTGATGTAACAGGAATTTTTCCAGTAAGAATTCCCTGAGTTAAGATTGAATCAAAAGTTGAGTACAATGGATAAAATGGTGAGGCGCCAATTCTCATACTTTTTAAACTATCAACCGGTGGAACTTTACTTATAAATTTAATTTTACCGACTAAAGCTGGAGTGGGATAATATTCGACTAATCCACTATCGTCTCCACAGGAAAGAATTACTAATGAAACTACAAATGTTGCTATAACTTTTAAGTTGACTCTCATTAATCTAAACTACAAAAGTAGAAAGTTAAGTGCAAGTATTTTTAATAACTTAATTATTTATCAACATTATAGAATTTTCCCCTAATTTATCTTATTTTTACACATGCATTTATTAAAACAAAGTATCTTAGAACTTCTTATTGACACTTCCACAAATCTTCCACCTGATGTTAGAAATGCAATGAAAGTTGCAATGGAAAAAGAACAAAAAGGATCTCGTGCAGATTTGGCTTTGCAAACAATTGCAACAAATATCGACATGGCTTGCGAAGATGTTGGACCACTTTGTCAAGATACTGGAATGATAACTTTTTATATTCACACTCCAATAAATTGCAACCAACTTGAAATAAAAAAATATTGTATCGAATCAATTAAAGAAGCAACCAAACTTGGAAAACTTCGTCCAAATTCTGTGGATTCAATCACCGGAAAAAATAGCGGAGATAATATTGGTGAAGGAACTCCGATTTTTCATTGGGAGCAGTGGGATAAAAATGAAATTGAAATTAAATTAATTTTAAAAGGTGGTGGTTGTGAAAATAAAAATATTCAATATTCACTTCCCTGCGAACTTGAACATGTTGGAAAAGTTGGAAGAAATATTGATGGAATTAAAAAATGTATTCTTCATTCTGTTTGGCATGCTCAAGGCGAAGGTTGTGCTGTCGGCGCAATCGGTGTCTCAATTGGGGGTGATAGATCTTCTGGTTATGAACATGCAAAACAACAATTGTTCAGAAAATTAGATGATACAAATCCAAACGCCGAACTTGCAGCTATTGAAAATTATATAATGGATAAATCAAATTCATTAGAAATTGGTGCAATGGGTTTCGGTGGAAGAACAACTTTAATTGGTTGTAAAGTTGGTGTCCAAAATAGAATTCCTGCAAGTTATTTTGTAACTGTCGCTTACGATTGTTGGGCATTTCGAAGACAAGGGATTTTAATTAACCCTGAAAATGGAAAAATTACAAAGTGGCTTTATAAAGACAAATTGTCAATTCAAAAAATGGCAAAGGATAGAAATATTCCTCTCACAAGAAAAGAAATTAAATTAACTACTCCATTAAGTGAGCAAGATATTCTTAACCTTAAAGTTGGCGATGTTGTACTTCTTTCTGGAAAAGTTTTTACTGCAAGAGATGCAATTCATGCACATTTAATGGAAAATGATTGCCCGGTTGATTTAAAAAACCAAATAATTTATCACTGCGGACCGGTTGTTATGAAAGATGGTGATAATTATAAAATTACTGCCGCCGGACCAACAACAAGTTTTCGTGAAGAACCATATCAATCTGAAATTATAAAAAAATTCGGAATTCGTGCAGTTATCGGAAAAGGTGGAATGGGAGATCAAACTCTTGCTGCTTTAAAAGAGCACAAAGCTGTCTACATGAATGCAATTGGTGGAGCTGCACAATATTATTCTAAATGTATAATAAAAATCGATGGAGTTAATTTTCTAGAATTTGGAACTCCGGAAGCTATGTGGCATCTTGTTATAAAGGATTTCCCTGCTGTTGTTACAATGGATTCGCACGGAAATAGTTTGCACAAAGAAATTAAAACTGAAACTGGAAATAAATTAGAATCTATCATTAAAACTTAAAAAATAAACTAACCAAATTTATGAACAAACAAACTCTCACAATTACAGATAATAGAACAGGCAAAAACTACGAAGTCCCAATTGAGAATGAAACTGTAAATGCAAAAGACTTAAGAAATATTAAAGTAAACGATGCTGATTTTGGATTGATGACTTACGATCCAGCTTTTATGAATACTTCTATTTGCAAAAGCACAATCACATATATAGATGGTGACAATGGAATTTTAGAGCATTGCGGATATCCAATTGAACAGTTAGCCGAACAGTCAACCTTTCTCGAAGTTGCATATTTAATTCTTCACAGAGAACTTCCAAATAGAAAGCAACTTAAAAAATGGACAGACGATATTACACTTCACACATTTGTTCATGAAAACGTAAAAAAATTAATGGAAGGTTTCCGTTACGACGCTCATCCGATGGGAATGTTTGTAAGTACGCTCGCTGCACTTTCAACATTTTATCCAGAAGCAAAATTAATTTTTGATGACGAACTTCGCAGAAAACAAATTCTTCGTTTAATTGGAAAAGTTCCAACTGTTGCAGCATTCGCATATCGCCACACAAAAGGAATGCCATATGTTTATCCAGATAACGATCTTTCTTTTGTCGGAAATTATTTAAGTATGATGTTCAAAATTGCAGAGTTACGATATAAACCACATCCTGTTTTAGAAAAAGCGCTCGATGTTTTATTTATTCTTCACATTGATCATGAACAAAATTGTAGTACAACTGCAATGCGTGTTGTTGGAAGTTCTCATTCAGATCCATATTCTGCAACGGCTGCAGCTGCTGCAGCGTTATATGGTCCACTTCATGGTGGTGCAAACGAAGCAGTTCTTTCTATGTTAGATGAAATTGGCTCAGTTCAAAATGTTCCAAATTTTATTAAAAAAGTAAAAGAGGATAAAGGAAAGTTAATGGGATTTGGTCATCGCGTTTATAAAAATTACGATCCTCGTGCACGAATAATTAAAAAATTAGCTGATCAGGTTTTTGATATTACTGGCCGAAATCCAAAATTAGATATTGCGTTAGAATTAGAACGCGTTGCACTTCAAGATGAATATTTCATAAAACGAAAATTATATCCAAACGTTGACTTCTATTCCGGATTAATTTATAAAGCAATGGGATTCCCAACAGACTTCTTCCCTGTACTTTTTGCAATTCCAAGAACTGCCGGTTGGATAGCACATTGGCAAGAAATGATTTTGGATTCTGAACAAAAAATTACAAGACCTCGACAAATCTATTTAGGAAGTAAACGCCGAGAATATATTACAATTAGTCGACGAGGATAATTTACTGAACACGCTCGAAAATATTAACGGTACTTCAATTTCATATATTGAAGATGGTGATCTTGAGAAAGAGCCAATTATTTTTATTCATGCATTCCCTACTTCGCATGAGATGTGGTTTCCCCAAATAGATTATTTTTCAAATAATTATAGAGTTATTGCATTAGATTTAAGAGGGTTTGGAAAAAGTCCAAAAACTGAACAGCATCTTAGCATCGATCTATTTGTTGGTGATTTACTTGCACTAATTGAGAATTTAAAAATTGATAAAGTTACTTTAGTTGGTCTTTCGATGGGTGGTTATGTTGCTCAAAGATTTTACCAATTTTATCCTGAACTTGTAAAACGACTTATTCTTTGTAATACTCGTTCTCAACAAGATTCTTCAGAAGGTAAAAAACTCCGATTTGAAATTATTGAATTTATAAAAAATGGAAATTATAATTCTTTCGTTGAAAACTTTATAAAGAAATCAGTTGCACAGAATAATTTGGAAAGGATTTATCCAGTTATTTTGGAAATTATTCAAAAAAATAAAGAGGAAAATGTTTGCGACGCTTTACTTTGTCTTGCGAATCGTCCAGATACAACCGAAGTGCTTCCTACAATAAATATTCCAACTTTGGTAATTGCGGGACAAAACGATGAATTGATTTCTGTAGATATTTTAAGAGAAATGAGCAACTCAATTAAAAACTCTGAATTCGTAATATTTAAAAACGTTGGCCATTTTTCTAATTTGGAAAACAGTAAACTTTTCAACGATACGATTGAAAGATTTTTACATAAAACAATTTGAAGTATAACTGAGTTTTAATAATTAATATTTTTTATAGACAGCATATTTCTTCTTCACCATTTCGTCATTCAGATTTACCAATTCCCCCTCTTTTTCGATAAACACTTCGGCTAAATATCTCCCATATTTTTCTTTTCTATCTTTTATTGATCTAAAATAAATTGTTTTATTTAAAATTAGTTTGCGAAGATAGTTTCTTGATTTAATTCCCTTTGGTTTCTCTTTTCCGGTAACTTCTGGCGCATTAATTCTATGCAACCTTATTTTTTCACCTTTAATCCAAGTTGATAATCCTAAATCTATATCAATTGTAAAAGTGTCACCATCGTAAACTTTTGTGACAAGACCTTTGTAGAAATAAAGAAAATCTTTTATCATTTTTTAAATCATCATAACTAATTTCTTAATTGATCTCTTCGATACATTCTCTAAAGCCAATTACTCAGAGAACGGAAATAATTCTGTTTTGTGAATCGCTCTCTGGGTAGTGGCAAAGCCACATATTGAAGAGAGCAGTTCGTTACTTCATCAAGATCATTTTCCTAATTTCACTTTGTCCGTTTGATTGAAGTTTGTCTGAATGGATTGCTAAGCGATAATAATAAACTCCACTTGCCAAGTTGCTCGCATTAAAATGTGCAGTGTGAAATCCAGATTCTACTTCTCCATTAACTAAAGTTGCAATTTCTTTTCCTAATACATCGTAAATTTTTAATGTTACTTTACTGCTAATTGGCAATTGATAATTTATTATCGTTTCGTTGTTAAAAGGATTAGGATAATTTTGTTCTAAACTAAAACTATTAATTATCAAATTATCTTTTTTAACTGAAACTGTTTTTTGCATCGCCGCCAATACATCAACTTTCCCAGCTCCCCATTGATTATTCCAAGTTGTGCCAGTATAAGAATCTGTTCGAGCAGTAGTTTTTAATAACGTTTTAATTTGGTCGTTTGTTAAAGCTGGCTTGGCTTGTAACATCAAAGCAACAGCTCCGGCAATTTGTGGAGCAGCCATACTTGTTCCTTGTTCAATTACATGTTTACCACCAGTTACAATGTATGGTGCTTCAGGATTAAAATCTTTAGATTTTGAAGCTGCAATTGCTTGTCCGGGAGCAGAAATATCGGGCTTTTGTCCACCAGTTCTTGTTGGTCCGGGACTTGAAAATGTTGCATAATTATTTACTCGTGTTGCTCCATTATAATTATAACTACTTCCGTTGCTCGAAGTCCATGACCATTTTGTTACATAAGCTCCAACTGTAATTCCTTTTGTTGAAGTTCCTGGCATTCCAACTAATTTTCTACGTTGCGAACCTTTTGTAAATTCAACCCACATATCAGCATTATTTCCGAAATCAGAAATCCAAGCGTCGTAAGTTGCATTTGCAGTTGAACCACTTGTTAATGAGAAAGTCAATTTCCAAACTCCTGCTTTTGGGGGTTTACTTGCATCAGAATCAATTACTTCAATCCAACATTCTTTTGTATCGTTAATTGGATTTGGACCACCAGCAGCATTTGAAATTTTTACGTACCCTTCACTTCCAGTAGTTTGTGTTACAGTTTGTAATCCATGGTTCGCTGTTACTAATTGTCCCATTGGAGTTGTTAATGAAATATTAATTGAAAATTGTTTTGGATACCAAATTGAGAAAACAAAATAATCGTTATTAATTCCTGCTTCAGGAGTGTAAGTATCAACTGTAAATTCAGTTTCAATTGGTGAACTAACAATTGTGCTGTCGTGATGGATATAATCTTCACCTTCATTCCCGGCGGCAATAATAATTGCTCTTCCGGCTTTTGCAAGTTCATCATCAATTTTTTTCTCTTCTGCAACTGTTCCATCATGCGGACCATCATGTCCACCTAAACTTAAATTAATTACAAATGGTTTTCCGGCAGCTTCAGCTTTTTGGCGAATATAAGTTATCGCGTCAATCATTCTGCTTGATGAAAATCCACCGGTATTATTATTTCCATTTACAATAATTAAATCTGCAAGTGGCGCAACTCCAATATATTTTGTAGTTGCATAAGATGAACCATTTCCCGCAGCAGAACTTGCAACGTGTGTTCCATGTCCATCTGTATCAATTTGCTTTACAAGATTTGTAGGAGTTCCATCAAGTTCATCATTAATTTGTACTTGAGTATATTCTGAACCATAACTAAATCCAGCTGGTTTTGTGCCAGTCGAAATTCCTTGATCCCAAATACTTATAATTCTTGTTTTGGTTGGATCGGACTCAGATCTAAAATCAAGATGTTGCCAATCAATTCCCGTATCAAAAACCCCAACAATTATTCCTGTTCCTTTGTATTGCGTTCCATTTACTTGTCCCGAATGAACAAGATTTGCTTTAATCTCAGCTAAACTTGTGTTGAGTTTCTTTTTATATCTTCGTGGAGGTTCAATAAATTTTGTTGAAGAAAGTTGGCTTACTTGTGAAATTTCAGAAAGTGAAAGATGCGCGGTATAAAATGTTTTTTCAATTGTATTAATCGAAGAACTTTTTATTCCATTTATAAGTGCATCTTTAACACCATCATCCAAATTTGTATAAACAATAACTTCATAAATATTTTCGCCATTTGGATTTCTACCAATCGCTTGTATTCTGGAATGTTTTGGTTGATTTGATTCTTGGGAAGTTCTGACTACATCCTCTATAAATAGTACAAACCGACTATCTACTTTAGATTTATTATATTTTGAAATTTCCTTTTGTGAAGTTACTACATTGTTAAAGATACATATTATGAGCATAAAGCTTTGTAAAATTTTATTCATACAAACTCCTTTATAAAATTATTTTAAATACTATAATCTATTAGTTGGGTATCGTCTCTTACTTAAATCAATATATGTTATTTTATTCGATTTACACAAATCCATGATATTCTCTTTTGTTAATCTCCCCGTTGCTACAGATGAAGAAATATCATCTAAAAATGGATTTTCAATTCGCAATGAAGTTGAATCGGAAAGATAAATTACAACGTTAAAAATAGTTTCATTCGAAGTATTTATTTCATCAACTAGCTGCGGAGAAATTTTTGTGCCACAAAGTTTTTCTAATGAAGCTGAACAACCCACTAATAAAAATAATATTATGAAAATTAATTTATGCACCGTGGCAATTTTTATATTTTTTACCACTACCACAAGGGCAAACATCATTTCTACCAACTTTATCATCAGCTACTATTTGCTGAACTTTCGGTTTTTTCTGAACATTTGTTTCTTCCCCTTCATCATTTTGCCTAGATAATCCAAAACCAACTGATTCTTCATGAGTTAATCTTAATCTATCGGCTTTTACAGTTTTACGAATTCTTTGTAATCTTTCCTGCTCCTGAGTATTTGGATATAAACGATAAACAAGTTGTACAGTTTCTCTTGTGAGCATATCTATCATTTCGGCAAACATTCCAAATGCTTCAGATTTATATTCGAGAAGTGGATCTTTTTGTCCGTAAGCTCGAAGATGAATTCCTTCTTTTAAATCATCAAGTTCACGCAAATGTTCTTTCCATCTAAGATCGAGAACTTGTAAATATGCAAGTCGTTCCAAAGCACGCATTGCTTCCGATGAAATATCATTTTCCTTTTGTTCGTAAAACTTTAATGCATTATCAAATATTTGTTTTATTAAACCATCTTTTCCTAAAGATTCAATCGTGTTTGTATCAATTTTATTTTCAAAAAGAAGTGAAGATTTAATTTCATCTTCGATAATTTGAAACTCACCTTCATCATATCTTTGATTAACTACAGTTGAAATAAAATCTTCAACCATATTTATAAGTTCATCTTTCAGATTTTCTCCGAGTAGCGCAACTCGGCGGCGAGAATAAATAACTTCTCTTTGCTGATTCATTACGTTATCGTATTCCAAAAGACGTTTTCGAATTCCAAAATTATTTTCTTCAACTTTCTTTTGAGCTCGCTCAATTGATTTTGTAATTAAACCATGTTGAATAACTTCTCCCTCTTTCAAACCGAGTCGTTCCATAATGGAAGCAATTCTGTCGCTTCCAAATAATCTCATTAAGTCATCTTCAAGAGAAAGAAAAAATTGCGTTGAACCAGGATCTCCTTGTCGCGCTGAACGTCCTCTTAATTGTCTGTCGATTCTTCTTGCTTCATGTCTTTCAGTTCCAACAATATGCAATCCTCCGGATTTTTGAACTCCGGGACCAAGTTTAATATCAGTACCGCGACCAGCCATATTTGTTGCAATTGTAACTGCACTTGAAAGTCCAGCAAGTGAAATTATTTCTGCTTCACGTTGATGTTGTTTTGCGTTCAACACATTATGCGGAATATTTTTTCTTTTCAACATTCTGCTAATTGTTTCGGAAACTTCAACTGAAGTTGTTCCAACTAAGACCGGTCTTTGATTTTTAACTTTTTCTTCAATTTCAGAAATAACTGCATTATATTTTTCACGTCTCGTTTTAAATACTTGATCTTCAGTGTCAACTCTAATCGCATTTTTATTTGTTGGAATTACAACTACATCGAGTTTATAAATATCATAAAACTCACCAGCTTCAGTTTCAGCAGTTCCCGTCATACCTGCAAGTTTTGAATAAAGCCGAAAATAATTTTGTAAAGTTATTGTTGCCAAAGTTTGAGTATCACGTTCAACTTTTACTCCTTCCTTTGCTTCGATTGCCTGATGTAAACCATCGGAATATCTTCTTCCATGCATCAACCTTCCGGTAAATTCATCAACAATCATAACTTTGCCATCGTCAGTTACAACATATTCGTCATCTTTTTCGTATAAAGAATATGCTTTTAATAATTGATGAATTGTGTGAATACGATCGCTACGTTCCGCATATAAACGATGCATATCTTTTTTCTTTTGATCTATTTGTTCTAAAGTTAAATTTTGATTTTCAAGTTGACTTAATTCACCGGCAATATCGGGAAGTACGAAAAATTCTGTATCAGAATTTCCTGCTAATAAAGTTCTTCCTTTTTCAGTTAAATCTACAATGTGACTTTTTTCATCTATTGAATAATATAGTTCATCGATAATTTCATTCATTCGTTTATTTTGTTCGGCAATATAAATTGCTTCTGTTTCAAGAAACAATTTTTTATTTCCACCTTCTGAAAATAATTTAATTAATTTTTTACTTTTCGGCATTCCTCTTTGTGCACGTAAAAGTAAAATCCCAGCTTCATTATTTTTATTTTCATTCAGTAATTTTTCAGCATTAGTTAAAATTTCGGCAACAAGATTTTTTTGAGTAGATACAATTTTATTAACTCGCTCGTTCATTTCGGCAAATTTATTATCATCAACTTCAACAGGACCACTAATAATTAACGGAGTTCTAGCTTCGTCAATTAAAACAGAATCAACTTCATCAACGATTGCATAAAAATGTTTTCGCTGAACAAGTTCTTCCGGATTCATAACCATATTATCTCGCAAATAATCAAATCCAAATTCATTATTTGTACCGTAAGTTATGTCGCAATTATATTGCTTGCGTCGATTTATTGGATCCATTTGTTGAAGAATGCAACCAATTGTCATTCCGTGGAATTCAAATATTTTTCCCATCCAACAACTATCTCTTTGTGCGAGATAATCGTTTACCGTTACAAGATGAACTCCTTTTCCAACTAAAGCATTTAAATAAATTGGTAAAGTTGCGACTAAAGTTTTTCCTTCTCCAGTTGCCATTTCAGAAATTTTACCATTGTGAAGTACAACTCCTCCCATTAATTGAACGTCGTACGGAACCATATCCCATTTTAGTGGTTGACCCATTACATCAAAAGTTTGTCCACATAAACGGCGACAAGTTTCCTTTACAACTGCGAATGCTTGTGGAAGAATTTCTTTTAGATTTTCATTAGTGATATTTTTTATCTCATCTTCGGAATTACTAATCTTTTCGTGAAGTTGAACTCGTTCTTCATTAGAAATTTCTTTTTGTAAAGTATTTTTTGCTTCTGTAATTTCAAATAGAAGTTCAGAAATATCGTCAGCAATTTTCTTTTTGAATTCTGCTGTCTTCGATTTTAATTCTTCATCTGTTAATGCAGATAGTTTTGCAAACTCAATATTAATTTCGTCAACTATAGGATATAGATATTTAATATCCTTTGCATGTTTATCGCCAAATATTTTCTTTAAAAATCCGAGCATTATTTTTTATCCCACTTATATTCTGTTTTTTTATCATGTTTATTTTGAAATCTAGCCATCACAAACAAAAGATCGGAAAGCCGATTTAAATAAATTATTATTTGATTATCTATTTTTTCCTGTTTACTTAATGATACAACAAGTCTTTCTGCACGCCTTGAAACTGTTCTGGCAAAATGAATAAATGCAGCACACTTTGAACCACCGGGTAAAATAAAATTTTGTAATTGCGGTAATTCAGAGTCGAGTGTGTCAATAAATTTTTCTAATTGTAAAATATTTTCATCTGCAATTTTATACGTTTTACTTTTTACTTCATTCGGAGTTGCAAGATCAGCACCAATTACAAAAAGTTCATTCTGAATTATTTTTAAAATATTATCTATTTTTTTTGCACATTTATTTGATCGTGCTAATCCAATTACACTATTGAGTTCATCGACTGTTCCATAACATTCAATTCGCAAAATATCCTTACTAACTCTTTTCCCACCATAGAGCGAGGTTTCTCCTTTATCTCCGGTTTTTGTATATATTTTCATTTTTTGCCGATAGTTATAAAGTCAATTTTAGATAAATCACCATCAATATTTTTTGAAGGAATGAGATTATTTATTTTACAAAGAAGTGGATAGATATCAATTGTTCTTAATATTTTTGTTTTAAAGTTTTTTTTAAATGACGGTCCGGCTGCTACAAATATTCCATGCATATCTTTTTCGGTATGTTTAAATCCATGATTACCTGGATAAAATCTTTGTAGTTCTCTTTCAGTCGGCTCATGTGTCGAGAGCATCCAGCCCAAATCTGCAACAAGCATAATTGGTGGCAATAAATTACTTTTCCCAAAATTAAATTCGGAAATCATCTCGTTTGCTTTATACGTTTTGAAATGTGATTCCTTAGATTTTAATTGACTATAAACTTCTTCAATTTTTCCTTCTAATGGCCATACAAACATTATTGGTTCAGACCATTCAATAAAAGTTTCGGCTGAAACTAACTCATTAATTTTTACAATTCTTTCAATTGATAATTCTGTCATTCCATGATCAGTTGTAATAATTATATTTGTTTTTGAAAGTAAATTTAATTTTTCCAAACCGGAAACAATTTTACCAATTACAGAATCTAGTTGTTGAATTGCTGAATTTAATTCTTTCGAATTTGGTCCAAATCTATGTCCTTTAGAATCTGTTGCATCAAAATACATTGCTACTATTTTTGGTCTCTCAGAAAAAGGAAGTTGCAACCAATTTAATACTCCTTCAATTCTTTTATCGTAAGGTAAATTGTGATTATACTTTTCAAAATAATTTGGCTGTCTCTTTACATCTTTAATTTCAGAACCGGGCCAAAAATAACTTGCAGTAATTACATTTTGCTTTTTTGCATTTTCCCAAATTGATTCACCTTTATACCATTTTGGATTTGTAACTACACTTGAATCCCAAATTATATATTTAGCATTTGTAACCGGATCTCTAAATTCATTTAAAATAATTCCATGATTATCGGGATAAAGTCCTGTTACAATTGAATAGTGATTTGGAAAAGTTTTTGTAGGAAAAACTGGTTCAAGAGATTCTGCATAAACTCCATTACTTTTTAATTGATCAATATTCGGAGTTAATCCACGATTAAGATAATCCCAACGGAAACCATCAAACGAAATTAAAATTGTGTACTGTTCGGTTTGTGAAAACGAAAGTTGAAAGAATAATAATATTGAAAGAATAATGCGCATTTAGCTCAGTTTATTTTGATAAAGTACTTACAAGATAAAAAAAAAGCCCTACAAATCATTGTAGGGCTTTTTAATTAAAAACTGGAAATTAGAATGTATATCTCATTCCAAGTTGTGCTTGCCATCTCGAACCTAAATCTGATGGTGAGTATGGATCTTCACTTGGACTTGCGTTTTTCAAACCTCTCCAAATGTAAGTTGATTTATTTGTTGTTGCGTTGAAAGAACCAAAAGTAAACAAATATGAACTTTGATTTGGAACTTGTTTGACCCAACCATTTTGATCATTTAAGAAGTTCAATACGTTCATCAAATTAAAATATAAATCAAGTTTACCACCAATTGCTGGAACTGGTAAAGATTGATTTACATTTAAATCTAACATATTGTACCATGGTTCGCGTGCTGCATTTCTTTCAGCAAACATTCCTTTTCGTGATTTTAAATATTCATCTGCATCAATAAATGACATCATTGCTGCATAAGAAGCATCTGTCGTTGGTAATACTGCGCCAGATGCAGTTGCAACCAATGAAATATCATTTATATCTTTTGGAATGTAAGCAAGATCATTATCACCTTCGCCATCACCATTTGCATCACCAGAAATAATATATGAATATCCACGACCAGATTGACCTTCATAAAATAAACTAACTTGAGTAGACATATCTTGAGCCCATTCGTAAGAATACGCAAGTGAACCAAAGATTCTGTGTGTTCTATCCCATGAAGAAATTGCTTCAACAGGTGAGTTTGCATCGTTTACAATTGGATTATATCTCCACTGTGAACGAGCTGTAGATGATGCACCACTATTTAAATCTTTTGATTCACCCCAAGTATAACCACCGGTGAAATCAATTTTGTCTTCTGCACCACTTCGATTTAACATAAAGGATAAATTAGTTTGTGAACCTTTATCTGTGTTGTACAAATATATAACTCTTGTAAATTTAGAATTTAATTTACCAGATGAATTATTATATCTGTATCTACTTTCTGCTGTAACTGTATCAACAATTTTCATGACACCATTTGCAGAATTTAAATTAATATTTGCATAGGCAATTTCGTTAATTGCTTTTGTTAAAACTCCTTCAACAGATGCAACTAAATTAAATGGTAACTTCTGATCTACTGCAAGACTGAATCTGCTAACTGAAGGATTTTTGAAATCAGATGCTGTAATGTCAATTTCGTAGGTTGTTCCTGCGGTTAAACCTGCAGTACCAGGTCCCGGTTGATTCAATGGATCAGTTACAAATGTAGATGGTTTTCCTGATAGAGCAGCATATTCAACTCCAGTATTTCCATATTGATTTGAGAGCCAAACGTAAGGAACACGACCAGAAAACACACCGTAACCTCCTCTTATTTGCGTTGAACGATCACCAGTTACATCGTAATTAAATCCAATCCGTGGTGATATATTTGGATAACTTTCTGGAACTTTATCTGTCGAAATATTATAACCTAATAAATTAAATGTTGAATCAACTAATTTATTATATGCTGGTTTTGTAGGATAAGTGTACATATCCATTCTAATTCCAACATTTAACTTTAATTGTGGTGATACTTGCCATTCATCTTGTAACCATCCACCATATGTAGTCGCGTCCCACAAAATTGCATATGAATTATCGCCTGTTGGATTGAGCTCTGTTTTAAGAGCATATTGATATTCATATCCATTAGTTTTAATCACACCATTTTCAAAATCTTTAATTGTACCAAATTGATACGAACCATAATTAGCAGGAATAAAAAGATTTCTAAATTGGAAACTTTCCATTCTTGCACCAAGTGAGATTGTATGATCACCCATGTAATAAGTCAAGTTATCAGAAATTTCGAGCACTTTTTGATCCAATTCGTTTCTATGTCTAAAATGTTCTGCTCCAGCAAGAATTAAATAAGCTTTACCATCAGCTGCTTTTGTATCAATTCTGACACTCGGGAAAGCCGCACCATAATACATCGGTCGATCTTCTTGAACTGTATATCCAAAAATAAACTCGTTTGCAATATTGTTTCCAAAAACACTATTTAAATTTAATGCTGTTGAGTTAGTAGAATTTTTAACTGTATAACGTTGGTTTGTGTAGAAAATATGATTTGATCCTCTTCCGAGTGATGGTGAGTTATCAAATTCTGCACCTAAAAAATTATGTCGAATGGAAAGGCGATGATCATCCGACAAGTTCCAATCGATTCTTGCAAACCATTTATCACTATTTAAGACGTTGTCCATTGTTAAATATTCTCCTGCTTCATAGCCATATTTATTTTTAAGAATATTTTTTACTTGGTCAAGACTATCTTTTGAAAGTGTGAATTGGTTTGTAGATTGAGTCGTTGCACCAAATACTCTATCTAATGGAGTTGTATTACGAGACATTTCAGCATTAGCAAAAAAGTATAATTGATCTTCGATAATTGGTCCACCAATTCTGAAACCCATCATGTTATCTGTAAATGCAGCGTAAGGTTTTTTTAATGAATCAGTTAAGTTAACAGATTTACCGACGTTGCCTTCGTTTCTTGAATACATAAAAGCTGAACCAGTAAATTTATTGGTTCCAGATCGAGTTACTGCATTTATTCCAGATCCTGTAAAACCACCTTTACGAACATCGTATGGTGAAATTTCAATTTGAAATTGTTCGATAGCATCCAAACTAATTGGAGTTGCACGTGATTGACTACCAGGAGTTGTTCCACCCAAACCAAATATGTCATTATAGTTTGCTCCATCAATTTGAATATTATTGTATTTCGAATTTCTACCTGCAGCACTACTACCAGACATAAAAGGTGAAAGTTTATAATAATCTTCAAAATTTCTTGTTAAAGTTGGAATTGCTTCCATCTGTTTTGTATTTACAATTGCAGCAGCACCCATTCTGTCGGCTGATAAAATTGGATTAGCTTGTCCAGTTACAACAACTTCACCAACTTCAACTGCACCTTCGGATAAAGTAAAATTTAATTTTACATTTTGTCCAAGATCGGCATAAATTCCAGGACGACTTTGTTCAGAATATCCAACCATACTTACTTTGAGTGTGTATGGACCACCAGGACGAATATTTGTAACATTGTAATTTCCATCCTCACGACTAACTGTTCCATATTTTGAACCAGATGCATCGTGAACGGCTACAACATTTACACCAGGCATTGGGCTTCCACTTTGATCAACAACTTTACCAGAAATAGCAGAAGTTGTAATTCCCTGTGCAAAAATAATTGCTGGCAGCAATATTACCAACAATAATAGTATTGATTTCCTCATTATACCTCCTTTAAAAGTATTTATTAAATGATTAAACATAATTATTTGATGAATGTTTTTTTTATTTTGTACTTACAAATTTACTATCGCAATATTAAAGAATTGTTATCGTAATAAAAAATCTATTTTAACCTTTTTTTAGAAATTGTGGTAAATCATAATAAAAGTAAATTGCCGTTCTAATCCCACCAAAAAAGTTATCCAAATTAATGTGTTCATCAGGCGAATGTGCGTTTTCGTCAGGTAATCCAAAACCCAATAAAACCGTATCTAAACCGAGCAAATGCTTGAATTGTACGACAATTGGTATTGATCCACCTTCTCTTTGAAATAAGGGCGATTTGCCAAACGCTTTTTGTAATGCGGAAACTGCAGCTTTTACTCCCGGACTTTTTAAAGGTGTTACAACTGCTTCTCCACCATGAAGTGCTTTTACTGAAACTTGAATCGATTTTGGAGCAATTTTTTTTATGTGATTTGAAAATAACTTTTCCATTTTTTTCGAAGTTTGATTTGGAACCAATCTCATAGAAATTTTTGCAGTTGCTTTTGAAGGAAGAACTGTCTTTGCACCTTCTTCAGTATATCCTCCCCAAATGCCGTTACATTCCAAAGTTGGACGAACCCAAGTTCTTTCGTTTGTTGAAAAACCTTTTTCACCATACAATTTTGCAATTCCCAAATCCTTCATATATTTTTTATCACTGAATGGAAGTTTACTAAACGCTTTTCTTTCTTTAGAAGTTATTTTTTGAACATCATTATAAAATCCTGGGATTGTGACTTTTCCATTTTCATCGTGCAATGAAGAAATAATTTCAGATAATGCTTGAATTGGATTATGAACTGCTCCGCCAAATGAACCAGAATGTAAATCACGATTCGGACCAACAACTTCAATTTCCATATATGCCAAACCACGCAAGCCATAACAGATCGATGGAATCCCTTTTGCATACATCGCGCTATCAGAAATTAAAACTAAATCTGCTTTCAACATTTTTTTATTTTCTTTTACGAAATTTTCCAGGTTCGCGCTTCCAACTTCTTCTTCCCCTTCGATTAACATTTTAATATTTACAGGAAGTTCTTTTTCATGTTTTAAAATTGCTTCAATTGCTTTGAAGTGCGCAAAAACTTGTCCTTTGTCATCAACAGAACCACGAGCATATAAATTTCCATTTCTTACATCAGCTTCGAATGGTGGAGTTGTCCATAAATTTAATGGATCAACTGGTTGAACATCGTAATGTCCATAAAATAAAATTGTTGGTTTTTTTGAATCTGTAATTAGTTCACCAAAAACAATTGGATGACCTTTTGTTTCGAAGATTTGAGATTTAGACAAACCAATTATTAACATTTGATCTCGAACCCATTCAGCACAACGTCTTGTGTCGTTATCGCAATCTTTTTGAGAACTGACACTCGGAATTGCGAGAAATGTTTTTAACTCATCCAAGTAATTTTGTTTTGACGAATCAACAAAGGATAATATTTTTTTCATATTTTTTTTATTTAATAAAGTTTAAAATTATTTTATATGCAATCCTGCCGGAACATCTTTCGATAAACTTAACAGTGCAAAAGTATCATTTGAACCCGATGTTGCCAAAACCATTCCTTGCGATTCAAGCCCCATTAAAGTTACCGGCTGTAAATTTGCAATTATAACAACTTGTTTTCCGATAATTGAAGCCGGATCAACTTCTTGAGCAATTCCTGCAATAACTTGTCGCTTTTCAATTCCAATTGAGACTTCTAATTTAACCAACTTTTTAGATTTCGGAATCGGTTCGCAACTTAAAACTGTTGCAACTCGAAGATCAATTTTTTGAAACTCTTCCAAAGTAATTGTTGGCTTAATTGCCATTAACTCAACTGTATTATTTACAACTTCAGTGTTTTGTTTTTCTAAATTTTGTATTTCTTTTTCTATCATTTCGTCCTCTATTTTTGAAAATGGAATTTGAATCTCATTTAATTTTTTACCTTCTTCAACTTTTAAATTGCAAATATTTTCCCAATTTTCGTTTTCGATATTTGTTGAATTTCCAATCATCTTCCATATTTTTGCTGAAGAATTTGGTAAAATTGGTGAAAATACAACTGCAATAATTTTTATTGCATTTAAACATAAGTGTAATGTGTTTTGGCATTTTTCTTTGTCAGTCGAAATTGATTTCCATGGAGCAGAATCGTTGAAATATTTATTTCCAATTCTTACAAAATCTATTATTTCATTATTTGCATCTCTAAAATGAAATTGCTCAATATGATTTCCAACTTTTTTTGGAAGCTTCATCATTGAAGTTTGAAATTCAATATCGGAAGAACTTAATTTACCAATTGAAGGAATTATTCCATTAAAATTCTTTTGAATAAAAGTTGTCGTACGATTTATAAAATTTCCATAAATATCAGCAAGTTCATTATTTGTTCGAGCTTGGAAATCTTTCCAATAAAAATCTGAGTCTTTATTTTCCGGAAGAATACTTGTTAATGTGTAACGAAGTGCATCGATGGAATATTTTTCAATTACATCTTCAACGTAAATTGCATTGTGCCGACTTTTAGAAAACTTTCCACCTTCAAGATTTAAAAATTCGTTCGCAGGAATATTTTTTGGTAATAAATAATTTCCGTGTGCAATTAACATTGCCGGAAAAACTATCGCATGAAAAACAATATTGTCTTTTCCAATGAATGCCGTATAAGTCGTCGAAGGATCTTGCCAATATTTTTTCCAAAGTGAACTATCATTTTTAAGTTCACCAAATTCTTTTGTTGCAGAAATATATCCGAGCACAGCTTCAAACCAAACATAAAGTACTTTTCCGACTTCTTCATCAATTGGAACTTTAACACCCCAAGTTAAATCTCTAGTTACTGCACGATCGCTAAGTTTTTCTTTAAACCAACCTTCACAATAATTTAAAACATTTGATTTCCAATTTTTATTCGAATGAGCATATTTTTCTAATTCACTTTGATATTTCCCAAGTGGAAAATAATAATGCTTCGTGGATTTAATAATTGGATTATTTCCGCACAACTTACATTTTGGTAAAATAAGTTCTAACGGATTTAACCAAGAACCACAATTTTCACATTGATCCCCTTTTGCACCTTCAGATTTACATTTTGGACAAGTTCCTTCAACATATCTATCGGATAAAAACATTTTATCATTTTTACAATAAAGCTGTTTATCATTTTTTTCAACAAGAATACCTTTTTTATAAAGTTCAAGGAAAAAATCTTGTGAAGTTTTATGGTGAATTGGATTTGAAGTTCGAGAATAAATATCAAATGAAATTCCAAATTTGCTAAATGCTTTTTTATTTCTTTCGTGGTAATTATCTACAATTGCTTTTGGAGTTGTTTTCTCTTTTAACGCAGCAATTGTAATTGCAACTCCGTGTTCATCGGAACCGGAAATAAAAATTATATCTTCCTTTTTTAATCTATTATATCTGACATAAATATCGGAAGGCAAATATGCACCAGCCATATGTCCGAGATGAATCGGTCCATTTGCATATGGCAAAGCTGCGGTAACAATATGTCTCGATGATTTAGTCAATTAAAAATCCTTCTAAGTTTTATTGCGAAAGAATAAAAAACCAATGGAAGATAGACATAACTTTCTAAAAGTTCGATTGATTTTTCACATTGGTTCATTCCAGCTTCGCAATAATTATCTTGAATTTTATTTTTAATAATATCCAACTTTGATAAATAGTCAGAATTAATTATAAGATTTGGATTTTCTTCTTTCAACATTAGCATATCTCTTAAAAGATAATAAATCAACAATAAATGATTTTTTGCAGTAATTCGGTTTTTATCAAACTCAGTAATTACTTTCGAAATATGAGAAATCATTTCATTCAAAGATGAGTTAATAATTATTTCTAAGGTTTTCATTGCGTTCGATCGTTCTTCTTCAAGATCAGAAGATTGAAGTTCGATTGCTTTTGAATAACTACCATTTGCAAGTTTAGCCAATAATATTGCTTGCTGTGATGGTGTATTAAATTCTCTCTCCAACGCAATTTTAATTTCTTCAATCGAAAGTGGATCACATCTTAGCAATTGGCATCTTGAAATAATTGTTGGAAGAAGTCCGTCGATTCGTGAAGTTGTTAAAATAAAAATTGTATTAGTTGAAGGCTCTTCCAAAACTTTCAACAATGCGTTACTGCTAACTTCATTCATTTCATCAGCATTAAAAATAATTATGAATCTATTCCCTTCTGCATAAGTTGAAAGTGAAACGAAATTTTTTTGCAAATCTCTTACTTGCTCAATTAAAATACTATTCGCTCCATCAATTTCCATTTTGTGATATGTATTTAAACTTTTTTCCTGAAGTTCTTTTTGGATTTCTTTTCTAATTTTTTCCGGTTGAGATATATTACCTTCAGATTCTTTTGCCGAATCCTTCCCATTTTTTGGAGTTGGAATTGAATATAATAGATAGAGATTTGGGTGAGTAAATTTTGAAATCATTTCACAATTTTTACATTTTCCACAGGAATTAGCCGGAGAATCTTTGCACAACAAACTTCTGACAAATTCTATCGCAATTGAATCTTGACCAACGCCTTCACCACCATAAATACAATATGCTTGCGCAACTTGTTTATTCAGAATAATATTTTGCAGCTGAGTTGTAATTCTTTTTTGCCCGATTATTGATTGCCAACTCATTAGAATGTATTTCCTAATCCAATTTCAATTCTACTATATGCGCTTTGAAATAATTTTCTTTTTGTAATCCAATTTTTCTCCGGCGATTCGAATGGATCATAAAATCTAAATCCTAAATCAATTCTGATTGGACCTATTATAGTGTTATATCGAAAACCAATCCCTGATGCAATTGAAATATCAGTAAGTTTAACATATTTCAAACTATCCCAAATAGTTCCGGCGTCAACAAAAAAAGTAATCCCAATTTTAGAAATATCGAGTCCAATAAATTCTTTAGGATTTTGAAATAGTTGATAACGCAACTCTCCGCTCGATTCAATCATAATATTTCCACCTTGTTCAGGATTTGAAAATGCGCCCAGTGATCTCGACTTCCAACCACGAACACTACTGCCACCCCCCATATAAAATTTTCTTGAAGGAGGAACCGGAGTTGTATTTTTTGGATTATATAAATGAGAATAACCTGATTTTAATTTTAATGCGAGAACAGACATTTTAGTAATTTCACCAATATCAAAATAATGTAGCAAAGTTAAATTTAAGCGAATGTATTCTGAATAAGGAAGATCGTTGCTTAAACTAGATAACGAACGAGATATTGTTCCCCCTTCTTCAAGTTGAAAAGTGTGGGAATAACCGCTCGATGGATAAATCATATCATCTGTTTTATTGCGTTGAATTGTGAAACTAAGCATCGAGTTAAATTGTTTTTGCCTTTTTCCTGTAAATGTATTTAAATCGACCTTCAAAGTATCAATTCGAATTATTGAAACTCTTTCAACATTAAAATCAATAAATCCTCGAGTATAAATTGCAAATTGATGAATAATTCCAAATCGAGATCGTAAAGTATTTAAAGAATAATATTTTTGATTATCGTATTCAATAATTCCATCGAGTGTTGAAGTTGTTCTTGTTGAAAAAAAATAAGGCTGTGTTAGTTGAAAATGCAAATCAGTTTTAGTTAGTAGCGAAGGTTCATCAACTCCACGCTTCAGTGCATTTTGTAAATCAAGTTCAGGAAGCGATTGAAAACTAAATCGAAATCGAGTACTAAATTTCCGAGCATCACCAAAAAAATTTTTATGATTAAAACTAATTCCTACTCCTGTATTTAGAGTATTATTTTCTTCTTTTACCAGTACTTCTGGAACAATTTCCCGAAACTCAGATCTAGTTTTATAATAAATTTCGATTGGAAGTTTATTTGAATTGGAATCTACAATTGGTACATAATCTATCCTCGCAAAATCAAATATTCCGAGTTGATTTATATTTTGGTCACTTTTTGATTTAACTGATTCACTATAAATATCCCCTTCTTTAAAATCTAAATGTCTAAAAATAATTTCCGGTTGAGTTAATAAAGTATCTCCAATTAAACTTATTTTTCCAAATTGATATTTTTCACCTGGAGAATATTTGAGTGTGATACTTAAATTATTTGTAGAAAGATATCTGAATTGAATTACAGTATCTAATTTATTTAGTCGGTAACCATTATTAAAACAAATTTTATTAATTCTTTCTAGCTCTTTGTCAATCAATTGTCTATTATAATAATCTCCCTCTAAAATAAATTGATGAGAACTTATCAGCTTATTCGTTTCAGTATCAATTGAATCAAATCCTAAAATTTTTAGTGAGTCAATTTTCGAACGAGTATTTTCATTTATATTAATTGTAATTAGTGCTGCCTTATCGTTATTTTTTAATTTTAATGATGTATCTACTTTCGCATTGAAGAAACCATTGTCATCTAAATATCTTTTTATTAATAATAAATCAGAAGTGAAAACAAGTGGCTCAAAATATTCTCTTTTCCTGCCAAATCTTTCATAAACATTATCGAACATGAAAGTTAATAATGCGTTTGGAGTTTGCTTTGTTTGTATTAAAGATGAATATATTTCCGGATTAGTTTCACCTTTTACAGTTAATATTAAATCTTCAATTTCAAATTTTGCATGATTTGATTGTGATACTAATTTCAATGGGAAAAATATAATAGCTACTAAAAAAATAAGTTTAATATTTCTCATAAAAATTAAATAAAAAAACCCAGCTGTAGACTGGGTTTACAAATAATTTTATTCTTTATCAAAATTAATATTCTTCTTCGTCTTCTGGATAATAATCCTCGCTCGATGGATAATCATGCCAAATTTCTTCCATACTTTCAAAAGCTTGGTCGTTATCTTCTAATTCTGATAAATTTGCAGCTACTTCGTTTGGGCAACCAGTTCTAATTGCATATTCAATTAATTCTTCTTTTGTTGCCGGCCAAGGTGCGTCTTCAAGATATGACGCTAATTGTGTAGTCCAAATCATTTATTAATTCCTCTATTTGTAATTTATTTTATGAAAGGTTTATCGTCAAAAAAATAATTTGCAGGATTCATATTTTTGTTTTGATATTTAACTTCATAGTGCAAATGAGGTCCGCTTGATAATCCTGTATTTCCCGAGTAAGCAATTAAATCTCCTCTTTTTACTTTTTGATTTCTACGTACTAAAACTTTTGATAAATGTGCATAAACAGTTTCAAATTCGAATCCATGTTTTATATGAATTGATATTCCATAACCAGTTGATGAGTTTCCAGCAAAATCTATATTTCCTGCACCAGTTGCATAAACAGGTGTTCCTATTGAATTATTTATATCAATTCCTTCATGCATTTTTCTAACATTTAAAATTGGATGAGTTCTCATTCCATAATTTCCATGTCGAATTAAAACACCAGTCATTGGTTGTATCGCAGGAATTGAAAGTAAATAATCTTTGTTGTCGATACTTTTAGAATAAATATTTGTGTAGCTAACTTTTTGATATTGAATTTGCTTTTTCATCTCAGAAATTAATTTACCTGAAGCAGAAATAATTCCTTCAAGATCATTTGAATGAAGATTATTTTCTAAATTACTCGAAGAACCTCCAACTCCTAATTTTTTTTCATCTTCATCAATAACCGGCAAGTTGACTGCCATTCTTAATTGATTATCTCTATCCGATAAGTTTTGCAATGAAAGGTCTAACTCTTTATAGTTTTGGGTTAATTTTAAAATTTCATTTTTTAAAATTCTATTTTCAGATGTAATTTTTTCATTTCCACCAAAATCTATACTTAATATATTTCCCCAATATTTATTTATAAAAAGAATAATTACTAGAGAAACTAATGTTGAAACAAAAGCCATCAATATTCCGTAAACTTTTGGATCGAAAAGATGAACTATCTTTCCGGTTTGCTGAATATATTTAAAGTATTTCTTGCTGTGAAATTTCATTTTTAGTTATTTCTCCAGCGAAAATAAAAAATTTATTACAACTTAACAACACTTTTTTATTCAAAATCATGCTCAAAATAATCAATTGCACGTTTAGACTTTTTATTCTTTTTCTTAATTTCCCTTTGAAGTTTGCTAGCAAAAGCTTTGGCAGCATTATAACCATAATGCTTTAAAAGGTAATTAAGTGCAATTACTTCAATAATAACAGTAATATTTTTACCAGGGAAAATTGGGAGTTGAATGTGTGGTATATCCACATCAATTATTTTAATATTCAATTGATCAAGTCCGGTTCTGGTAAATAATTTGCCCCGACTCCAATTCTGAAGTTCCACTATAACTTCAACTCTTTTTTGAAAACGGATCGAACGAATTCCAAAAATACTTCTTATGTCAATTAAACCAAGTCCTCTAATTTCCATAAAATGTTTTACAAGTTCAGTTCCTGTTCCAATTAATATTCCTTCCCCTTTTTGATTTATATTTATTACATCATCAGCAACAAGTCGGTGGCCACGTTCAACAAGGTCAAGTGCAATTTCACTTTTGCCTATTCCAGATTTACCAATAACTATAACACCAACTCCATATACATCTATAAATGCACCATGAATCGTTGTCTGCGGGGAAAACTGATCATCCAAAAAGTCCGAAATAAAATAACTTGCTTTAGTTGTTTCCAATGGCGTAGTAAAAAGTGCAATATTATTTTTTTCTGCTAACGCGATAATTTTTTTGTGAACTTTATTATTGTTTGAAATTATAACACACGGGAGTTCAAATGAAACCAACTTTTTTACAGCTTCAATTTGTTTTTCTAATGTGAGCGTATTTAAATATTTTATTTCCGTATTCCCAACAAGTTGAACACGATGGAATGTAAAAAGATCAACATAACCCGCCAAAGCTAATCCCGGTCTATGTAAATTTTTATCAGTTATAATATTTTCAGATCCAACTGAATTTAATTTTTTTAGTTTTAATCTCTCCTTTAATTTTTCATACATAAATGAAACTGTAATATCGGAGCGTCGAGATATTTTAAGGGAATCAAAATATTTATTCATATGTTCCTTTAAGTTGACTTAGGATGAGCTTGCTGATAAACTTTTTTTAATTTTTCGGCTGTAACATTTGTATAAAGTTGTGTTGTTGAAAGTGAAACATGTCCAAGTAATTCTTTTACAACTCTAATGTCCGCGCCGTTATTTAGTAAATGAGTTGCAAACGAATGTCTAAAAATATGTGGGCTCTTTTGTTGAATTTCCGGAGCTCTTGCAAAAAAATCTTTTACGATTCTATTTACATTATGCTCCAAGATTCTCATTCCGTTTTTACCAATAAAAAGTGAATTTTCATTTTTAATTGCAAAACTTTCTCTTTCCTTTAAATAATCTAAGAGTTTTTCTTTTGCTATTCTACTAAATGGAACAATTCTTTGTTTGTTACCTTTACCAGTTACTTTTAAAACTTTTCCATGATAATCTATATCAGTTAAATTTAATCCGACTAATTCACCTCTTCTTATTCCGGTACTATAAAATAATTCAACTATGGCTTTGTCTCTAATTTTCAATTCAGAATTTGAATCATAAGTATCGATCAAAGTCGCCATCTGTTTTTCACTTACAAATTGCGGTAACTTTTTTTCCATCTTAGGGAATAAAACTCCAGCTACTGGATTTAGAGAAATATAATTTTTCCTAATTGCGAATTTAAATAAAGATCGAATTGAAGATAAATGACGGCGAATACTTTTTTTGGAAAATCCCTTTTCGAATAATGAAGCTAAATAACCACGTATAATATTTTTTGAAATTCCGGAAATATCACCTTTTTCAATTTTGTATTCATTATTTAAAAATAAATCTAAACTTGAATAATCGGCTTGATATGAAATAACAGTCTTCTCAGAATAATTCAGCTCATCGGAAATATATTTTAAATATTCGTCAATAAGCTTATGGAGTTTCATTATTGTATGGGTTGTTCCTCGACAATATCAAACTCTTCTTTGCATTCTGGACATTTTAAATATTCGCCTTTTTTTTGCGAATATTTTTTGACTATGTAACTATGCTTGCACGATGAACATTCGGTTGGAATCGGTTTATCCCATGATGCAAAATCACAATCGGGATAACTTGAGCAACCATAAAAATTTCTTTTTCGTTTTGTTTTTCTTTCGATGACATATCCAACCTTACATATTGGACAATCCATGCCAATTGACATTGGTTGTGTGTGAGTACAAGTTGGATAAGTTGAACAACCAAGAAAATTTCCAAATTTGCCACCCTTCATAACCATTGGCGCATTACATCTTTTACAAATAATATTTGTTGATTCAATTATTTTAGCCTGATCCTCCGGAAGTGGTTTTGTATTTTTACACTTTGGGTATCCGGAACAAGCCATGAACCGACCATTGCTTCCCCATTTTTTTACAAAATACTTACCACATAATTCACAAATATCATCTGTAATTTCGATTAAAGATTTTTTAATTTCGCCAGATTTTTCATCTACTTGGTTTAATTCTTCAATAAAAGGAAGGTAGAAATCATTGAGAACTTGTAAATATGTATTCTTTCCAGCTGCAATGGTTTCAAGTTCTTCTTCCATTAATGCTGTGAATTTAACATTCAACACTTTTGGAAAATTATGTTTTAAAATATTAGTAACTACAATTCCAAGTTCGGTTGCGTAAAGTTTTCTGTTTTCTTGAGTAACATAATTTCTACCCACAATAGTTGTAATTATTTGAGCATAAGTACTCGGTCTTCCAATTCCAAGTGCTTCAAGTTCTTTCACTAAAGAACTCTCTGTATATCTCGCAGGTGGTTTTGTAAAATGTTGTCTTGGCATCAATGCATTTAAAATTGCGTCGTCGCCAATATTTAATTTTGAAGGAATTTTTGATGTCGGATCTTCATCTTCAATTTCATCTTTATCATTTTCGAGATCGTCGTATACTTGTAGAAATCCACGAAAGATTGGTGTTGAACCTGTTGCTCTGAATAAAAATCTACCTCCTGTAACTTCAACCGTCAGCTGTTCATAAATTGCAGAAGACATTTGCGATGCAACAAATCTATTCCAAATTAATTCATAAAGAGCAAATAAATCTTTGTCTAAAAAACTTTTAACATATTTCGGAGTGAACTTAAGTGATGTTGGTCTTATCGCTTCGTGTGCATCTTGCGAAGTTTTTCCTTTTTTATAAATTCTTGATTCTTTGGGAATATATCCAGCACCATAAGAAGTATAAATATAAGATCTTAGTTCTGTAAGAATAGTTTCGCTAACTCGAGTTGAGTCAGTTCTCATATAAGTAATTAATCCAACAGTACCTTCTTCACCAAGATCAATTCCTTCATATAATTTTTGTGCTAACATCATTGTTCGTTTTGCGGAAAATCTAAGTCGCGAAGATGCTTCTTGTTGAAGTGTGCTAGTTATAAATGGTGGATTTGGATTTCGCTTAGTTTCTTTTTTTACAATATCACTAATGCTGTATAATTGTTTAGTAATTTCAGATTTTAATTCTTCAGCATTTTGTTTGTTTAAAATAGTCGGAAGACCTCCATTTATTTTTGCAAGTTTCGCATAAAATGGTTCAGAACTATTGCTGGTAAATTCACCGACCATGCTCCAATATTCTTTTGGAATGAATTTTTCAATTTCAGCTTCTCTTTCACAAATTAATCTTACTGCAACTGATTGAACTCTTCCAGCAGAAAGTCCATAATAAACCGTTTTCCAAATAAATGGACTTAATTTATATCCAACAATTCTATCCATTGCTCTTCTTGCACGTTGAGATTCCACCATGTTTTTATCAATAGCTAGTGGATTGCTAATTCCTTCTTCAATTCCGGATTTTGTTATTTCATGAAAAAGAACACGCTTAATATTTTTATTTCTTGAAACAATTTCTTCTGCGATATCATATGCAATTGCTTCACCTTCACGATCTGGATCGGTTGCTATTAATATTTTATCTGCTTTTTCTGCACACTCTTGAAGTTCAGTAATTACAGCAAGTTTATTTGGCATTATCTCGAAAGTAGATTCAAATTCATTCTCTACATCAACACCAAGTTTAGATTTTGGTAAATTTTTTATATGTCCAACCGAAGCTTTTACAATATAATTTTTACCAAGATATTTGTTTATTGTTTTTGCTTTGGATGGAGATTCAACTATAATTAAGGATTTCTTCATTTTTTTATATTTATTTGCTTTGCAAACATCTGCAATAAATAGTTACAATGTCAAGTAAAAGATTATTTTAAAAATTTAGAAATTAAAAATTCTTGCTTAATAATCATTGTTTTATATTTTTTAATTGTTACATCATCGTAACCCAAAAGATGTAACAACCCATGAATAACTAATCTTGCAATTTCTTTTTGAATAGTTTGCTTATAAATTATTGCTTGTCTTTTTGCTTGTACTAAATTAATAAATATATCCCCTTCAATATTTTTCCCTTCACTCCAATCGAGAGTAATTACATCTGTAGTTTTATTTTTAGAAAAATATTTTTTATGAAGGAATTTTATTTCTTTATCAGTTGTAAAATTGATGCTGATTATTGATTTGTCTAATTTATAATATTTAAAAAACTTTTTTAATAAATTTAAAACTGCTGGGTTATTAATTTTGTATAGTTGTAAAAGTCCTTCAGTTGCTGAATTAATATTGTAACTGTTCATATTTTAGGTGGTGTCTGTCGGTACCTTTTCACATAATTAACGTAATTATCTGCCGACTCCTTTAATCCATCTAATTCACCTTGAGTTAAATTCCGAATTATTTTTCCGGGAACTCCTGCAACAAGTACACCTTCCGGAATTTTTGCATGTTGTAAAATTAGACTTCCGGCTGCAATTAAAACAAAAGGACCAATTGTTGAATTATCAAGAATCGTTGCATTCATTCCAATTAAAGTATAATCAAGAATTGTACATGCGTGAATTACTGCGCTGTGTCCAATCGTTACATTCGATTTTATAATGCAAGGATAAATATCATGTGTAACATGCACAACAGAATTATCTTGGATGTTCGTTCGTTTTCCAATTCGAATATAATTTACATCTCCACGAACAACTGTATTAAACCAAATACTTGAATCTTCTTTAATTTCTACATCACCGATTATATGTGAACCTTCGGCAATTAAAACCGAAGGATGAATTTTTGGAAAACTTTTTTCGAATGGAAGAATTGTCATATTAAATTTTTGGAGGAGTCCAATTTTTTCGTTTCCAACTTATTAACTCAATATTTACAGATCCGAGAATAACTTTCATCTTCGCGCGAATTGGAACTGCAGCATTATCTCTTGAAAACCAACCTTCATATTTTCCTGTTAAACCATAAACTCCTTTGTACTCAATATTTCCGTTAAAATATTTTGTAGCTATCGGATATTTAACTGCGTCTATTTCAGTTTGGGTATTTTGATCGGTGAAATTTATAGAGGTATTTAATTTTTTCTCATTCATGTACGTTGCTAAACTTTGATTTTGTAATGAATTCAAATTCATTCGAGCATAATAAAATAAAGACAATCCATCTTGATATTTTATAGAAATTGTATCTGTTAATTTTAAATGAATTCTTTTTGTATCAAGATTTCCATGTTCAACTTCAATATTATTTTTTTTGTATTGAAAATCATATTCAACATACCATCTATTATTTTTATCACCTGTATTTGAAAAAGAAAAAAAGTTACTCCATAGTTCATCATCAAGTTCACTATACATTACAAAATGAACATTTACAAAAGGAAGATTATAAGAGTCAATAAAACATTTTACTCTGTGTAATTTAATTTTATTTTTTTCTATTGGCTCTATTACTTGCAACCGAATTGTGCCAATTGAAATGAATCCGTAACTGACTTCATAAACCAACTCTTCTCCAACTTGCGGTGGAAGTATTTCGGTTTTATTTTCTGATAAATTATCTGCAGAATTTTCCCCTTCAGCAACAAAAACAAAAATCCCGGAAAATATTATAAAGCCAATTGCTAAATAAAAAAATAACTTAATTGAGTTTGGCAATTTTTGAAGCTTCTGGCAATAGGTTTAATGCTTTTTGAAGTTGATTATCATATTCGAGAATCACTTTATACCAACCAACATTTCCAAAATATTTTCGTGCTATATGTGCTTTCAATCTACCTTTAATATAATTTTTATCTTTTTCGTATTGCTCAGAATTTGTCTTAACACCTTTATCATTTGCATATTTTGTGAACTCATTCATTTCTTCATCAGAAAAATTAAATCTCTTATTGAAATTTTCTAATGTCGATTTTAAATTGTCAGATAATGGTTTCTCTGTAAGATAGTTTGCAACGAATTCATAAAATATATTTTTCCGTAAAAGCGAAACTGTGTATTCTGTACTGCTCGAAGATTTAACTACGAAATCTGGTGTTATTCCACCACCTCCATAAATTTTTCTTTTTTCACGCAAAGTATAATAAACAGATTTGGTCGAATCAGCTTTATCATTTTTATGTTCAATATTTTCGCCTTCAACTTCTTGTCGCTCGAAAGCTTCTTTCTGATATTTTTCTTTTCCGGAATCGTATGGACGTTGAATTAATCTTCCAGTTGGAGTGTAATATCTCGCAATTGTTAATCTGAATGCAGAACCATCTGAAAGAGGAAATTGTCTTTGCACTAATCCTTTCCCAAAACTTGTTTCGCCAACTATTAAACCACGATCCCAATCTTGAATTGCGCCAGAAACAATTTCACTTGCTGAGGCAGAATTATTAGAAATAAGAATTACAATTGGTGTTTTTTCAAAATCACTATTCGTTTCTGCAAAATACTCTTCATCGAAATCGGTCTTTCTACTTTTAGTGTAAACTATTTTTCTTTTGAAATCTTTTCCACCATCAAGAAATAGATCGCTCATCTTAACTGCTTGATCAAGAAATCCACCAGGATTAAACCTCAAATCGAGAATTAATTGTTTTAATCCTTTTGATTTCAAATCATTAAGAGCTGAAATCATTTCTTCTGTAGTTGTTTCCGAAAAACGGGATACACTAATATATCCAACTTCATTATTTAACATTAAATGTACATCAACACTGTACAATGGAATTACGTCACGAATAATTTCGAATTCAATTAATTCTTTTACTCCAGCTCTAAAAATTGAAACAGCAACTTTTGTTCCCTTCGATCCTTTTAAGGATTTCATAACCTGATCATTTACAAAACCAACTGAAGTCTTTCCATCGATCTTTACAATTTTATCATTTGAAAGAATTCCAACTAACGCAGAAGGTCCACCACCAACTGGTTGAACAACAGTAATTGTATCGTTCATAATTGCAAACTCAACACCAATTCCTTCAAACTTTCCTTTGAAATCTTCGTTTACTTTTTTTAATTGATCTGCTTTAATATAGATTGAATGAGGATCGAGCGAATTCAACATTCCCTCAATTGCTGAATCAGTTAATTTTTTTGAATCAACATCATCAACATAATATTTATCCGCTTGGATTAAGACATCTCTGAATTTTCCAAATGCTTCATATATATTATTACTTGAAATTAGAATATTATATTGTGTTCCAAGTCCAAAGGCAATTAAAATTACAAATGCTACTAAAATTTTTTTTAATGTTTTTTTCATTTTTATTAAATTTAAAATTATACCACAAAATAGTTTTTTTTGTTTACTAAAGAAAGTAAAAGCTTTTTACTTAAAATCCGTTGATAATTTAAAACGTGTAATTCGATTATTTCCTTTATCTGCAACATAAAAAATACGATCCGATTGAAAATAAGCAACTCCCATTGGTTTGTTAAATTGTTTATTTCCACTTCCGGTACCACCAAAAGAAACAATAATATTTTTCCTTTCACCGGAATAAGTTGGCGGAAGAATTCCTTCAATTCCACTTGAAGTAAAAAGATAAAGACTGTCGGTTCCACTATCGACTACAACTATATAACCTCTATCTGCAGTGTACAAAATTTTCTCAGGTGATTTAAATCCGGATTGGAGCAAATCATCAGTCGGATCGCTGTCATATAAAAATCTTCGACCAATAGTCGTGTCAATATTTTCAAGTTGAGGATCTGGCAAAAACGCAACATCTTCTCTTCCAGATGAATATCTCATTCCCTGAACTCTGAAACTTGTTTCGCCATCTAAAGTTAAAAGAAAATGTTTTTTTGTATCAACGTTCGATCTTTGTGGCGGAACAGCATAAGTTGCAATATTTGTAATTCCATTGCTCGATGCTTTTCCACTTCCAATTGGATTTAAATATCCAGTAAGCGGAGTAATTAATTTATCATTTTTATCAAACCAAAGAATATTATTATCCGGTCCGCCAGATTGAATTAGTGATAAATTATCTTTTCCTCTTCTCGAAATATAATATTGATTATCAGACATTACAGCAACTCCTGTAAATGTTACTGATGAATCACTAACTTTTAAATTTCTTCCCAAAATATATCCCGGATGAATTATTACAGGCGTTGCAACAGAATTTGAAATCTGATGATTATACTTTACAAGTTTAATTCTATAAAGACACGATAATTTTATTTTAATATTTCCAAAAGTTGAATCGTATTTTCCAATTACTAAAAGGTCTAATCTTCTGTCTTGTGTAATTGCTGTTGGTTCCGGAATATTTATTGAACCTAATATTTTTCCATTTACATCAAGCTGAATAACTTTATTATTTTTTGTATCAGCGATATAAACTAAATCATCAAATCCAACTATCACATCTTCCGGTTGATTAAATCCATTCCAAACTGGAAGTAACTGTATAAATTCTATCGACTTTACATCTGTTTGTGGAAGTGGTGGAAAATCGATGGCAATATTTGGATCTTTAACTCCAAGTAATCCATCGCATCCATTTATTAATAAAACTAAAACGAGTAAATATTTATAAATATTATTTTTCATAAAATCACATTCAAAGAAATTCTGTGAGTTAAACCAAGTTCATTGTACGATGCAACTCCATAATCTAACTTTCCAAGAAAGTCATCATATAGAATTAATAACCCAACACCAAAAGATGGTAAATCCTGTTCCTCATAATTTATTCGAAATCCTGTTCGCAAATAAAATATTTTTTGCCACTCAAATTCAGTTCCAATTGCAAAATGTTCTGAATTATCATTCGGATGATTTAATTGAATTACACTTTTTACATTATAATCTTCTTCGCTTAATATTTCTGAAGCAATTGAAATTGCAAAAAGCGATGGAGGTAAAAATTCTTCAAAATTTTGTGTCGAACTATTACTTGTTCCTTTTGGCTTTGATGAACTTCCAATATTTGTATAAGTAATTGCGAATTGCGATTTCTCATTTCCTAAATCATACGAAATTCCAACATCAAAGAGAATATTACTCATTTTATATTCAGCCAAATTTTCTGAAACGTATCTTGTTGTAATTCCAAAACTAAATTGCTGAGAAAATTTTTTGGAATATGTAAGTCCAAATGCAAAATCGTTAAATGAAAACGATTCTCCAGTTCCTTCCGGTAAAAATTCAGTTCTCTTTACCATTTTGTCTGAATAAAGAGAATTAATTGAAACTCCGACTGCATTATTTTCAGACAATTTGTAAATAAATGCACTATAGTGGTGTTGCAATCCTGCGAACCATAATCCATGCGAAACCATAGTTTGATTTCTGTGATGAAGAACTGCACGTGCGGGATTATAAAACAAAGTTGAAGCATCATCGCTTATTGAAGAAAACGCATCACTCATTGCAATTCCGCGAGGTGAAACTCCAATTTGTAAAAATGTAAATGCTGAAGTTCCCGTTCGTTGTTTTCCAAAACTTGGAAAGAAATTTTGAGAATTTGTTTTTCCAAAAAATGCGACTATCAACAAAAAAATAAAAATATTTTTCATTTATAAATTAAATATTAAACCGATTACAAGGTGTCTTTGTTCAAGATATCTAGCAGGATCAAATGGTGGCAATCCGGAATCTTCGGGATGTGGTTTTGTTGGATCTCTGTATGGAGTTACATCACCAAGTTCATATGCTTTGCCAGTTAATGGATTTATTATTGTCGAATTTTTACTGTTAAGAAGATTTGTAATTTCTAAACTCATTACAAATTCAGTAGAATTTACTTTGAATGATTTCTGAAAACTACAGTCAACCCAAAACCAACTTTCACCAATCGATTGATATTCTCTGCTAATATCCTCTTTGTAAATATCTCGCTTTAAATTATAATCATAACCAGATTTAATAAATGGAGTGTATCTTTTTCCGGATTGATAATTAATTTGAGTGAATAACTTTGTCTCATACAAGAATGATAATAATTCGTTTAATTCAAGTTCTTCATCAATTTTATAATTTGAAGTAAGTCGAATTTGCCAAGGTCGATCCCAAGCAAGATATTTTTCTTTTGTAGTTTGCTCATTAGTAAATCTAAAAAAAGAAGCTTCTGCAGAATTACTTTTACCTTTCGCAATTTGATAAGATGACATAAATGAAATATTAAAAGTGCGAGTAAATCTTTTTAAATAAGTAAACTCAATTCCATTTATCCGCGCGTAATCTTCATTCACATAAGTTGTTTTATCAAGTTCTGCAAGATATCGGCGAACGACATAATCGAATTTATCTTTACTGTACGCAGTAAGTGTTAAAACGTCGTTAATTGTAAATTGATTTCGTAAACCGATTTCATATTCAACAGTTGTTTCTGGTTCAAGCGCAGGATTTCCAATTCTGGAAAGTGGAGATCGATCTTGTCTGCTAATATCTAACCCGGAATAAACTTGATATGCATTTGGCCAATCAACTGAATGTCCGTAATTAAAAAATAAAACTTGATTATCAGTTATAGGAAAAGAAACTTTTAACCTTGGAAGTAATCTTCCTTTTAATTTTCTTTCAAATAAAGTAAAAGTATTCGAATTATATTCGTCAACATTTTTTTGCGTTAATATTTTTTTGGAAATACTTTCAGGATTATTAATTACATCATCTACAAATTTCCCTGGCGCCCAGTATTGAAATCTTAATCCTAAAAATGCAATTAAACCATTATAATTAATTTGATCTTGAAAATATGCGCCACCTTGCGCCGGCCAAACGTGCCAAATATCAAAAGATTCTCCCAAAGAACGTGAAAGATCTCCAACTTTAATTGGTGCACCGATCCAAGGCCGATTAATATCAATCCATTGATACTCCTGAAATTTTAATTCAATTCCTGTTTTAAATTTATTTTCAGAATTTAATTGAAATGAATAATCTCCTTTAATTGTAATTTCTTCAGCAAAATGATCGTGCCATAAAGTTGCAATTCCACCATTATTATACAAGCCAGCAATAGTTGGATCACTTAAAATTACATACATCACGCTATCTTTTAAAGAATATTCCCAGTAACTAATTGGACTTGTAATTATACTTCGCGGATCTAAAACTGAAGTTATTGAATCAGTTCGAAATTCTCTTCCATTTGCATCAGTTCTAAGTCGCGTGAAGAGTCGACTAATTTGTCCTTCAAAAAAAGATTTTGAATCGATCGCAACTGAATATTTAAAGTTCAGCAAATTTGCATCGTGAGTGTAAGTGTTGGCATTATCAGGTTGTAAAGAAAATGCATATTGAAAACCGGGACCGAGCACAACATCATTGCCTCCAATTTGTAGCATTCTTGTATTTTGATTTATTTTTAACGAGCGACGATATGAAGTTTCATATTTCGCTCCCGATTCCTGAAAAGTAAATTTAAATAATCCATTCATTCTGTTATCCTGTCTCGGCGCAAAACGAGTTCCTCCTGCAATTGATGAATTTAGTTGAGATGCAGGGGATCTTGTAAATTCATCAGAAGCAAATCCTGAAAAGGAAGAATAAAAGGTAAATTTATCAGAAATAATTGGACCACTAAAAGTAAAATCAATTTGATCTTGATTAAAATTAGAATTATTTGTTGAACGCGAATTTATATTATCTCTTTTTACAGAAGTTGCAAATTGAAATTTATCTGTACCACTTAAAGTTGTAACAGAAATAACTCCGGCGGTGGAACTATGCTCAGCGCTCAA
Organism: Bacteroidota bacterium; assembly: GCA_005792285.1. GTDB lineage: Bacteria > Bacteroidota > Ignavibacteria > UBA10030 > UBA8401 > SXSI01. The sequence goes on from SXSI01000047.1 coordinate 89,560, forward strand.
TCCTCCAGTAATAATTTCAACTTCCTTCATCGCAAGTGGATTAATTTCTACACCAAAACCAGTTCCAGCTAACGGATCTTTTGCAGAGACTCCATCAACAAGATAGCTTGTTTCATAAGCCCGTGCTCCGCGAATATAAATTCCCTCTGCAGTTTTTGTTACTCCAACTTGTTTCGAAACAATATCTTGAACACTTAAAACCGGCGCTGCTCGAATTTCGTCCAAAGTAATTGTTCGAACACTTGAAGCTTCTTCAATATCGAATAATGGTTTTTCACCAACAATTACTATTTCTTTGTCGAGCGATAAAATTGTTTCCGAAAGTAAAACATTTATTGTTGAAGTTTGATTTGGAAATATTTTTATTCCAGTGTACTGTGCAGTTTTATATCCAATAATAGAAATTTCCACAACATATTCACCCGGATTAATATTTAGAATTTGAATTTTTCCATCAATATCACTCGCTGCTCCATAATAAGTTCCTTTAATCTTAATTGTCGCACCGATTAATGATTCTTTTGTTTGTGAATCAATAACAGTTCCCTCTAATTTTCCTTTCTCTTGTGAAGATAAATTCACAATTAATAAAGCAATTAAAAGTAAAATTATTTTAATTCTATTATTCACCAAATTCACCTGAAAATATTTTTTCAAAAAATAATTTTAATTGTGGAATATTTGTTCCGACTTCATTTGAATTACATAGATGAAGTGGAATTGTTGCGAAAACAATTTTTTTATTTTGCGATTGAACAATCACAGCCGGTCTGCCAATCCATTTTTCTTCCGTATTACTTGGATTTGTTGCCTTTGCAGAATCCAAACGATATAAAACTTTATCTGATAATCCCTGTTGAATTGCATAAGTTCCAAAGAGTGCAGTTCTATCATAAATTAATTGTGGAAATTTATTTTGCGAAACAGAATCATTTGCTAAAATTCGTGATTGAGAATAAACTCTTGGAATAAATCCACTAACCGAAATCGAATCTTTATTATACGAAGTTATCAAACTATCAAATGGCGCAAAATCAAGTGCGAGTAGTGATGGATCAGTTCCTGATAAACTTAAATTTTGGAATCCGGTTGAGAGAATTGCACTCCCACCTTTATCAATAAATTGCGGAATAACTTGTTGAGCTAAATCATAATTTATAACTTTTCCATACCAGAAAATTATTTTATATAATTTTAAAGTTTCAAGTAACATATATCGAGCAATTGATTTTGGAATTTGATTTGTTGATAAATCAATTGCATCATAATCACCAAAAGATTTTCCAGTTTTATCAACTGTTGAAGAAAGTATTTCTTTATAAACTAAATCGGGATCTGGAGATGAAATTCCAAATTCATCAACTAATAATAATTTTTTTCTACCAACTGGTTTTTTTACAAACCAGGTTTTGGAACTATCCGGCATTGTAGTAATTTTACTTTTTGCTCCAGTTCCATCCTGACAATACAAATACAATCTATTAAAATTATTTAATTTGAAATTCGGAATTGTAATTCCAATATCCTGCAAAGTTGAACCAATTAATATTTTTGCAATTACAATATTTTTACTAGTATCGGAAAGATCTGCAACCATAGTAATAATATTTGTATTTGATGGAATTGGTCTCCAAGAACTACTTGCAGTGTCATTCAAGGAAATAAAATAATTTTGAATTGTTGAAGAACCATCGGGATCAATTCCGGTAAAAGTAAAAGTTGCAACCGGAAGCGTGATTGATGGAATAGTTGATGAAACATTAAATGCAACTGAAGGAGGTGAATTTTTTACAACTAATTTTATATTTGCCGGAGTTTGATCACCCAATCCTAAATCTGTAAATGGTTCTCCTGTTGAATATTTTCCATCTTTATTTAAATCGTCGAATGGTTCACACCCGTAAGAATAATTTCCAAACTGAACTTTTTGATCCCAAATTCCATTTCCTTCATCATCAACTGCTGTAACTTTTATATTTGATGTATCAATTGATTTATTTCCAAGTTTTAAAGTTAAAGTCGATTCATTCGAAGTTGTCCAAACCCAGTTTAAATTATCAGTTGTAAGAAAATATCCTTTAACAAATCCATCAGGATCATCTCCCCACCAATGAAGTTTAATTGTGCTCGTTACAACTTGTGCAATCGAATCTGCCCAAAGTGAAGTTTGAGGTGGTTTATTTTCTCTCTCAAAAGGTTCGTTTGGTTGCTGACAACTAAAAATAATTATGAGTGGAATAAACTTCCAAATTTCTTTTCCACTCATAAATTTTGAAGTCAATACAAATTTCAACTATAATTTATTTTAAGAATACAATTTTCTTTGTAATCGAACTTCTTTCGTGCTGAAGTTTTACAAAATAAATTCCACTTGGTAAATTATTTGCTCTGAATTTTACTTCAAAACTTCCGGCATTCTGCTTTCCATTAAATAGTTCATCAACTTGCTGTCCAACTAAATTATGAACAGTAATATTTACTTCTCCATTTGTTGGAAGATGATAACGGATTGTAGTTGAAGGATTAAATGGGTTCGGATAATTTTGATCTAATTTTAAATATTTAGGAATTAAATCATTTTCTAATTTTACAGATACCAAAGATTTGAATCCAATAAAATCAGCAGAATCTCTCGGAAGAAGTTTAAAATTACTGAAGGAATAATCAAGCGGTGCAATTATTGAAGCAAAATAATCACCCTTTTTAAGTTGAATTTTTCCTTTTCCTGCAGCGCGAGCTGTATCATTTGAAAATGGAATTTTTGTACTATAATCATCAATACGAAGTCCAACACTATTATTTTTATTTTCACTAATTCCAAACTCACCAAAATTTTGATTGCTCGGCGAATCTTCATTTAAGTTTACAACATAAACACTATCCAACTTTAACAAAACAGATTCGTATTGTTCAGCATCAATCGCGCCAGTAGTTACCATTGCAGTTTTAATTTTTGTTGGGATTGGCGAAGAATTATTCGATGAAAGAATTGAAATTACAGATGAATCGAGAAGTGTAAGTCCGCTGACTTCTTTAATAATTCCTGTTACCGAGACATCATCTCCTCTTCGAATTAATGTGTCGTTAGTTGCACGAATTCTAATTCCACTCCATTTTCCAGTTCCGTTTTGAATATTTATTGCACCGTAAATTCTTCTGTCAGTTGTGGCAATTCCTCTTAATGTAGCTTTCATATTTGAATAACTCGAGCCTCCACCATATGGATTAAACTGCACATCTTGAATTGTTAAATTTCTGTTTAATGTTAAATAAAATAATTTTTCGCGAAGTGTGTCAGGTGGAAAAGTAGAAATATTATTATTTGATCCTTTCGCTAAAATATAAAATGTAACAATTGCACTATCTACATTTGAAGCTGGAATCTGTCCAGTATAAATTGAATCACCTGTTGTTGTTAAATTTATTTTGTTCGATGGTCCATTATTTATTTTATAATGCAATTCTGAAGATGCAATTGTAAAACCTGTTACATAAATTTTTGATTTAATTGAAACTGCACTATTTGGTTTGGGAAAAGAATCAACTCGAGCAATATTTAAAATTGTTGGTGCCGCTCCTGAAATAACATAATCTGTAGGTCGAAGTGGATTTACAGTCCAGCCACTTGCTGCATTTGTAAACATATAACCTTGCACAGAAGAAAGTTTTGTTCCTGGAGCCGGCGGTATATTTCCGTAAATTAAATTTGATTGGTCGTCAACTGTAATTCTATTACCTGCATCATCTGCTACAGTAAATTCTGAAATATTAATACTTAAAACAGTTACATCTAAAAATTTAATGAAGGCACTTTCGTATTTTTCAGAATTTAATCTAACAACGGTAGATTGGTTGAAAAATTTATCTAATCCAACTGTCTTCGGACCTAAATTTGCTTTCGATGTTCCGAGCAAATTTAAACATCCACTTTGTTTTAAAATTTCAAATTGGGTTAAAGATCTGTATTCACTTATTTTACCAAGAACTTCAATTGAATCGCCAGGAACAAGCAGATCAATTCCAATATTATCACGGAACCAAGCTGTATCAGCAGCAACTACAGTTATATAATTATAAACAGAATCAGATGGATCTTTAATTACAAATCTAAAACGATCGCCGGTAAAAAATTGATGCCTTCCTCCCTCAACTCTAACTGGAGTTGTTACAACTCCTTTAACCCAAAGTATACTATCTTTATATGGACTCGCATCTTGGGAAGGAGTTAAGTTTAGCAAGCTATCAGAAACAAATTGGATTTGTTTTATACTCCGTTTTGAATATTGTGCTTCAATATTTACGAAAGAAATTATTGTTAAAATAAAAATTGTAATTTTAGTTCTCATTGCTTTTCCTTTTTAATTATTTAATAATTACGAATTTGCCAGATTGAATTTTTCCGGTTTCAAGATCTTTAACAGTATAAATATACAAACCAGTTGCTAAAGTTTGATCATAGCTTGAGATTAAATCCCATGCATGTTCGCCACCAGAAAGTTGAACATTTTCCCTGCCAGTTTGAGCAAACCATCGAACATCCTCGCCACGATATAATAATCCATCATGTTTAAATGAATCAACAATTCTTCCAGCAGAAGTATAAATTTTGATTTCTGCTAAAAGTGGAAGATTTGCAAAATATATTTTTTTTTCACGTTCATTTAATCCATCCCATTTTGCATTTCCATAATATGGATTTGGATAAACATAAGTTTCACCTTGCGAAAAATTTTTATTTGCTGACGTTCCGGGAAATACGCGAATTAAATTTGTCTCTCTGCTCGATTCCAAAGATGGAATTCCACGCACTTCATCTCCTTCATCGAAAGCTGTTATACTGAAACTATATTGCCAACCATTCAACATATTTTCTACTTCATAACTATAAAAATATTTTGTAGTATCATTTTCAAATTTTATTGGTTGCGAATAAAATGTGAATGCACCTTTAGTTTGGAATCCGCTGTTTACTCCAATCGAATTTCCAATTGAATCAATTTCTGCAAATAAAACTAAATTATCGTAAGATGACTGAGAAGTTGAATTATTTAATGTCGTTCGGTACAACCGATAACCTTCAAAATCTTTTAATCTTGAAATAGGATCGATACTCGATTCCGATTTTTTATCCCAATAAATTGTAACTTTTTTATCTGCAGGAATAATTTTTATTTTCGGTGGAACCGGCGGTTCCGGCAAGCGATATCGATCTAATTTATTATTGTTATTATAATCTTCTCCAGGATCAAGTTTACCATTTCCATTTGTATCTTCTCCATTGTAAGCTCTTTGCGCCCATTGAAGATTATCAGTTAATGTAATTCTGGAAAGTGAATCATTAATTGTACTTGAACGATTTCCATATTTTTTTGCGGCAACAATTCCAAATACAATTGTCATACTTTCTTTTGGATTTAAAACAGGAATAGAACCAATTGAAATAAAAGAAAGTAAGTTCGAAGGTTTATTTTGAATTTCTTGTTGGTAGATAGTATTACTAATTGAAGAACTCATTTTTAAATATCTTTCTCCATCATTTTTAGGAGAGCCCAAATTCAAATCAGTACTTCGATATCCCCAAAATTGAACATTCGATTGCAACGAATCGAATGGCGCATCTTTTCCAACATATAATTTTTTTAATTGTTCAGGCCATGAATTAAAAATCTGTGGCTGAATTAATGCTCCTCGCCAATCGCCACCAATTATTTTTACTGCGATATAACTATCTGTAAATCCGGGATCACCATCGTAATCGTATGCGTAAAAATAATTTGAGGATTTTTCATAACCAAAAGAAGAGTGGCTAAAAAATTCTGTTCCGCGCGGTGCAGTTACTTTAATATTTCGTACAATATAATCTCCCCACATTCCAAGAAAAACGTCTTTCAATGTGTCGGCACTTTTATTTGTAATTGTGTAATTCAATAAAACAAAATAATCTGTGAAAGGAAAATTCCACGCATACGATTCTTGTTTTATATGAAGATTTATTGGTTGCGTGTGTTGATCAATTACAGGACCACCATTTGGAATTCGAGTTAAACTGTCTGTGTATTCGGCAATAAAATCTTGATGGCTAATTGCAAGTGGTGAATAGAAAGTAGAATTTTCAATTGAAGATCGTTCGATTAATAATTTATTTGAAGTGAATTCATAGCCAGCATTTCCAGGATCATATCCGTTTGCATCATCACCGGCTGCAGAAGTAGAAACTAATTTTTGTCCACGAACATTTGCTCCAATCCAAAATCCACCGTCAAATAAATGCTCAACTCCAGAACCAATTGGGTATTCGCAAGATGGTTCACTTTTTGTTACAAACGGTCCTCTGAATGAATTTCCCAAAACTCCATTCGAGGAAACTGAAAGTCCAATTCTCCCAATTGAAGTTGCTCGTTGGTCTTTCTCGTTATATTGTTGAGATAATAATGTAAATGGAATTAATACTGTGAATATAAATATTTTTGATAAATTATTTTTTGAATTCACAGGAAATACTTTTAAAGAATTATAATTATCAAATCTCCGACGTTCGTGTTTTTCTTCGAATTATTCCATTGTTGCAAATCATTAAATGGAACATTAAATTTTTTCGCAATTGACCAAAGTGATTCTCCTTTTTTAACTGTGTGAGTTTTTACTTTGGATTTTGGTAAAATAATTTTTAATCTTTCTGCTAATAAAATTTTTTGAGAAGTAATATCATTCCATTTTTGAATTTCACCAACTTCAACATTGTATCTTCCTGCAATTAATTCAAGCGTCTCACCTAGTTTTACAATGTGGTTAATTTGAACTTGGTTCTTTTTCACTGTAATTATTTTTTCAATTTGTTTCGGTTGAGTTTGTTTTGAATTATTCTTTTCTACAACAACATGTTTAATTTTAAGATTTGTTCCGGACATTATTTTGTCCGATTGCAAATTATTGAGTTCTTTCAATTCATCAACTGTCAAGTCGTATTTATCAGCAATTAATTCTAAATTTTCACCACGTTTAACTCTGTGAGTTTTATTATTTGTTGATGAAGAATTTTTTATAGAACTAATTTCTTTTTCAATTCCTTTTGATGCTAAATCTTTATAATATTTATTCTGACTTTGCGGTACCCAAATTTCCAAAGAAGTTCCTACAAAAATTTTATTTCTGTATGATAAATCGTTCCAATTTCTTAAATCACTCATTCTAACATCAAACAATTCTGCAATCTCTCCTAAAGAATCTCCCTTTTTAATTTTATATCGAACTTTTACTTTATCATCGGCTGCAAAAACTTTTTCACGATCCTTTAATGTAGTTTTCTTTTTTGGTTTTATAGTTTTAGCTATCGAAGGTTTGTCGATTTCTGTTTCAACTACATTATGAACAATTGATCCATTTTTTGGAATTGGTATCGCAAGTTCACGACCAACTGAAAGTCGCGTTTTTTTTGAAATTCCATTCGCATCAATTATAACAGAAGATACAAGTCCATATTTTCTTGCGATATTCGAAACTGTTTCTCCCCTTTTAACTTTGTGAACAACATAATTTAATTTTTTATCATCGGGAATTAATTGGTATTCGGCTAAAAATTTTTCTTTTGTACCAATTGGAATTTTAAGTTGATAGTTCGGAAAATTTGGAGGCGTGCACCATCTTAACAATTCCGGATTTAAATTTTTAATTTCCTCAAGAGTTGAACCTACGCAAGCTGCAATAATACTTAAATCAACGCAATCTTCAATTGTAACAATTTCATACTGTAACGGTAAATCTTTTTCAACATTTCGAAATCCAAACATTTCTGGCTTCATCGCCATCATTGTAACTGCAATATATTGCGGAACATAATTTCTAGTTTCTTGCGGTAAAAATTTTCTCATTTCCCAATAATTTGTAGAACCACTTCTTCGGATGCCTCTGTTAATTCTTCCACCGCCGGCATTATAAGCACCGAGTGCAAGATACCAATCGGAATATTCAGCGTATAAATCATTAAGATGTCGAGCTGCAGCACGTGTTGCTTTTTCAATATCTCTTCTTTCATCGTACCAATAATTTGACCTTAAACCGTAAAGTGAACCAGTTCCTTTAATAAATTGCCACATTCCAACTGCACTAGCCCATGATCTTGCGTTTGGATTTAATCCGCTTTCAACCATCGAAAGGTATATTATCTCTCTCGGCGTTCCTTCCTCTTCAAATATTTTTTCCATCATTGGATAATATTTTCCAGAACGGAAAATCCATTTTTCAAAAACTTCTCTCCCTCTTGTCATGAAATATGAAATACTTCTATTGACATATTCATTAACTTCTAAAGGAACAGAACTTGTAGAAAATTCATTAGTAATATTTGGTACAGTTGGATTCGTCATCCGCTCAATTTCTTCACTCAATTTTACTCTTAAGACATATGCTGGTGCATCAACTGGAAGTTTATCGATAAGAGAAATATCACGGTTGTAAGCTTCAATAACTGTATTTACAAGATCAAGATATTCTTTGTTTTGCGATTGGTCATTAATATTATTAATGTCATTCAAAATATTAATTGCCGACTCAAATAATTTTTGACTTCGATTTAAATCGTTCTCATTTTCAGAATCAACTGCATCATTATAATATTCTCGAGCCAATTCTAAAAGTGAATCTACCGCAACTTCATCTTCGGAAATTGAATTTTGAGTTGATCTTTGAATGAATAATGTATCTTGCTTTACTCTTAAAGTGTCTGATAAAGCAAATAAATTGTTGCTAAAAAGTGAGATACACACCAATAAAAAAGTAATTAAGTTTATTTTCATAATTTTTTCTGCGGAGAGCGGGGGATTCGAACCCCCAAGCCCGTTAGGACGCCAGTTTTCAAGACTGGTGCATTAGCCGTTCTGCCAGCTCTCCGTGATAAAAATAAAGAAAAAGTGTTTTCTATCAAACCATTATTTATTGTAAATCATTATTTCTAAATTATTTATGGGAATCACTAAAAGTTTTTTAACTTGGATTATTGTATTTGAAATATGTAAAGAACTTTTTTAGTTCACTAATAAATTGAAAATATCTTAATTGGAAAAACTTTTTTTACTTGATGGAATGGGCTTGGTTTATCGTGCTTACTTTGCTTTTATAACCAATCCATTAATTAACTCAAAGGGACAAAATACTAGCGCAATCTACGGATTTGTTAATTTTCTATTAAAAATTCTAAAAGATCATAATCCAGATTACATTGCGATTGCACTTGATACCGCAGAACCAACTTTCCGACATATTTCATTTCCAGAATATAAAGCACAACGCGAAAATATGCCGGAAGATTTATCTGTGAGTTTACCAAAATTAAATGAAGTTATTTCGGCATTCAATATACCAATTTTAGCAAAAGGTGGATTTGAAGCTGATGATATTATTGCAACAATTAGTCGGGATTTTAATCAACCAAATCTATTAACTTACATTGTTACAAGTGATAAAGATTTAATGCAATTAGTAACACCTTCAATTAAAATTTTTAAACCGGGAAAGTTTAATGAAGATGATGAAATTATTGACGAAAAAGGAGTTGAAGCAAAATTTGGAGTTCCTCCTCACCACATAATAGATTACTTGGCACTTGTTGGAGATGCATCTGATAATATTCCGGGAGTTGCAGGAGTTGGACCAAAAACCGCGTTACCATTAATTTTACAATTTGGTACGGTTGAAAATATTTACAATAACATCGATAAAATTGAAAAGAAAAGTTTACAAGAAAAATTAAAGTCCAATCAAAAAATTGCTTTTCTTTCAAAGGAATTAGTTACTGCACATTACAATGTTCCGCTTGGAATAATTCTTTCTGACTTAAAACGAAAAGAAGTTAACAAAGAGAAACTTACTTCCCTTTTTCAAGAATTAGAATTTAAAACACTTATCAATCGTGTTCTTGATAAAACCAAACCAACAAAAGTTGAAGTCCAAGAAATTCCTGTAGAAATTAAAATTGAATCTACACTTTCCAATATTAATTCCAAAAAACACGAATATTTTATCTTATCAAAAAAAGAAGAAATTACCGACTTACTAAAACAATTAAAGAAATCAAGTAAATTTGTTTTCGATACAGAAACAACTTCAGTAGATCCAAGAAATGCACAATTAGTTGGCTTGTCATTTTCATTTTCATCGGGAACTGCATACTACATTCCTGTTCGTGATACAAAAATTGAAGTTCCTTTGGATCTCGCATTTGATAATTTCGTTCAAGAAAATATTAAAATATCTTTTCCGGTTGATGAAATTATAAACTTATTCAAACCAATTTTTGAAGATTCTACAATTTTAAAAATTGGACAAAATATTAAATACGATATTTTAGTTCTTTCGAATTACGGAATTGAAGTAAATGGAATTGACTTTGACACAATGGTTGCTGGTTATATTGCAAGATCTGATGGAGAACATAATATGGATGCTCTTGCAAAAGAGTATTTAGGTTATCAAACTATTTCTTTTGATGATTTAATCGAAGGAAAGAAGGATTTTGATATCAGAACTTTATCAATTAATAAATTGGGAAACTATTCTGCAGAAGATGCTGATGTAACTTTTCAACTTTCTGAAGTATTACGAAATAAAATTTCTGCACAAAATATGTTGGATCTTTCACATAAAATTGAATTCCCACTAATAAAAGTATTGGCTTCAATGGAAAATAAAGGAATTGCAATTGATTTTAAATTCCTTAAAATATTATCCACTAAACTAGAAAAAGAATTAGTGATCATCAAAGCCGATATTTTTAAAATTGCCGGAGAAGAATTTAATATTAATTCAACTCAACAATTAGCGACAATACTTTTTGATGTATTAAAGCTTCCACCTGTCAAAAAAACTAAAAGTGGATTCTCGACTGATGCTGGAGTATTAGAACAACTTCGAAATGCTCACCCAATTATTGTAAAATTGTTAGATTACAGACAGTTTACTAAACTAAAATCAACTTATATAGATGCCATTCCAGAACTTGTTGATTCACGAACAGGAAGAGTTCACACATCATTTAATCAAACAGTTGCATCAACGGGAAGATTATCTTCGAGTAGACCAAATTTCCAAAACATTCCAATCCGCACAGAAATTGGAAGAGAAATTAGAAAAGCATTTATTCCAGAAAATAATAATATGAAAATTCTTTCTGCCGATTATTCCCAAATTGAATTAAGAATTATGGCTCACATCTCCGGAGACGAAGCTATGCTCGAAGCGTTTCGTGCGAAAGAAGATATTCATACAACTACTGCTGCAAAAATTTTCAGTGTTAAAATTGAAGAAGTTACAAAGGATATGAGACGTAAAGCTAAAGAAGTAAATTTTGGAATCATGTATGGAATTAGAGAGTTCGGTCTTGCGAATCGTTTGGAAATTACAAATTCGGAAGCGAAGGAAGTTATTACAAGATACAATACGAGATTTCCAAAAGTTAGAGAATATATTTCCGATACAATTCTTTTTGCAAAACAAAATGGTTACGTGATGACTTTATTAAAAAGAAGAAGATATCTTCCGGATATTCGAAGTGCAAATTCAATTGTGCGACAGAATGCTGAACGACAAGCAATCAATATGCCGATTCAAGGAACTGCTGCCGATATGATTAAAATTGCGATGATAAATATTTTCAACAAATTCAATAAACATAAATTTAAAAGCAATATGCTTTTACAAGTTCACGATGAATTGGTTTTTGAAGTGTTGAATAATGAATTAGAGGAAGTAAAATTAATTATTTCTCAGGAAATGATAAATGCTTTACCACTAAAAGTTCCAATTGAAATTGAAATTGGAGTTGGAAATAATTGGTTTGAAGCTCACTAATAAAGTGAACTAAATTTCTAAAAGTTCTTTTTCCTTATTAACTAAAATTGAATCAATTTCTTTAGTTGACTTGTCAGTCATTTTTTGAATTTCAGTTTCGCCCCGTTTGTCGTCATCTTCAGAAATATTTTTCTCTTTCAACATTTTTTTTACATGCTCGTTTGCATCGCGCCGAATATTTCGAACCGAAATTTTACCTTCTTCGCCAAATTTTTTAACTAATTTTATCAATTCTTTTCTTCGTTCCTCTGTTAACGGTGGAATTGGAACGCGAATTAATGAACCATCATTCTGCGGATTCAAACCTAAATTTGCCTCAAGTATCCCTTTTTCAATTGCTGCAACTAAACTTTTATCCCACGGAGTAATTGTTAATGTATGAGCGTCAGAAACGCCAACTGTCCCAACTTGTTGAAGAGTCATCAATGAACCATATGCATCAACTTTTACTGTGTCGAGTAATCCTGTTGAAGCTTTTCCTGTTCGGATTTTCATTAATTCTTGTCGAACTACTTCGAGCGCTTTATGCATTCTCGTTTCGCAATCAGATAATATTTCTTTAATCATAAATTACTCCTTAATTCAATTTCCATTTACTAATGTACCAATTTTTTTACCACTAATTAATTTTGTTAAATTATTTTTGATGTTCATATTAAAAACAATTAACGGTAATTTATTTTCTTTGCAAAGTGTAATTGCAGTTAGATCCATAACTTTAAGATTTCTTTTTAGAACTTCAGAATAAGTAGTTGACTCATATTTTTTAGCTTTAGAATTTTTTTCTGGGTCGTCCGAATAAATTCCGTCGACTCGTGTACCTTTAATAATTACTTCAGCATTTATTTCTACTGCACGAAGAACTGCGGCAGTATCAGTTGTAAAATATGGATTTCCAGTTCCCGCAGCGAAAATTACAATCCTTCCCTTTTCCAAATGTCGGATTGCGCGTCTTCGAATATATGGTTCGGCAATTTTTTCCATTGCAATTGCAGATAGACATCTTGTTTTCAATCCATGTTGTTCTAATGAACTTTGAAACGCTAATGCATTAATAACTGTCGCGAGCATTCCCATATAATCGCCAGTAGATTTATCAACTCCATCACTTGAATTTTCAACACCACGATAAATATTTCCTCCACCAATTACAATTCCAATTTGAACACCTTTTTCGTGAATTTGTTTTATTTCTGCAGAATATTTATTAAGAATTTCAGAATCAATTCCATATTCCAATTTTCCCATTAACGCTTCACCACTTAATTTTAAAAGTATTCGTTTATACTTTGCCATAATTTATATTCAATGATAAAAAAAAAGGTCTCAAGTTACAATAACTGAGACCTTAAATTGGTTATTCACCAAGTTGATATCTTAAAAACCTTTTGACTGTAACTTTTTCTCCGATTTGCTTGCTTGCATCATTTAGAATATCAGTAATAGTTTTTCCTGCGTCTTTAATAAAACTTTGTTCTATTAACACAAATTCCTGATAATATTTTTCTAATCGACCAAGTGATATTTTTTCAGCAATTGCTTCAGGTTTTCCTTCGTTCTTAGCATTGGTTTTATATATTTCTATCTCTTGTAAAATTGTATTTTTTGAAACTGATTTTCTACTGACTACAGTTGGATTCATCGCAGCTATTTGCATAGCAATATCTTTTGAAAGAGTTTTCGTTATGTCATTATTTTTTGAAGTAGTTAATTCAACTAACACGCCAATTTTATTTCCCATGTGAGTATAACTATTAATTAATCCATCAGAAGTTTTGAAAACTTCTAATCTGCGAATAGCAACTTTCTCACCGATTTTTCCTACCAAATCATTCACTCTGTTTTCAACTGTAACTCCATCTTGTATTTGATGAGATAAAAGTAGTTCAACATTGCTCAGTTTATTTTCTTCTATAATTGTTAAAAGTTGATTTGCAAAAGAAATAAATTCTTCATTTCGACCGACAAAATCAGTTTCGCAATTAACTTCTAAAATAATTCCTTCATTTGATTGAGAATTAATTTTAGTAATTATAATTCCTTGCTTTGCAACTCTATCAGCTCTTTTTTGTGCAGTTGAAATTCCTTTTTTTCTTAGAACTTCAATTGCTTGTTCAATAATACCATTTGCATCTTCAAGTGCTTTTTTGCAATCCATCATTCCTGCACCTGTTTGGTTGCGAAGTGTTTTAACTGCTTCTGCTGAAATATTCGTCATCTTTATTTAAAATTTATTTTTTTATTAATTCTATTTAACAATCTCTTTTTCATCTGCACTCACAGATTCTTCTTTTAATTTTGCTTTTGCAGCTTCTTTACCTTCAAGGATTGCATCTGCAATTGTTTCAGTAATAAGTTGAATAGATTTAATTGCATCATCGTTCGAAGGAATAATATAATCGATATTTTCAGTATCACAATTTGTGTCAACAATTGCAAAAACTGGAATATTCAATCGTGCTGCTTCTTTAATTGCAATAGATTCTTTTTTAACATCAACTACAAATAATGCGCCTGGTAGTCGATTCATTTCAACTACACCAGCTAAAGTTTTTCCCAATTTTTCTCTTTCTCTTTTAAGATTAAGAGCTTCTTTTTTTGTAATTTTGTCGAAAGTGCCATCTAATTCCATTTTTTCGATATTAGTATATCGCTTTACACTTTTTCTAATTGTTGTGAAATTAGTAAGAGCGCCACCCATCCATCTTTCAGTTACCCAAAATTCTTCTGATCTTTTGGCTTGTTCAGTTACAACTTCTCTTGCTTGTTTTTTTGTTCCAACAAATAAAACTCGTTTACCTTCAGCAACAATTTTTGAAATTGCAGTTGATGCGTCTTCCAACATCTCTTGTGTTTTTTTCAAATCTACAATATGAATTCCATTGCGTTCCATAAAAATATATGGTTTCATTTTTGGATTCCAACGGCTGGCTAAATGTCCGAAGTGTGATCCGGCGGTCATGAGTTGTTCTAGTGATACTCTTGGCATGTTTACTCCTTTTTTAGTTTTTAACTTTTACCTTCATCATTCGAAGTCGGGACTTTCAAAAGAAAGCACTTCCGAGATCGTCAGAAAGTATGTTTGATTTATAAAATTATCGTTTCGAGAACTGGAATCGTTTTCGAGCTTTTTTGCGTCCGTATTTTTTTCTTTCAACCATTCTTGAATCTCTGGTCAACAATTCATTTTTACGTAACACAGTTTTGTTTTCATCATTAACTTTTACAAGAGCGCGAGCAATTCCTAATTGTAACGCTCCGGCTTGCCCTGTTGGTCCGCCACCTTCAACTCGTGCAAAAATATCGTATTTGTCTACCGACTCTGTTACTAAAAATGGTTTTTTAACTTTTGTTGTTAAAGTCTGATATTTAAAATATGAATCGAGAGGTTTTTGATTTACTGTAATATTACCATTTCCAAATGTCAAAATAATTCTGGCAATTGATGTTTTTCTTCGACCAAGGGTATTTATTTTTAGTTCACTATGCATATAGAATTATTTTACAATTGAATTGTTTCTGGCAATTGAGCAGAATGTGGATGCTCTGGACCAGCGTAAACTTTTAATTTTTTTAGAATTTGTCTTCCAAGTGTATTTTTTGGAATCATTCCTTGAACTGCATATTCAATTACACGCTCAGGATGATCTTTAATTACTTCACGGAATTTTTCAAAAATAGCGCCACCTGGATAACCTGTATTTCGAAAATATCTTTTCTGTTCGAGTCGTTTACCAGTAAATTTAACTTTATCTGCATTTATTACGATAATAAAATCACCGCAATCTGCATTTGGAGTATAAGTTGGTTTATGTTTTCCTCGAAGTAAATGAGCAATTCGTGACGAAAAGCGACCGACAATTTTATCAGTTGCATCGACTACAAACCATTTCTTTGGTATTTCTGATTCTGTAAAATAATGTGTTGTTTTATCTTTTAGCATAATATTTGGGGTTTAAAAAGCAGGACAATAATAGTATCTTTTCTTTACTTTTACAAGAGTTATTTATGCTCTCTCATTAATTCATTTCAGTTGTGCTTTCAAGTATTTGCTTTAAAGTTTGCAAAAATCTACCAGCCATTGCACCATCAATAACTCTATGATCGCAAGAAAGTGTAACTTTCATTACTTTTCCAATTACTATTTTATTTGCTGATACTATTGGCTTTTCAACAACTGTTCCAACAGCTAAAATTGCTGATTCTGGTGGATTTATGATTGCTGTAAAATTTTCCACATCGAACATTCCGAGGTTACTAATTGTAAATGTGCTTCCTTGAAATTCTTCTGGCTTTAATTTTCTTTCTTTTGATTTAATTGCCAATTGTTTTATTTCTGAAGAAATTTCTTGCAACGATTTATTATTTGAATTTCTAACAACTGGAGTTGTCAGCCCTTCATCGGTTGAAACAGCTACTCCAATATCAATTTTTTTATGATAAACAATTGAGTCATGATTCCAAGATGAGTTTACTTCAGGGTGTTTTTGAATTGCAATTGAAACTGCTCTTACAATAAAATCATTGTAACTAATTTTAACATTTTTTTCTGAATTAATTTTCTCGCGCATCTCGGCTACTTTATCCATTCTTATTTCAATTGTAACATAAAAATGTGGAGCAATAACTTTACTTGCAGAAAGTCTTCGTGCAATTGTTTTACGCATTAATGAAATTGGAATTCTATTTACATCTTCATCAGAAAATTTTACATTCGAAACTAGTGAGTAATTTTCTACATCTTGTTTTACAATTCTTCCCAATGGCCCAGTTCCAACTAAATAATTTAGTTCGACACCCTTTTCAATTGCAATTCGCTTTGCAAGTGGTGATGCTTTAATACGTTTATCTGAAGTAGATATTTTTGAAACTGTAGTTTTTGTTGTTTTCGATATTTCTGATGATGCACTTTTTTTATTTTCAAATTTTTTTGTTTCCGTTTTTAATAAATTAGAAAAATCCTCTCCGGCTTTTCCTATTATAACTAAAGGTGCTCCAATTTTAACAGCTTCTTTTTCTTTTGCAAATAATTTTAAAATTACTCCACTTTCGTAAGCTTCCAATTCCATGTCAGCTTTATCGGATTGTATTTCTGCAATAATTTCTCCCTGCTTAATTGTATCCCCCTCATTTTTTTTCCATTTAAGAATAATTCCCTCTTCCATGGTGTCACTTAATTTCGGCATGTCAATTCTTGTAGCCATTTATTTTATCTGTTTAATGATTGATGAACTGCTTCAATTACTTTTTCTACATTTGGAATTGCTTCATACTCTAAATTTTCTGCGTATGGCATCGGAACATCTGCACCATTAATATTTATAATCGGTGAATCTAAATAATCAAATGCTTGTGAGCTAACTCGTTTTGCAATTTCTGAACCAACACTTGCAAATGGCCAAGAATCTTCTACTATTACAAGATGATTAGTTTTAATTACTGAATTAATTATTAATTCTTCATCAAGTGGACGAAGTGTACGAGGATCAATTACTTCGCAATCAATTCCTTCATGTGAAAGTTGTTCCGCGGCTTTTAAAGCAACAGGCAACATTTTTGTCCAAGCGACAATTGTAATATCTCTTCCTTCTCTTTTAATATCACCAACTCCAAGTGGAATTAAATATTCTTCAGATGGTACTTCTCCTTTAATACTGTACATCAATTCACTTTCCAAAAACATTACAGGATTATCATCTCGAATTGCAGATTTCAACAATCCCTTCGCATCGTACGGAGTTGAACAAGTTACAACTTTCAATCCGGGAACATGTGCAAGCATAGATTCCAAAGCTTGAGAATGTTGACTGCCGAGCATGTGCGCTGGACCATTTGGTGCACGAACAACAATTGGACAATTAAATTGTCCTGCGGACATGTATCGAAGTTTTGCTGCATTATTAAAAATCTGATCGAATGCAAGAATTGCAAAATTCCAAGTCATAATTTCTACAATCGGACGAAGTCCTGTCATCGCAGCACCAATTCCAATTCCTGTAAATCCGGCTTCAGAAATTGGTGTATCAATAACTCTTTTCGAACCAAATTTTTCTAACATTCCTTGTGTAACTTTATACGCTCCGTTATATTCTGCAACTTCTTCTCCCATTATAAAAATATTTGGATCGCGTTCCATCTCTTCACACATCGCTTGATTCAAAGCTTCTCGTATTTGTAAATTCTGTATCATTTTAATTTTTGTAAACGTTTTGATAAAGATAATCTAACGGTGGTTGATCGCTTTTTTCTGCAAATTCAACACATTCAATAACTTTATTTTTAATTTCTGATTCGAAATTTTCAATTTCAGATTCTGAAATTATTTTATCTTCTATAAGTTGGTTGCCAAAAATAATAATTGGATCATTCACTTTTGCTAATTCAACTTCCTCTTTTGCGCGATATGTTGCGGGATCAGACATTGAATGCCCTTTGAATCTATAAGTAATTGCTTCAAGAAGAGTTGGCATTGAATTTGTACGCGCAATATTTACTGCATCCTTCATAGTTTTGTATGCTTCAATAATATTCATTCCATCGAAAGAACCTCTATTCATATCTAAATATTTTCCTGTGCGATAAAGTTCATTCCCGGCAAATGATCGTTCAATTGAAGTTCCCATTCCATATTTATTATTTTCGATTATAAAAATAACTGGCAACTTCCAAAGTTGAGCCATATTCAAAGTTTCAAAAAATATTCCCTGATTAATTGCTGCATCACCAAAATAACAAATTGCAATATTATCTGTCCCCAAATATTTTGCAGAAAATGCAGCTCCGGCAGCTAATGGAATATGAGCGCCAACAATTCCATAACCTCCCATAAAATTAATTTCAGAATCAATAAGATGCATCGATCCGCCAACTCCTTTTGTAATTCCGGAATGTTTTCCAAATAATTCTGCCATAATTAATTTTGGATCCATTCCCCGTGCTAATGCTTGACCATGATCTCTGTATGATGCATAAATAAAATCTTTATTATTGAGCGCGGAAATTGTTCCGACTGCTACAGCTTCTTGACCGATATATAAATGACAGAATCCGGAAATTTTTCCTTTTCCATATTCTTGTGAACATCGCTCTTCAAATCTTCTGATGAGCAACATTTTTTTATACATCGCAATCAACTGTTGATGTGAAAGATCTGTGTAATCGTTTTTTCTCAACTTTGGAGATGAAATATTTTTTGTACTTGTAGAAGCTTCCAATTGATTTTTTTAAAGTTGTTCAGAAGCATGATACGAGCTTCTTACTAAAGGTCCAGATTCAACATGTTTGAATCCCATTTGTAAACTTTTTTCTTTTATTAAAGAAAATTCTGAAGGATGAACAAATCTTTCGACAGGAAGATGTTCTTTTGTTGGCTGAAGATATTGGCCAACAGTTAAAATATCACACTCAACTGCTCTTAAATCACTTATTGTATCCATCACTTCATCGATTTTTTCTCCAAGTCCAAGCATAATTCCGGATTTAGTTAAAAATCCTCTTTGCTTAGCGCGATAAAGAACTTCCAATGACCGATTAAAATGTGCTTGTGGCCTGACTCTTTTATAAAGTCGCGGAACAGTTTCAATATTATGATTTAAAATATCTGGTTGCGAATCGAGAACTATATTTAATGCAATCTCACTTCCAAGAAAATCAGGAATCAAAACTTCTATTCTGCAATTTGAATCTCGACTTCTTATTTCATGAATTGTATTTGCAAAAATATGAGCTCCGCCATCAACAAGTTCATCACGATTAACAGAAGTAATTACAACATGCCGAAGATTCATAATTGAAATTGTTTCAGCAACACGTCGAGGTTCATCCTCATCAACAAATCCCATCGAGCCTGTTTTAACTGCACAGAATCCACAACTTCTTGTACAAGTATCTCCAAGAATCATAAATGTTGCAGTTCCTAAATTCCAACATTCACCAATATTTGGACATCTAGCTTCTTCGCAAACTGTGTTTAAATTATTTTTGGAAAGTAATTGTTTTATTTTTGAATAATTTTCTCCACTGGGAAGTTTTGCTTTTAACCAATCTGGTTTACGTGGAGGTAAATTATTAGTTCGTTCAACAGAAATTTCTTGAATTAGAAACTGCATTGGATTAAACGCTTTGAGTAGTGTTAAAATTTTCTAAATATTCAACCACTCGTTGTAGAAATTTCCCACCTAAAGCGCCATCTATTATTCTGTGATCGTACGACATTGAGATATAAACCATTGATCTAATTTTAATTTCATCATTAATAATTACCGGTCGTTTTTTAACTGCACCAATTCCAAGTATTGCAACTTGCGGCTGATTGATTATTGGAAAGCCATAAAGATTCCCAAAAATTCCGGGATTTGTAACTGTAAAAGTTCCGCCTTGAACATCAGTCGGTAAAAGTTTTTTCGATCTTGCTCTCGTGGCTAAATCATTTCCAGATTTTGCAAAATCAGTAATATTTTTGGATTCCGAATTTTTAATAACAGGAACTATCAATCCACTTTCAAGTGCCACTGCAATTCCGATATTAATTTCTTTGTGAAGTAGAATTGAATCTCCTTCAATAGAAGAATTTAAATATGGAAAATCTTTCAAAGATTTTGCAACTACCAATAAAAAGAATGGAGTTAAAGTTAGTTTGAAACCTTCTCTTTTTTCAAAATCAGACTTATTTTTTTCTCTATAATTTACAATTGATGTAACATCGGCTTCGGTAACAGAACCAACATGAGCTGAAGTATGAACACTTCGAACCATATGTTCAGCAATTAACTTTCTCATATTATCCATTTTAACTACTTCAGATTTTTGAGATGAATCTGTTTTTGGGGTTAAACCTTTTTTCTTTTGTTCAGAAAAATTAATTATATCATTTTTGGTTACTCGTCCTTGTGAACCAGTTCCTACAATATTTTCAAGTTCGCTTACTGAAACACCTTCCTCTTTTGCAATATTCAAAACAAGTGGAGAGAAAAATTTATCTCCAGAAGTTTCTTTTTGTTTATCAAGATTGAGTTTTACGGTTGCAAAATTTTGGTTACTTGAAGAAGTTTTTACTTCATCAACTTTTGGTTGAGATTGAGGAGCTGGAGTATTTACAGAGGCTGCATCATTATTATTTATTCTTGCAATAATTGTGTGAACTGGAACTGTCTTTTGTTCTTCAACTAAAATTTCAACAAGAGTTCCAGCAGCCGGAGATGGTATCTCGGAATCAACTTTATCGGTACTTATTTCAAGAAGAGTTTCATCTTTACCAATTTTCTCCCCAATTTTTTTATACCATTTTGTAATTGTTCCTTCTGCGATACTTTCGCCCATTTGGGGCATTTTAACATCTATAATTGCCATAATATTAAATTAAGTTAGTGAAAATTTATTTCAATACTGAATTAACT
This sequence comes from Bacteroidota bacterium, assembly GCA_005792285.1. Taxonomy (GTDB): domain Bacteria; phylum Bacteroidota; class Ignavibacteria; order UBA10030; family UBA8401; genus SXSI01. The sequence continues at coordinate 110,796 of SXSI01000047.1, forward strand.
TTTGAATTGCTTCAGTAATATTTCTTTCTTGCGGAAGTGTAACATCTTCAAGAACTGGTGCGAATGGAACTGGTGAATCGATTGCTGCAACTCTTGTAATTGGAGCGTCAAGATATTGAAAACATTCTTCAGCAATTGTACTTACAATTTCTGCGCCGAATCCTGCAGTTCGTGAATCCTCGTGAGCAACAATTACTTTTCCAGTTTTCTTAACAGAATTCAAAACCGTCTCTTTATCCCACGGAATAATTGTTCGCAAATCAATTACCTCACAACTAATTCCAATTTCTTCCATTTTACGAGCAGCTTCAAGAGAACGCTGAACCAAAAATCCGTAAGTAACAATTGTAATGTCTGTCCCAACTTTTTTAATTTTTGCCAAACCAAATGGTAAACAATAATTTTCATCCGGTTCTGGCGATGCCGCAAATTGTTGGCGATATAAACCTTTATGCTCACAAAATAAAATTGGATTTTCTTCACGCATTGCAGTCTTTAATAATCCTTTTGCATCTGCAGCATTAGATGGAAAGGCAATCCATATTCCGGGAATATGTGCAAAAATAGATTCGATGCATTGGCTATGATATAACCCTCCGCGAATATATCCGCCAACTGCAACTCGAACTACCATTGCGCAACTAAAATCGCCATCAGATCTGTATCGCAAACAAGCGACTTCATCTTTAAATTGCATAAATGCTGGCCAAATGTAATCGCCAAATTGAATTTCAACAACTGGCTTAAATCCTTTTATCGCTAAACCAACTGCAGTTCCAACAATACTTGCTTCTGCTATTGGTGAATTAAAAACTCTTTTTGTTCCGAAAGTTGTCGACAATCCTTTTGTAGCTGTAAAAACTCCACCTTTGCCATCGGCAATATCTTCACCATAAACAATTATTTTTTTATTTCGTTTCATCTCTTCATGTAGCGAATGATTTATTGCATCAACTAGAACAACTGACTTGCCAGAATGTTCCGGTTCTAAAAAATTTTCTTTTGGAATTATAATATTTGGAGAATAGATATTTCTCATTACGGTTGAAGGATCTGGTTGCGGCATCGATTCTGCAACATCAGCAACTTTATCTATATTAGTTTTAATTTCTTTATAAAGTTCATCAAGTTGAATTTCTGTTAAAATTTTATTTTCAATTAAAATATTTTTTAATTTAGTAACTGGATCCCGTTTTTTGTCTTCAACTAATTCTGATTCAATTCGATATTTTTTCTGATCGTCTGATGATGAATGTGGAAATAGACGAACAACATCTGCTTCCAACATTGCTGGTCCATTTCCAGAACGAACCCATTCAACTGCTTCAACAGAAGCATTGTAAGATTCTTCTAAATTTGTACCATCATATTTTATACATTTTAAATTTGGATAAGTTGAATATAAATGTGAAACTGAACCACCAGCAACTTGATCTTTTAACGGAACTGAAATTGCATATTTATTATTTTGCACCATAAAAATAACTGGAAATTTTGCGCGTGATGACCATGCAACTGCTTCTGTAAATTCTCCTTCACTTGTTGCCCCTTCTCCTGAAGAGACATAAACTATTTCATCACTTTGTGCTATTTGAATTCCCATTGCAGTTCCGGCAGCTTGTAAAAATTGTGTTCCTGTTGGACTTGATTGCGCAACAATTCTTAAATTTTTATTCCCATAATGGGAAGGCATTTGTCTTCCTTTTGAACTTGGACCAGCAGCACGATTCATATTCTCAGTTAATATTTCTTCAACCGTAACGCCAAATTGTAGAGAAAATGCGAGATCACGATAATAAGGATAAGCCCAATCAACTCTGGGTTTCATCGCCATTGCAATTGCAACTTGGCACGCTTCATGTCCCGGACCGCTGATGTGAAAAAGAATTTTACCTTGTTTCAGCAAAATCATTTCTTTCTCATCTATCAAACGAGATAACAACATTGTTCGATAAGCACTAACTAATTTTTCATTCGATAATTTCGATTTCATATTCTAATTTTTTATTAATTCACTTTCAGTTTCTAAAATTGAAGAGCCCAATATTTTTATTAATTCTTTTTTTGAGATGGGAACAATTTCCATATTAAATACTTCTGTAAAATATTTTTTAAATAAATTTATTAATTCTAAATTCGGAATCTCGATTCCAAATTGTTTTAACGAAGTAACACCTTTGTGAAAAATTCCGCATGGAATAATTCGATCGAAGAAAGTTAAATCGGGAAAATTATTAAATGCAAATCCATGCATTGTAATCCATCTGCTGACTTTAACTCCAATCGCAGCAATTTTTTCGTTCTCAAACCAAACTCCGGTATAATCTGAATTTCTTGTTGATTTAATATTTAAAGATGAAAGTGTACGAATAATTACTTCTTCTAAATTTCTTAAATATTTATGAATGTCTTCTGAATAATCTGAAAGATTTATAATCGGATAACAAACAATTTGTCCGGGACCATGATAAGTTATATCACCACCTCTATCAATTTCAAATGTTTCAATTCCCTTTTTATTAAGTTCATCTTCATTTGCAAGAAGATGATTTTGGTTTGAAGATTTACCGAATGTATAAACATGTTCATGTTCTGTAAAAATTAAAATATCAGGATTTCTTTTTTGTTGACGAGCCAAATGTAATTGCTTTTGGATTTTCCACATTTCTTCAAAGCGAGAATTTCCATAATTAACTGCATATACAAATTTAGGTAACATTATATTTTATGAATTCAATCCAATTCCGTAAGCATCCAAAGCGGCTTCAGCAATTCCTTCGCTCAAAGTTGGATGTGCGTGAATTGATTGATGGAGTTGTTCGGCAGTTGCTTCGAGTGTTCGAGCAGTTACAATTTCTGCAATCATTTCAGTTGCTTCTGGACCGACAATATGTGCGCCAAGAATTTCTCCATATTTGGCGTCAATAATTAATTTTACAAATCCTTCAGGTTCATTCATCGCCAAAGCTTTTCCATGTGAACGGAATGAATATCTTCCAACTTTAATATCAGTCCCTTTTTCGCGAGCCTTTTCTTCGGTCAATCCAACACTTGCAACTTGCGGCTGACAATATGTACAACCAGGAATATTATTGTAATTAATTAAATGTGGATTTTTACCGGCTATTTTTTCAACGCAAACAATTCCTTCCATCGATGCAACGTGAGCTAACCATGGCGCGCCAATTACATCACCAATTGCAAAAATGCTATCAATATTTGTTTTGTAAAATTCGTTTACTTTAATGTGCGACTTTTCTGTGATTACACCAATTGTTTCCAAACCAAGATTTTCAATATTTCCCTGAACACCAACAGCAACAAGAACTACATTGGTTGTTAATTCTTTTGTTCCATCTTTTGTTTTTAATTTTACTTTCACTTCATTTCCAGTTTGAACTGATTCAACAGTTGTGTCGGTTAAAATTTCTATTCCCGATTTTTGAAAACTTCTTGTAAGAGTTTTTGAAACTTCAACATCTTCTATCGGAAGTATTGTTGGTTTCATTTCTACTAATGTAACTTTTGTTCCGTATGAATTGTAGAAATATGCAAACTCTGCACCAATCGCTCCAGCTCCCACAATCAACATTCTTTCAGGAGGCGCGTTTAAAATCATTGCTTCAGAACTTGTGATAATTTTATCTCCGTCAACTTTTAAATTTGGAAGTTCACGCGATCTTGCACCAGTTGCAATTATAATATTTTTTGCAGTTATCTTATCAGTCTTTCCCGGCTGCGAAACTTCAACAATATTTTTATCAATAATTTTTGCAGTTCCAGTTATGTAATCAACTTTATTTTTCTTGAAGAGAAATTCAATTCCCTTTGATGATTTTGTTGAAATATCTCGGCTACGTTTTACAGCTTTAGTAAAATCAAATTGTAAATTATCAAAACTAAAACCGAAATCATTTGCATGCTTAAAAAGATTGTAAACTTCAGCATTTTTTAATAGTGCTTTAGTTGGGATACAACCCCAATTCAAACAGATTCCGCCAAGTTTATCTTTTTCTACAACAATAGTTTTTAATCCTAATTGGCTCGCGCGAATTGCAGCGATGTAACCTCCCGGTCCTCCACCAATAATTAGTATGTCGTATTCTCTTTCATTCATATATATTCCTAGTTAATAAATTCCAAAATTAATTTGAGGATTCAAAATATCGAAACAAGATAGAAAAGTCAACGCGATAGAAGATAATTCTGAATTGGGAGATGTAAGAAGTATTTCATATATTTGTTGTAGAAATTTTTTAAAATACATTCATTTAAATTAATGGCTAAATCAAAATTTCGAACTATCTATTGTGATAATTGCAGAGCTGAAAAGAAAATGCAAATTCTTAGCGCTGTTGAAGGTGCAGAAAATAAAGTCTGGCATAAATGTTCACGCTGCAGACATAATTTTTTATTTGACACTTCAATATTTGAACAAAAAGAAAATGAGAGTAAAGAACTAAATAGAGAAACCTGTGTTGATTATAATCCAACAAAAAGTTATAAAGTTGGATCATCGGTTTATCACGCAGATTGGGATGATATGGGTTTTATAACCGGAAAAGAAAAACTTTCAAGTGGTCTTCAGTCAATCGTTGTTGATTTTCAAAAAAATGGCAGCAAACGATTAATTGAAAATTTACAAGAAGATTAAAAAAATATATTAAGGAGGTGTTAGCTTGGTTGGTATTATTATAACAGAAAACGAATCGATTGATAAAGCGATACGACGATTCAAAAAGAAATACGAAAGATCTGGGATACTAAAGGAATTCAAAAAACGAACTTCTTTTGTAAAACCATCTGTTCAAAGACGAATGGATAAAATTAAGGCTATTCGCAGGGACCAGCGAACATTGCTCGAAGAAAAATTGATATAACATATCCTTTGCAGTAATTCTGAATCCGTTTTGAAGAAATTTAAAACGGATTTTTTATTTTATAACTAATTTGTATTGGCTTTCAATACTCGCATAAAATTCCCACCAAGTATTTTACTTACATCGTTTTTAGAATAACCCCTTAAAAATAATTCACGAGTTAAATTTGGTAGAAATGTTACATCATCCATTTCTTGCGGTAAAGCCTCAACTCCATCAAAATCAGATCCAATTCCAACATGATCAACTCCAACTAGTTTTGCAATGTAATCGAAGTGATCAACAAGTTTTGAAAGTGGTGGTCTTATTGGTTCAATGAATGGAGAAAGATATTTTTCAATTGCCAACGTAATATCATCCGGATGAAGTGGTAAAGTTTTTAGCGAATCAATTGCTGCTTTATGAAATCGAGCAATCGAATCGGATTTTGGTCGAAATGTGCTATCAATAAATCCGGCATAAAAATTAATGAATACAACTCCATTATTTTTTGCAATATTTTTTAATTGATAATCCTTTAAATTTCTAAACGCAGGAGTGAGTTTATATACACAAGAATGAGACGCAATTACCGGCTTTGTAGTTAATGAAAGTACATCATCCACAGTTTTTTGGCCAACATGTGAGATGTCAATTATTATTCCAAGTTGATTCATTCGTTTTACAATTTCTTTTCCTTTTTCATTCAAGCCTTTAAATTGTAAAACTGTATCAATTCGAGATTCTTCGCGTGCAGAAGTTGCCCATGGAGTATTTAAATTCCAAGTTAACGTCATATATCTCATTCCCTTGTTGAACAAAGTATCGAGATAATTAATATTATCTAAAATAGGATAACCACCTTCAACTCCAATTAAAGCTGCAAGTTTTTTTTGATTTATTAATTTTTGTACATCATTGAAATTTAAAGCAAGTCCAATTTTTTGTGGGTTTCTTTTTATTAATGAATTTAGAGAATCAATCATAGCAGTTGCTCTTTTATAAGAATGATCTTTACCATTTACATTTAAAAATGAAGGAGCAACCCAAACCGAAAAAAATTGTACATCGACTCCCCCTTCTTTAAATCTAATTAAATCTGAATGACCTTTTGTAGTTCTACCTGAAAGATCTTCACCTTCAACCGCTCGCATTAAAACATCATTATGTGTGTCCGCAACTATCGATTCGAAATGGAATTTTCGATAATCAGTTTGAGAAAAAAGATTTAAAGGTACTAAAATAAAAAAAAGCAAAAGTTGTAAGTTTTTGCTTTTCATTTTGGATAACAATTTGTAACTATTTATATAAATTACTTTAAAACAGCTGTATCAGTTTGGTTTTTCATTTCTTGAATTTCAATTCTAATTTCTTGGGCTTTTTTCTTTAATTCACCCATACATTTACGTACTCTGGTACCGGCTGCTTTATTTCCTTTTTCATAAAATTTAACAAAGTCTGGTTCGAATGACTGTACAAGTACTACTAATTCTGAAAATTTACTCATTACTTTTAACTCCTTTTATTTATTGTGAATAATTGTGTCCAATTATAAAAAAATATTAATACAAGTAAAAGAAATAAAAATATTATTCCTTCAACCATAAAAATAGAATTCTTTGTAATAAAATAAGAATTGCCATCATAAATAATTGAAGTGCTGATAATTTGTGAAAAGGAAACAATTCCAACTCTGAGACTATATGATTCCCAAATAGTTCCAAATTTGGATACAATTAAAGTTGCTATAATCCCTGAAAAGAAATAATAACTTGCAAGTAAACTAATATTACTCCAAATAATATTAGTTTCTTTTAATATTTGTAGAATAAATTCATCGCTATAATAAAGTGTGAATAATAAATTAGGAATTATGAAAGCAGCAATATTTCCAGATTTAGTAAATTCACTTAGAATAATTCCTCTAAATATAATTTCTTCAATCAAAATTATCGTAATAGAAAATAACCAGATTGCTGGAAAATCAAAAATAATCCCAAAAACAAATAACGTAAAATCCTTTATTTCGCCAGTTTGTATTTCTCCAAAAATTATTCCAATTAACAATAAAAGAAAACTTGCAATAAGTGGGATAATGAGATAGACAATTACATTTTTTAAATTGAAATTTTTAAGATTTGAGACTACAAACTCTTTTAATGAAGAAAGTCTACTACTATAGATAAGTAAAATAAAAATTAAAAATAAAATAATCTTCCAACTGAATTGGAATTCCCAAAGAAATATATTTGTCGAAATATTCTGAAAAGCTAAAACTACTCCGAATAAAGCAATAAAAAATGTGATTAAAGTCAGTTTAAGAATTAAACTAATTTTCATACTTTTAATACGACTTAACTAGTCCTATTTGGAATATCATAATACATTCACTATTTTTATATACGACTAAATTAGTCGTGTATAGATAATTCATATGAGCAATTATAAAACAAACGATTGTAAGATGAAAGATGCGCAAACTCTTTCACTTTCGCAAGTTCCTTCTGGAACGAGAGTTCGCATTGAGAGTTTAACTTCAGACCAAAATATTTGTAATCGCCTTCGCGAACTTGGTTTTTGTGAAGAAGCCGAAATCAGATGTTTAACTTCCGGTGAGAGTAATATTGTTTGTGAAGTTTGTAATACAAGAATTGTTTTAAATACTGAAGTCGCAGACAAAATACTAGTTACTCCAATTAAGCAGGAATTAATTCCACTTCTTGAACTTCCACTTTTTACAAAAGCAAAAGTAAATAAATTATTAAAAATAGATCCTTCCTTGAAAGCTCGATTAATGGAAATGGGAATTACAAAAGGAACGGAAGTTGAAATAATTCGATTTGCACCATTGGGAGATCCAATTGAAATAACTTTACGAGGTTATCGTTTATCGCTTAGAAAATCAGAAGCTGAAGCAATTTTAGTTTCATTGTAAGAAAATATTTAAATGTCGTTATCAACTCTCTCTAAAATAAAAACTGTTGCAATAATTGGGAATCCTAATTGCGGAAAAAGTACGCTATTTAATTCTTTAACCGGATTAAAACAAAAAGTTGCAAATTATCCTGGCGTAACTGTTGAAAAGAAAATCGGTAAATTATTTTTAAAAGATAATATTGAAATCAATTTAATTGATTTGCCCGGAAGTTACAGTTTGTTTGCTAATTCCCCCGATGAAGAAATTTCTTCAAAAGTTTTATTGGGATTAGTTGACGAGACACCGAAACCTGATCTTGTGCTTTGTGTTATCGACGCAACCAATATTGAAAGAAATTTATATCTTCTTTCACAAATTATTGATCTTCGACTTCCTGTAATTCTTGTTTTAAACATGATTGATGTTGCAACTCAAGAGAATATTAAAATAAATAAGAATAAACTTTCGGCATTACTTGATCTTCCCATAATTGAAACTGTTGCACCAAAATATATTGGTATTGAAGAACTTAAAAATGAAATTACCAAAGTAATAATTCCTTCAACTTCTTTGAGGAAATGGTACACTTCAAACGAAGTTGAACATAATACTCAACTACTTTCAAAAAAAATTAGCATTTCAAAAAATATTTCATTCGATATTGCTCACCACTATGCGGTTCAATTATTATCTTCAACAAACTCTTCAACAAACGGCGAATTTTCGAAAGATCTAATTTCAATTGCAGATAAAATAAAAGAAAAAATGTCTTTCCTCGATATTGACCTTTCTTCAATTTTTATCGAATCAAGATATCATTGGATAAAATCTGTTTGCAATGAATCAATAATTTTCCATCGAGATGACGAATTAACTTTTAGCGATAAAATTGACAAAGTATTAACACACAAATATTGGGGCTTTATTATTTTCATTTCCATTCTTTCACTAATTTTTCAATCGATATTTACATGGGCTGTACTTCCAATGAACTTAATTGGAGGTGCTATAAATTTATTTTCCACATTTATTGAATCATCAATTCCTACCGGACAACTTCAACAATTAATTGTAAATGGAATTATCGCAGGAGTTGGTGCTGTTGTAACTTTTGTACCTCAAATATTTTTGCTTTTCATTTTTATTGGAGTATTGGAAGATTCAGGTTACATGTCTCGCGCAGCTTTTATAATGGATAAATTAATGAGTAAAGTTGGTTTGCACGGAAAATCTTTCATTCCAATGTTAAGTTCTTTTGCATGCGCAATTCCCGGAATAATGGCAACGAGAACAATCGAAAATAAAAAAGATCGGCTCGTTACAATTTTAGTTATTCCACTAATGAGTTGCAGCGCAAGGATTCCTGTTTATACTTTATTAATTGCAGCATTCATTCCACAATATTTTGTCTTTGGAATTTTTTCTTTACCCGGATTAGTTATGATATCGATGTATCTTCTCGGTTTAGTTGCAGCACTTTGCATGGCTTGGTTATTTAAAAAAACTTTATTAAGAGGTAACCGCCAAATTTTTATAATGGAACTTCCTCCATACAAACTTCCATCTGTAAAAACTTTATTTCTACATGCTTGGGAAAGAGTAAAATTGTTTTTGAAAAGAGCCGGAACAATAATTCTTGGAATTTCAATTGTTCTTTGGTTCTTCGCAACTTATCCAAACGTAGATGAAAAAGATTCTTCAAAAAGACTCAAAAATAGTTTTATTGGACAAGCTGGACAATTGATTGAACCATTAATCAAACCTTTAGGATTTAATTGGAAAATTGGTGTCGGATTAATTACTTCATTATTACAAAGAGAAGTTTTCGTTTCGACAATGGGTGTAATTTATAAAGTTGATGATTCTGATATTTCATCTCAATCTTTACAAGAAAATATTAAAAATGATATAGATGAGTCCTCAGGAAATCTCTCATTCACTCCACTTATCGCAATTTGCGTGATGATTTACTACGTACTTGCGATGCAATGCTTTTCAACACTTGCAGTTGTTCGAAGAGAAACTAATAGTTGGAAATGGCCAATTTTTCAATTCTGCTATATGACTATTTTAGCTTACAGCGTAACATTCTTTGCATATCGCTTTGGATTATTTTTAGGATTTACATAATGGACTGGCAAGAAATTACAACTTTATTTATTGTAGCCGCTACAATAATATTAATGATCAGAAAAAGATTTTTTAATAAAAAACAAATTGGTAAATGTAATGACGATTGCAATTGTCAAACAAACAATCAAAAACATATTTAAAAAGGAAAAATGAAGAAGTTATTACTAGCAGTACTATTGATTACACCACTATTTTTAAATGCAAATTCGCGTAGATTTTCTTACACTTATGAAACTAATGTTTTACCAAAAGGTATTGCAGAACTCGAAGTTTGGGGAACATTCCGATCGCAAAGGAATTATTTTTACCAAAGATTTGATCAAAGAATGGAATTTGAATATGGACTTGGAAATGATTTACAAGTCGCTTTTTATTTGAATTCAACATTTAGAAGTGAAGATGATAATAAAGCAACTGCAGGTGGAACTTTAAAAACTACACAATCCACCTCAATTTCATCAGAATGGAAATGGAAACTTTCAGATCGAGTTGCAGATCCTATTGGTTCAGCAGTTTATGCAGAGTACACAGTTGGTACAGATAATTCTAAAATTGAAGGAAAAGTTTTTTTTGATAAACAATTTGAAGATTATCTAGTTGCATTTAATTCGATTTACAAACGATCGTGGAAAGTTGGTACAAATCTTGCAAAAACTTTTGAAGATGAAGTTGAATTTGATTTAGGAGTTGCATATACAGCTAATCCGGAATATTCATTTGGGATTGAATTAAGAAACCACAACTATATAATTGATGGAAATATTACAAATTCTGCTTTATTTTTTGGACCATCTTTTTCCTATTCGACAAAAGCAGGTTGGTTTGTACTTACTGTAATGCCACAAATTAAAAATTTAAAAAGTAGCCAGTCACTTGATTTTTCTAAATATGAAAAAGTTTTAACTAGACTATTGTTCAGTATAGAATTATGATAAAATATAGACTTCTCTTTTTATCTTTAATTATTATTTCAACATCATTTTTTGTTGCCTCTTGTGCAACATCATTAATCCCAACAATTTCATCTGAACATATTAAATATGCAAATGAAAGATGGGGAAATATAAATTCGAGTGATTTAATTGCTGCACGGGAAAAATATATACAGACTTGTTCTGGATGTCATTCACTTCCCTTGATTACAGATCATGATGAAAAGAAATGGACTGAACTTATAAATGATATGACAAAAGAAATTAATTTACCTGATGCGGATAAAGAGATAATTCAAAAATATGTTTTTACAATTTTAAATACCTACGATAAATCAAAATAATTTTAAAAACCTAACCAAAATAAATATGGAAACTAATCAAAATGTAATTTTGCCTCTCACAAAAGAATTAATTCTTGAAGCATTGATGGATGTAATCGATCCAGAATTTCCAGTTAGCGTTGTTGATCTTGGATTAATCTATGATGTCAAAATTATTGATAATTGGGTTGGAGTTAAAATGACAATGACTACTCCCGGTTGTGGAATGCAAAATGTAATTGCAAATAATGTTCGTCATAGAGTTAAAATTATTCCAGGTGTTAGCGATGCAGATGTTAGAATTGTTTGGCAACCAACTTGGACTCCGAGCATGATGAGTGCTTTTGCAAAAGAAAAATTAAAAATGAAATAAATCCACTTTTGTTAAAGTGGATTTATTATGTGATTTTATTGTTTATAGTTTCCCGGTATGAATTGCATCGTCACCAAATTTATTTTTAATAGCATCAATAGTTTTTAAAACTTTTGTGCGCTTATCATCCTCAAATAATGCCAGGTCACTTTCTTCCTGAGAAACTAAATTTGTAACTCCAGCACCCAATAATCTGATTGGTTGTTTTTTACTGAAATTTTCTTCTAATAACTTTAAAAGGTTTTGATAAATTATTTTATCATCAAATGTTTTCTCAATCCCCTTCATTCTTGTAATAGTTATAAAATCTGAAAATCTAAGTTTCAATCTAACTGTTTTAGTGGCTAGTTTTTTCTTCCTTAATATTGTTGAAACTTTTTGAGCTAATTCAAATAATTTTTGTTTTAATAATTCCAAATCAGAAATATCTTTCTCAAATGTTTCTTCTGAACTAATACTTTTTCTTTCATCATAATTTGAGACTTCGGTGCTTCCTCCACCTTGAACAATATCAATAATATATTCACTATACTCGCCCAATAATGTTTTCAAAACATCTGGTTTACAATTTTGTAAATCTTCTATTTTATTAATTCCGTAACTTTTTAATTTAAGTTCTGTCTTTTCACCAATACCAGGAAAAACACTAATATCAAGTTTCGATAAAAATTCTTTTTCTTCACCATTTTTTAAATGAATTAACCCATGTGGTTTAACAGTACCAGTTGCAATTTTTGATATTGTTTTACTTGAAGCAATTGCAATTGAACATGGAAGTTGAAATTCAGTATCGATAGTCTGTTGAAGCATCGAAAGAAATTTATTCCAATCATTATTATAAATTTTTTCACAACCAGTTAAATCAAGATACATTTCATCGATTGACGCTTTTTCGACAATAGGTGCAAAATCACAAAGACGGTCATAAATTAATTTTGAGATTTTACCATATTCACCGTGGCTAACTTCAACTAAAATTACTTTTGGGCAAAGTTGTAAAGCTCTAAAAGTTGGCATTGCACTTCGTATTCCAAATGCACGCGCTTCATATGAAGCCGAAGCAACAACTCCCCTTTTTGATGGATGACCACCAACAATTACAGGTTTTCCACGAAGTGATGGATTTGAAATTCTTTCGACTGAAACAAAAAAACAATCGAGATCAATATGTGCAATTATTTTATGTTGCACTTATTTTTGTTAAAAATATTTTCTCTTAAATCGGTACTTAATCCTTCTCCAATTAATTTTGAAGGATATAAAATATATTTGAATGATTTCTATTACTGTTAATTTTGTTATTCCCATTTTAATAAAAACAGTGTCGGTTAAATCTTTATACCATATTTCATAATTATTATTTTTCATCCAACTATTTATTTCATTTATAAAAGGATTCAAATATGACTTTCCATGTGTTTCAATCGAAATTACTTTTGGTCGACTCAACATATATTTTAGAACAAACCACTCACTTCCTTCAGTATCAATACTTAATAAATCAATTAAACCATCATCAATTTCATTAAACGTTCGGCACTCAACTTCAATTTTCTTTTTATCTTTTAAATTCTCTTTTTCATTTTCCAAAGCCGGACTTGATTTAAGAGGTGCAGCAAATGTCGACGCAGCATAATGAATTAATTCGAGTTTTCCAGTGTAATCATAAATTGCAACTGGATGGATTGTAATATTATATTTCCCAAAATAATTTTTTATAGCTTCAATATTATTTTTATCCGGTTCAACTAAAGTAGATCTTGTTCCATCTTCAATAAAATTAATTATATTTGAAGTTTGAGGTAAATAAACTCCAACTTCACAAACATGCTGAACTAAAATATTTTTTTCATTAACGCGTTTGTATAATTCTTTTGTTTCGTTGTAATTCATTTACACATTAAATCTAAAATGAACAACATCGCCATCTTCAACTATATAATCTTTTCCCTCAACATGCAGAAGTCCGGCATCTTTTACATTTTGTTCAGTTTTTAATTTAAATAGATCAACACATTTCATAATTTCAGCTCTTATAAAACCTTTTTCAAAATCAGTATGAATTGCACCAGCAGCAACTGGAGCTTTTGCATTTTTATTTACTGTCCACGCATGAACTTCTTTCGGTCCGGCAGTAAAAAAAGTTATTAAATTTAAAAGTTCATATCCTTCTTTTATTACTTGGTCTAAACCGGAATTCAATAATCCCAAACTTTCAAGAAATGGTTTTCTTTCTTCCTCAGGTAATTCCGAAACTTCTGCTTCTACAGCTGCGCTTATAATTACAACTTTTGCATTTTCCTTTTTTGCAATTTCTTTTACTTCGACAACATATTTATTTTCATTTAATAAATCCTTTTCATGAACATTGCAAACATACATTATTGGTTTATTCGTAAGTAAATGCATATCCCGAAGAATTAAATATTCCTCATCGTGAAAAGTTAAATAACTTGCGAGCCTTCCTCCTTCGAGATGAAGTTTTAATTTTTTAATGAATTCAGATTCGATGATTCCCTTTTTATCTCCACTTTTTATTTTTCTTTCAGCTTCAGATAATTTTTTTTCAACTGTATCGAGATCTTTTAAAATTAATTCCGTTTCAATTATTTCAATATCCCTTTTTGGATCTACACTTCCATCAACGTGAATTACATTTTCATCATCAAAACATCTCACTACGTGGACGATTGCATCTACATTCCGAATTGTTGAAAGAAATTGATTTCCAAGTCCTTCACCTTTACTCGCACCTTTTACAAGTCCGGCAATGTCAACGAATTCAATTGTTGAAGCAATTATTTTTGGTGGATTATAAATTGAAACAAGTTGATTAATTCTTTCATCCGGAACGGCAACGACACCGACATTCGGATCGATTGTACAGAAAGGATAATTTGCAGCTTCAACTTTTGCTGCAGTAATTGCATTAAATAATGTTGATTTGCCGACATTCGGAAGTCCTACAATTCCACAACTAAAACCCATTTTGTTCTCTCATTTTGACACAAATATACTGTAAAATTATTAATTTATTTTCGATAAGAGTAATTCTTTTAATTGAAATATTTTCAAAACAAACTTATATTGAACTCATTATGACCAATGAAATAACTTTTTTCACAGCATTTATTTTCGGATTGCTGTCATTTATCTCACCCTGTGTATTACCAATTGTTCCAGGATATATTTCATTTATTTCCGGAGTTTCATTAGATGAAATGAAAGAACATTCTTCCTCCGGTTTAAAAAAAATGTTGATGAATTCAATTTTATTTGTACTCGGCTTCTCACTTGTTTTTGTTTTGATGGGAGCAGGCGCTACAACTTTTGGTAATTTTCTACTTGAACAAAAATCAATTCTCTCTTTAGTAGGTGGCGCTTTAATAATAATTTTTGGAATTCATATGACAGGACTTTTTCGTATTTCAGCATTGAATTACGAAAAACGATTTCATATGCAGAATAAATCTTTTGGTTTATTTGGTTCCTTTTTAGTTGGACTGGCTTTCGCTTTTGGTTGGACTCCTTGTATCGGTCCAATTTTAGCAACTATTTTAGCAGTCGCAAGTCAACAGGAATCTGTAAATCAGGGAATACTTCTACTTAGTTTTTATTCACTCGGATTAGGAATTCCATTTATCATAACTGCAATCAGTATAAATTTATTTTTCAATTTTTTTAATAAAGTAAAAAAATATTTTCATCTAATTGAAGTTATCGGTGGAATACTTTTAATTGCTGTTGGGATTTTAATTATGACAAATAAATTAACTATAATTGCAAGTTGGTTGATAAAATTATTCCCCTTCCTTTCGAAATTATCCTGATAATCTGATGAATAATTCAAATTCAATTCTGGATTTAATAATTGCTGCAAAGAAAATAGTAATCTCGTCACACATTTCTCCAGATGCCGATGCAATTGGAAGTGAAGTTGCACTCTGCTCGGCACTTCAACAATTAGGAAAAGATGTAAAAATAATCAATCCGGGAAATCATCCGGCAAATTTACAATTTTTGATTAACCATTTTTCAGAGGGAACATATTCTTATTTCAATTCCAAACTGACTGAATTCGATTGTGATTTGGTAATAATAGTTGATACCAGTCAAAGAAAACAGTTTGAATCAGTTGCAAATTTTATACTGAAATCGAACGCAACAATAATTTGTATTGATCACCACTTAAATCCAGATGACTTATTCCATCATCAACATATCGAT
Organism: Bacteroidota bacterium; assembly: GCA_005792285.1. Classification (GTDB taxonomy): domain Bacteria; phylum Bacteroidota; class Ignavibacteria; order UBA10030; family UBA8401; genus SXSI01. The sequence continues at coordinate 126,560 of SXSI01000047.1, forward strand.
ACAACATTACCCGCAACAGGAATTTTGATTTATAATTTAATATCAAAATTTCCAAATTTTAAATTAACACTCCCAATTGCTGAATCACTTTATGCAGCGATAATGACTGATACAGGTTCATTTAGATTCACACGAACAACAGGAATGGTTCACGAAATAATTGCTAAATTAGTTGACGCTGGTGCAAATCCATCTTTGATTTATGAACATATTTACGAAACTGGCTCAATTCAAAGATTACATTTATTAGGTAAAGCATTACAATCGATACAACTTTGGCATAATCAAAAAACTTCAGTAATTACGATTACCAAAAATGATTTTGAGGAAACAAAAACATCAACAGAAGATTTAGATAATGTTGTAAATTTAGGATTTACAATTAAGGGAGTTGATGTCTCTCTAATGATTGTTCAACTCAATGATAATTTTAAAATGAGTTTTCGATCTAAAGGAGACTTCCCGGCAAATAAACTTGCTCAACATTTTGGTGGTGGCGGTCATTTAAATGCAGCTGGCGCCAGATATAAAGCTAATTCGTTGGAAACTGTTTTAAACGAACTAAAAAGCAAAACAGAAGAATTATACAATTCAATTTAAGAGGAATAAAATGAAACTAACTCAAGCTTCCGCAGATGTAAAAAATATTAAAGCAAATGTTATTGTTGTTTTTTCAATTAAAGATGATACTAAAAATGTAGATCACTTTAATACATTACCAGTTTTACTCAAAAATAAAATATATACTTTAATAAAGTCAAAACAACTTCCTGCTACTTCAAAAGATATTTTAACTTTGCACACTTCGGGAGAATTAAAATGTGATAAAGTTTTAATTGTTGGAATAGGTGAAGTTAAAAATATTACTTCCGAAATTTTAAGAAGAGCTTCATCATCAGCCGCGAGAACAGCTCAAAGCGAAAAATCTGTGAAACTCTGCTTTGTTCTGCCAACTTCTTTATTGAATGTTATGAAATCAAAATTATCTCATCAGAAAATTGCACAAGCTATTACTGAAGGAGTTATGCTCGGAACATATTCATATAACAAATATATAACTTCAAAAAAGAAGGCTGCAATAAATGAACTTATTTTTAAAGTCAATTTAAAAGTAACAAAAGATATTTTAGAAGGAAGTCAAATCGGTAGAAAAATTTCTAGTGCAGCAAATTACGCAAGAGATTTAGCGAACGCACCTGGAAATGAAATTTATCCTGAAACACTTGCGAAGGCTGCACAAGAAACTGCTAAAATTAATGGATTTTATGCAACAGTTTATAAGAAGGATCAAATTGAAAAACTTGGAATGGGTGGATTAATAGCTGTAAGTAAAGGAAGTTCTCAGCCTCCTTATTTTGTAATATTCGAATATGGAAAAGAGTATAAAAATAAAGGAACTTCAGTTTTAGTGGGAAAAGGCGTAACTTTTGATTCTGGTGGAATTTCAATTAAGCCTTCAGCAGGAATGTCCGAAATGAAAATGGATATGAGTGGAGCTGCGGCTGTAATCGGAACTTTCAAATCTGTTTCATCATTAAAATTAAAAAATCATATCATTGGATTAATGCCGATGGTAGAAAATATGCCCGGAGGGAATTCTGTAAAACCTGGAGATATTATTCGACATCATAATAAAAAAACTTCTGAAGTTGATAATACCGATGCTGAGGGAAGATTAATCCTTGCTGATGCGTTATCGTTTGCTTCGCAGTATAAACCGAATATTGTAATTGATTTAGCAACTTTAACCGGCGCTGTTGTTGTTGCATTGGGGCACGTTGCTACCGGAATGATGGGGAATGATGAAAATACTATGAAAGAACTTTCTGCTTCTGGAAATGAAACTTATGAAAGAGTTTGGCAACTTCCATTATTTGAAGAATACGAATCGCAAATTAAAAGTGATGTTGCTGACGTTAAAAATGTTGGCGGTAGATGGGGTGGTGCTATTACTGCCGGTTTATTTTTAAAGAAATTTATTGGAAAATATAATTGGGTTCATCTCGATATTGCAGGTACTGCAATTTTGGAAGAACGTGGATTTTATAATCCAAAAGGTGGAAGTGGTGTTGGTGTCCGTTTATTAACAGAGTACTTTAGAAATAAAAAATAAATTTAATGAAACCTATTCTTGGAATTACAATCGGGGACTTCAATGGAATTGGTCCCGAAGTTGCATTAAAAGCAATTATCTCACCTGAAGTTAAAAAAATATGTTCTCCAATCTTGATTGGTTCAGTAGAATTATTTTCACATTATTCTAAAATATTTAAAATTTCTAAAAATATTATTTCTATCTCGAAAACTGAAGAAGGATTAAATTGCAATGGACTTCCCTGTATAAATATTTATGATGGGAATGTAAAGCAACTTCAAATTGGTAGACCTTCACCAGATGCAGGCGTTTGCGCTGGAAAATCAATTGAGGAAGCTGTAAAATTAACTTTAGCAAAACAAACTGATGGATTTATAACATCACCAACTTCAAAAGAATCACTTCATTATGCAGGTTACAATTTTCCGGGGCAAACTGAAATGATTGCAATGTTGAGTCGCTCCGAAAAAGTAATTATGATACTTTCATCGCCAAATATGAGAGTCGGTTTAATAACTGTTCATTCACCTATTTCAGAAATTAGTTCACTAATTACACAACAAAGAATTTTAGAAAAGTCAGAAACTTTCGCAAAGTCGCTTCAAGAGGATTACGGAATTACGAATCCAAAAATTGCAGTATTAGGATTGAATCCACATTCCGGAGAAAACGGCGCAATTGGGATGGAAGAAAAGAAAATAATTACACCTTCGATCGAATTACTTAAACAAAAAGGGATAAATATTTCAGGTCCATTTAGCGCAGATGGTTTTTTTGCAACTTATAAAAAAGAAAATTACGATGGAATTCTTGCAATGTACCACGATCAAGGTTTGATTCCATTTAAAATGACTGAATTTGAAAATGGTGTCAACTTTTCAGCAGGAATGAAAATAATACGAACTTCTCCAGATCACGGCACGGCATATAATATTGCTGGAAAAGGGATTGCCAATTTTCAAAGTATGATTTCGGCAATTCAACTTGCAGCAACAATTGCACAAAATAGAAATTCAAAATGATTTCATTATCAAACGTTTCAGTCGTTCGCGATGGTAATTTAATTTTAGATAAAATAAATTTTTTATTAAAGCCACACGAATTTATCTCGCTTGTTGGTTCAACCGGAAGTGGAAAAACTACACTTTTCCAATTACTTTACTTTGAATTATTTCCTTCGAGTGGAACTGTAACTGTAACAAATTACACATCTTCACAAATAACACAAAAAATGATTCCATATCTCAGAAGAAAACTTGGAATTGTTTTTCAGGATTATAAATTATTGGAAGATAAAACTGCTTATGAAAATATTGCGTTTGCACTTTATGTCACAAATGTAAAAAATAATGAAATTCAGCATAAAGTTATGGAAGCACTTTCTGCAGTTGGACTTAGCCACAAAAGAAATTTTTATCCACAACAATTATCGGGAGGTGAACAACAGAGAATTGCAATTGCCCGCGCAATTGTTAATGAACCATTTATTTTACTTGCCGATGAACCAACCGGGAATTTAGATCCGCAAACTTCTTTAGATATTTTAAATTTGTTGAAAGAAATTAATAAAAAAGGAACTGCAATTTTTATGGCAACACATAATTACGATCTTATGAAAAAAGCAGGCGGAAAAATTTTACAATTAAAAGATAGAAAGCTAACTGAAGTTCAGTTTAAAAATTAATTTACAACTGCCTCAACTCTTTTAACTTCTTCACATTCTAACATTAACGCCCGTTCAACTCCTGCGCGAAGTGTCATGCTTGAAAGTGGACAAGTTAAACAAGAACCAGAAAACCGCACTCGCACAATTCCAAACTCATCAATTGAAACAAATTCAATATCTCCATTATCAACTTGTAGATATGGTCTGACTTTTTGCAAAGCAGTATGAATTTTTATTTCAACTGGACTACTCACCTTTTAATTGGATTTTATAGAATCCAAGGAAATTGAAATTGTTGAAGCATTTAATGATTCTGCATTTTTAATACTTACTTGCGCTGCAAGATTTTTTGCAATTTGTGAAATAATTAGTGATTGCCGAGAATTTGGTTCAGCTTCAACTAAAGGAAGTCCTTTATCAGAACCAATTCGTAACTTTGTGTCAATCGGAATTTCTCCTAAAAATGGAACATTCATTTCTGTCGCAGCTCGTTTACCACCACCAAAATCAAAAATATTTTCCCGTTCACCGCAATGTGAACAAGTGTAGTAACTCATATTTTCAATTATTCCGAGAATTGGAACATTGACTTTATTAAACATCATTAAACCTTTTCTTGCATCAGCTAAAGAAATTTCCTGCGGTGTTGTAACAATTACTGCACCGGTTAAAGGAATTTGTTGAACGATTGTAAGTTGAATATCTCCAGTTCCAGGAGGAAAATCAAAAATTAAATAATCAAGTTCGCCCCAATCGACATCGGTAAGAAATTGTTTTACAGCTCCACTCGCCATCGGCCCTCTCCAAATTACTGCTTGCATTGGATCAACCAAAAAACCGATCGACATAACTTTAATTCCATATTTTTCTAAAGGAACTAATTTTTGATTATGCATGTGTGGTTTATCTTTAATATCAAACATTAGCGGAATGCTCGGTCCATAAATATCACAATCAACAATTCCAACCGAAGCTCCCTCTTTTTTTAAAGCAATTGCGAGATTAACTGCAACAGTTGATTTGCCAACTCCTCCCTTTCCACTTGCAACAGCAATTGTATTTCTAACACCAGTTAAAATTTGTGGGCGAGTTGCAAATTGTCGAGATGTAACATTCGATGTCATATTAATTTCAACTTTTTCAACATTGATATTTGTTCGGATTGCTTTTTCAGATTCAGCTTTTAATTCTTCCCGAACAGGACAAGCCGGAGTAGTTAACTCAATATCGAGTGACAAATCATTTCCATTAATAGAAATATTTTTTACAAATTTAAGCGAGACAATATCTTTGAAAAGATCAGGATCTTTTACAACACGCAATGCTTCTAATACATTTTCTTGAGTTAAGTTTTTCATTTTATTTTATTCCACATCTTTGCCTGTTAATTTTTTTAAAGCTTCACAATATAAATTAGAAGTTTTCTCAATTATATGTGCAGGCAATTCCGGTGGCGGAGGTTGTTTATTAAATTTAATTGAAAGTAAATAATCACGAACGAATTGTTTATCGTAGCTGTTTTGAGATTGCCCAACAATATAGTTATCCTTTGGCCAAAATCGTGAAGAGTCGGGAGTTAATAATTCATCAATAATAATTATTTCTCCATTTAGTTCGCCGAATTCCATTTTTGTATCGGCAATAATAATTCCTTTTAATACTGCTTCGTTTGCAGCTTTTTCATAAACTGATATTGAAAGTTTTTTTAATGCTTCAGCATTTGAAATTCCAACTAAGTTTACCATTGTCTCAAAGGAAATATTTTCGTCGTGTGCACCAATATCAGCTTTTGTTGAAGGTGTAAAAAGCGTTTCGGATAATTTTGAAGATTCTTGCAATCCATCTTTTAAAGGAATTGAACAAACTGATTTATTTTTTTGATATTCATTCCAACCTGAACCAGAAAGATATCCTCGAACAATACATTCTACCGGAAATGGTTTTGCTTTTTTAACCAAAACACTTCTTCCTTGTAATTCATTTCTATATTGATGACAAACTTTTGGAAAGTCGTTAACATCAGTTGCAACAATATGATTTTTTACAATATTATTTACTAACTGAAACCAATAAAGTGAAATTTGATTTAATACTTTTCCTTTAAATGGTATTCCTTCATTCATTATTACATCGAACGCTGAAATCCTGTCCGTTGCGACGATTAATAAGTGTTTGTCAAATTCATAAATATCTCGGACTTTTCCACGATTTCTTAATTTTAAATCTATAAAATTTGTTTCGGTAATTATTTGAGTATTCATTATTAATTAAAATTAGTTGATAAATTTATTGCTCTTGAAAGTAATGTTAAATATTCTGTTTTTGGTATATCGATTGCACCAAGAGATTTAAGGTGAGAAGTCATAAATTGACAGTCGACTAGAATAAAATTTTTTTTGTTCAGATGCTCAACTAATTTTACGAGAGCAACTTTTGAAGCATCAACTTCTACACTAAACATTGATTCACCAAAAAACGCTCCTCCAATTGAAACACCATACAAACCACCAACAAGTTTTTTTCTCTTCCACGTTTCGACACTATGCACATAACCAAGAGAAAATAAATTTTGATAACTTTCAATTATTTCGTCAGAAATCCAGGTAGTTGTTCTTTTAGAACAATTTGTAATTACTTCTCTGAAAGATTTATCAAAAGTCACAGAATAAGTTTTGTGTTTAATTCTGCGATTCAAGTTTCGTGATATTCGTAATCCGTATAATGGTAATATTGCCCTTTTCTCAGGTTCATACCAATTAATTTTTCCAGTTTTTTCATTTGCCATAGGAAACATGCCACATTTATAAGCTGCAAGAAGTTCGTATGCAGGAATAATTTTTATGCCGATATCGTTCGTCAAATTTTATTCTGGTAATAATGATTGTTGAGTTGGCTTATCGAGTGTCGATTTAAATTTATCAATTTCCCGTGCTGCTTCGTCGTATTTATTTTTAGCATTTTGTAAATGCCTGCCAATTACATTGTAATCATCAATAAATCTATTTAAATCACCTTTCAATTGGTCAAGCGTTTGTAAAATTATTTTAGCATTAGATTCAACTTCCATTCCTTTAAATCCAATTGCAATAATTTGTAAATGGGAATAAAAAGTATTTGGCGAAACTGGTACAACTTTTTTCTTACGAGAATATTCAAGTAATGTTTCATCGTTTGAAGCACTATCCCATTTGATAATTGTTTCGTAATAAATATTTTCTGCAGGAATATACATTAATGCAAAATCGAGTGTTCCTTCACTCGGTAGAATATATTTATCAGAAATATCATTAATATGTTTTTTAACATCATTTATAAATAATTTATAGAATTGATTCCTTTGAGTTTCATCTTGTGTTACATAATATTTCTGAAAATTCTCTCGCGGAAACTTAGCATCAATAGGTAAAATTCCGTGAGAAAGTTTTATGACTGCATCAACGATCGTTCCATTTTTAAATTTATATTGTGTATCATAAAAACTTTTCGGAATAACCTGACGAAGTATTTCCTCCAACATAGTTTCACCTAAACCACCGCGAAGTTTTGGTGCTTTCAAAAGCTCTTCAAACTTTACAAAGTCCTGTGCTAATTTCCGAACCTCTTCTCCGGCTTGCTCCATTCTACCTTGAGATTGTTGTAGATCTTTCATACTAAAATTTACTGCATTCAATCTTGTATCGAGAGTTTGATTTTGTTTCGAAACAATATTTACAATTTGATTCGAGGATTCGTTTACTAATTTATTAACCGTTTGAATAAATTGTTGCTGTTGATCCTGTGTATTTTTTATACTCTGCGTAATTGATTCTGAATTAGATTGAAGTTGTTGGTTAAGTGAGGATTGAATAGAAATTAACTGTTGTTGAATTAATGCTTGTCCATCACTTTCAGTTTTTGGTTTATTTAGTTTAACAAAAATCAATACGCACAAAACCAGAAGTAAAACGATTGCTATAAATAAAATATTATCCATTTAATTTGTAAAGAAGTACAACAAAGATACTAATACAATTCCACCTTTAATAATTGCTGATAAACGGGAACTTCTATTTTTTATTTTACTCCATAATATTGCAGTTACAATCATTACCAATATTAAAATAATTGAAAATATCATGACTTCATTTGGGAGCAATGTTTTGTTAATTATGAAAGATAAACTTTCTTCATCAAAGAACATTCCATAAATAACAAGCAAATGTAAAGTATATAAGAGTAATGATTCGTTGCCGGAAATAAGTACTGCGGATTTTTTATCACCAAATATTTTTTGCCAATACCAGAATAGTGAAAGTAAAATAAATACAACTCCAATGCGTGTTATAAAAAACATTGGGGATATTCTCCAAAACAGTGTATCGTTTTCATTTTGTGAAAGATATTGATAAATCAATCCGCATATTGCCATTATTAAACCAGACGAGATGAGAATTTTAAAATATTTATCTTCTTTTTTCTTTTCTCTGAATTCTAACCACACATTGCTTGCAAGCGCGCCAATAAAAATAAAAGATGACCAGGGAAATAATGGAAATAAAGACCCCTGCGATGAATTTAAATAATTTGCAATTCCCAATGGAAGATAATTTTGCATATTTGTTAACCACATAAATCCAGTTAATGAAAGAAAAGCAATTAGTAATCCTAATATTATCCGAATAAATATTTTTTGATTTTTAATTATACTTGCAATGAACAGCATTAACATCATCGTAGTTGATATACAATGTAGAATATCTACTTTTAGAAAGTTGGATAATAGTTTGTCATCTACTCCATTTATAATTCTTTCAAATGAGAAATAAGGAATTCGCAACAAATAGGCAACAAACAATATTCCGATTAACTTAATAAAAGTTTTTCGAAATACTGGAGACCATAAATATATTTGTTCTCTTTTTTTATTTAACATTATCATAAATGAATAACCGGCAAGAAATAGAAATGCAGGAGCTACAATTCCGTTCATGAAATTAATAAGGGAAAATATTTTATTTTCACGATATAAAGGATATAAAAAAGCATTTACAACATGAGTTTCAATCATAACGATTACAGCCCATCCGCGAAGCAAATCAATATATCCGAATCTCGAAGAATTTTTAGTCATATAAATTAATTAATAACAAAAACTATAATTAGTGCCATGATTGTAATAAGTCCCATTTTTTTCATTTCTGGTGAATAATCTTTTTTTGCAGATTCCCATAATTGTAAGAAATAATAAATTAATATTACAATCGCTAAATAAATAGCCAATGTATTTTCCAATGAAAGTGAACGATTATATAATAATTTTAATCCGGACGAAATTACACTTCCATATAAAATTAATAAATGTAATACATAAATTAGAAGTGATTGTCGTGAGGTAGTTAGAATTATTTTCGGAATTGTTTTTATTTTGTTTGTAACTAAGAATATAAATGATAGAACTAAAGAAAGAACTGCAGCTTGCTTTATGAAATTAATACCTCCCGATTTCCAAATATCGTGTGGAGGATATAGTGATTCTATTATACTTCCAAAATAAATTGATAATATTATAATTATGAGTGATATAACTGTTAACCAAATAAAAAATTGATTAATATTTTTTTTTCTGTATTTATTAAATAGATAACCGACAAATATTCCTGAGAATAAATAACCAATCCAAGGAAATAGCGGAAACCAGGATTTTAATTGAAATGAGAAATATGAAGCCAGCCACAATGGAAAAATTTCAACAAATTTATAATTCCAAAAATATGGAGTTACAACTAATGTAAATAAAAGTATTGAAGCTGAAACTATGAATAATAGTTTTTGGGATTTACTAACTAACACTAAAAGCTGTGTAAATAATAATGAAACACCGATGCAATGTAAAGCATCAGATTGCACAAATTGTAAATATTCAATTTCAGTTAAACCGAAAACTACTTTACTAAATGAAAAAATGGGTAAATGTAAAAAATATCCAATTAATATTAATCCGATATATCTATAAATTCTTTTCTTTGTTTCGGGAGAAAATGAAATGTATAAATCCCATTTTTTGAAAGTTGAAATAGTAAATGCAATTCCGGAACCAAATAAAAACATTGCCGCAACATAACCATGTAGGTAATCATGAATTGGAAACCAACTTGCGGATCTTACACTGTTTTTTAATAATGCATCAAAAGTATGCCCCTGAATCATTAACAAAATTGCAATAAATCGAAAAATATCGATGAAAAAATATCTCATCGGAAAATTAAATAATTCCTAACTTTCTACCAACAACTTTAAAAGATTTCAATGCATCGTCTAAATTCTTTTTTGAATGAGCTGCTGAAATTTGAACACGAAGTCGCGCTTCCCCTTTTGGCACAACTGGAAACCATAATCCTTTTACATATACACGATGTTTTAATAATTCCTGACTCATTTTTTGCGCAACTTCAGCTTCACCTAACATTACTGGAACAACAGGATGAATTCCCGGAATAATTGTAAATCCTAATTCTGAAATTTTTTTTCTAAAGTAAGCTGTATTTTTTTGTAATTTCGAAACGATTGATGGCTTGGATTTAAGTAATTTTAATGCTGCAATACTTCCTCCAACAACTGCAGGTGGAATTGAATTTGAAAAAGTATAAGGACGAGATTTTTGTCGAAGAAAAGCAATTAAATCTTTTGATCCACCAATAAATCCACCCAATGCGCCACCAATTGCTTTACCTAAAGTTCCGCTAATTACATCAATTTTTCCAAAAACATTAAAATGTTCCGAAGTGCCTCTTCCAGTTTTTCCACAAACACCCAAAGCATGACAATCATCTACAAAAAGAAGTGCACTATTTTCTTTTGCAATTTTTACAAGTTTATCAATCGGCGCTAAATCACCTTCCATGCTGAAAACACCATCGCTTGCAATAATTCGAAAACGATAATTTTTTGTTTTGTCTTCTTTCAGAATTTCTTGAAGATGTTTCATGTCAGCATGCCGATAAATTCTTTTATCTGTAGTTTCCTGTTTGCATAATCGAAGCCCATCAATTATACTCGCATGATTTAGTTGATCAGTATAAATTACATCTCTGTAATTATCGAAACCAATTTTCTCATTCGTAAGAGAAGCAAAAAAAGCATTATTTGCAGCAAAGCAAGAAGAAAAAAGAATTACATCTTCAGTCCCAATAAACTCTGCAATTAATTTTTCAAGCTCAAGATGAATTGTTTGAGTGCCACATAAAAACCGAACCGACGCTAATCCATAACCATATTTTTTAATTCCGTTTATTGCTCCTTTACGAACAATCGGATTATTCGACATTCCCAAATAGTTATTTGCAGCAAGCATTATTACATTTTTTTTATTGACTCTAACTTTTCCATCTTGCGGACCTTCAAGTGCAGTTTCATATTTAAATGTGTTTGCATTATGGATATTCTTTAACTCATCGGAAAATAATTTATTATAATTCATTTTTACTTTCTATGAATCGGTCTAAACTATATTTTCCTGAACCATTGAAAATAAAATACAATGCAATAATTAAATATGTAAAAGCCATTTCCGCTTCTCCAAAAATATCACCTTCATGCGACATAAATGCAGCAACTAACATTGTTAAAAAAATAAATACGGATGAGGTTCGCGTGAATAATCCAATTATCAACAATATTCCACCAAAAAATTCTGAACCTTTAGCCATATATCCGAAAATATATGGTAAAGGGAATCCAAGTTTTTCAACTGCTGAACAAAATCTTTCCATAATTTGTGGATTGAATATTTTGAATACACTATGAGAAATCAAAGCACAACCAAGCCAAACTCTCAAAATTAGTTCTGCAGAAGGATATTTTTTAAAATTTAATTTCAAGGTTTTAACAGTACTTTCATTGCTTCACCACTTGCAATTGCACTGAATGCTTTTTCATAATCAGAAAGTGGATATTGATGAGAAATAAATCCGGAGTTAAGAAATTTTTTGGCCAATCCTTTTCGTAAAATGCGTTCCATTTGATCCCAAGTTTCAAAAACTTTTCTGCCAATTATTCCTTTAACTGTGATTCCTTTAAAAATTATATCCTTTGCAAAATTTACAGACATATTTCCTGAAGGTAATCCAAGCAAACTAAATGTGCCACCCATTCTTAATTGCTGAAAAGCATTATTATATGCATTGTAATTACCGGACATATCAAGTGCAACATCAACTCCCGTTCGGTTTGTTTTTGTTTTAATTGTTTTTGAAAACTTTTCTCGTTCGCTATCAATTGCTAAATCAAAACATTTGGTTGCACCAAAATATTCTGCCAACTGAAATCGTTTTGAAATTAAATTCTCATGAGAAAATCCTTCATGAGAAACATCAGTTACAAATATATTTTTTGCACCGGCATATTTTGCAATTGCAGTAGCCATAATTCCTTGCACGCCACAACCAAGAATTAAAACATTTGAATTTTTAACAGGAACAGAAAATACTGTATGAGTTGCATTTCCCAAAGCATCCATAAATGCAATCATATCAAGCTGCAATTCATTTTTATGATAAAGCAAAATATTTTCAACAGGCACAACTATAAATTCTGCAAAAGCTCCATCTTCGTGCACACCTTTAATTTTTGTTTTTTGACAAACATGTTTTTCATTTTGCATGCACTGATAACATTTACCGCAAGTAACATGCATTTCCGCAGTTACATTAAAATTAGAAATTATTTTATTAAAATCTTCTTTTCTGTATAAAGTTGAAGGATGATATCCAGCTAAAAGTTTTTTTGTTGGTTTACTTTTTTTTGCTCGCTCAAATAGTTTTTGTATTAAAATTTTTCTTGCAGAAGTTCCTGCATCAACAATCCAACCCGAAAATTCATGTCCAACAATTATTCTCTTCAACTTCGCTTTACTCATTTCATGTCGTAAAGAATCTTTGCAATTGTAAATACCAACGTCAGTTCCGCAAATAGCTCCGGCATAAACTTTTATTAAAACATCATTCTTAGATTTTATTTCCGGTGACGGAGTATTTATAAATTGAAATCCTTTTTGCCACTCTTTATTCTCAGTTGGTCTTTCTTTAATTAATGCCTTCATGAAATTTTCTTTAATCTTACTGCAAACGAACCATCCATATCGTGTATATGTGGAAATGTTTCTACGATTCCTAAATTATTTATAATTTTTGGATTACAAAAACCGACTGCAGATTCAATTTCGAAATTTGTATTTTCAGCAAGAAATTTTTGAACTAATAAATAATTTTCTTCGGGCTCAATAGTACAGGTGCTATAAACAATTATTCCATCTTTTTTTACCAATTTTGCAGCATTAGTAAGAAGTGCAAATTGAAGTTTTGATAATTTTTCTAAATCAACAACATCCCTTTTTAATTTGATGTCAGGTTTTTTTGTAATTACTCCTAAACCGGAACAAGGAGCATCAACTAAAACTTTGTCAACTGGTTCATGTTCAAATTCACAACCATCACCTGCGATTGGTTCAATAATAGATAAATGCAATCTTTCTGAAGACGACTTTATTAAATTTATTCGTTGACTATATTTTTCAAGTGCAATTATTTTTCCACTATTATTCATCATTTCCGCCATGAATGTAGATTTTCCACCAGGTGCAGCACAAAGATCAATAATTGTTTCGCCCGGTTTTGCAGAAATTAGTTGGCACGCAAGTCCTGCACTTTCATCTTGTACAGTAATAAATCCTTGTTTAAAAAGTTCTGAATCAGCAATATCTGCAAACGATGTTGTTTTAAAAAAAGAAGGCAAGTATTCCGATTGAGTAAAAGTAATATTTTTTGATTTAAGAAATTCACAGAATTCAGCAACCTTCATTTTAAGTGGATTTATTCTGAGCGACAACTGAGGTATTTTATTATTCGCAATTAACAATTTTTCGGTTTCATCAAAACCAAATCTATCGAGCCATCTTTTAACAATCCACAATGGATGCGAATACAAAACAGAAAGATATTGTACTTGGTCTTCTTCTTTTTTAGGAAAATGAATATCGTTTACGTTTCGAATTATATTTCTTAAAACTGCATTTACAAGATTTGCAGCTTTTTCTCCACGCAAGCGTTTTATAAGTTCGACAGCTTCATTTACAGAAGCATGATGAGGAATTTTTTGCAGATATAGTATTTGGTATAAAGCTGTACGTAAAGTGTTTTTGATTGGGATTTCAGCTTTTGAAAAATTGCTGTGAAAGAAACCTGTTAACACCCAATCAATTTTTATTTGCCACCGAAGTACACCATGAACAATTTCATAAAGTAAATTTTTATCTAGATCATTAAATTGTTGGCTGTGAAGTTCGAAATGCAATAATTTATCAAGGTAGGAATCTGTTCGTTCTACACGATTTAAAATTTTAACAGCTGATCCCCTCACTCCACTAAACAAATCAGTTGAAAAATTTTTTTGGGTTTCCATTGAATAAAAAACGGAATGTTTTATTCTAACATTCCGTTTAATTAATTTTAGTTAAAATAATCTAGCTTATTTCTTTACGTATTTTTTATTAAAACGCTCAACTCTTCCAGCACTATCAATAAGCTTTTGTTTCCCTGTGTAATATGGATGGCATTGTGAGCAGATGTCAACATGTATATCTCCGACAGTACTTCTGGTTTCAAAAATAGTTCCGCAAACACAAATGACTTTTGCTGGTTTATAAGATGGATGTATTCCTGTTTTCATGGTTATTCCTTAAAAAAATAATATGCAAATATATAGAATTATTCGTTACTCTCAAATCTATAAAATCTTTTTACGCAAGCTATCCGCTCTTATTTTTCTGAACTTTGCAACATTTTCATTATGCATATCAAATGTTGTTGAAAAATTATGCCCACCCAATCCATTGGCTACAAAATAAAAATATTTATGCTTTGCAGGATATAATGCAGCTATAATTGAGGCTCTTCCAGGGTTATTAATTGGTCCTGGTGGAAGGCCAGTATAAATATAAGTGTTGTAGGGTGAATTTATTTTAAGATCGCTGTACTTTAATCTTCTTGGCCCATTTGAAATAATATATTGAATAGTTGGATCGGCTTGAAGTGCCATTCTTATTCTCAACCGATTATGATAAACACCACTCACAATTGATCGCTCACTTTTTAATTTTGTTTCTCCTTCAATAATTGAAGCCAAAGAAATTACATCTTTTAATGACATTCGCAATTGTACAGCTCGCTGTTTTAAACTATCATGATAAAATCTTTCAAACTCTCGAACCATTCTTTTTATAATTTCTTCTTCATCTGTTTGCCAAAGTATTTCATAAGTATCCGGCATTAAAAATCCTTCTAATGAATTTATTGATTTAGTGGGAATGTTTAAATAAGAATAATTTCTACTTAATTCCATAAATCTAGTTGAATCAATCCCGGCACGCAATTTTAAATAACCAGCTATTTCGCGAAGTCGCAATCCTTCTAAAATTGTAATTGACGGAGTTTCGGATCCTTTAACGTCAATAATTCTCTCAAGAATTTTGTAATTACTTTCGCCATCATGAATTAAATATCTTCCCATTTTAATTTCATTATGATAACCAAATAATATCCCTGCTACTTTAAAAAATAATGGCTTACTGATAATTCCCTCATCAGTGAATCTTGTAATTACATTTTGAAAAGTTTCATTTTTATTTATAACTACATATTTCGATTTTTTATTTAAATAGTTTGGTGAGAAAAGTAGTAAGTAAATGAAAATTGAAAAAAATAAAATTAATTCTCCGACAATTAGAATTTTAATAAACGATCTCTTTTTCAGGAATAAACTCATGCTAATATTAAATCGGGGACAGCTGAAACTGTCAGTGAAGATTTAAATCCGGATAAATATTTTCGATATCCAACATTTGCAATCATAGCGCCATTATCGGTGCAGTAAGCCATTTTTGGAATAAAAATATTTTTTTCATTTTCTTTACCAATTGTATAAAACCGATTTCTTAATTCTGAATTTGCTGAAACACCACCTGCAATTGCAATATCTGTAATATCATATTTTTTTGCAGCGGACATTGTTTTTTTTACAATTGAATCCACTACAGTTTTTTGAAAGCTTGCACAAATATTATTAACGGTTTCTTGCGGCAACCCATTTTTATAATCTGGATAATTTTCCTTTAAATAATAGAGCACGGATGTTTTTATTCCACTAAAACTAAAGTTGAAATTTCCTTCTTGCGGAAAAGCAGTTGGAAAAGAAATTGATTTATTATCACCCGAGACTGCTAACTTATCAATTATCGGACCACCTGGATATGTTAAATTTAATAACTTAGCAACTTTATCAAATGCTTCACCAACTGCATCATCTTTTGTTTCACCAATAATTTCATATTTAAAATCTGAATTAACTATAATTAATTGGGTGTGACCACCAGAAATAATTAAAGCTAAAAATGGAAAATTAGGTTTTTCGTCTTCCAGAAAAGTAGAATAAATATGTGCTTCAATATGATTAACTGCGATATAAGGAATTTGCAAACCGAATGCATAAAATTTAGAAAAATTAACTCCAACCAAAAGTGAACCCATTAAACCCGGTCCATTTGTAAATGCTACTGCATCTAAATCAGTTGCACTAATTTTTGCAATTTCCAATGCTTGGTTAACCACCGGGATTATATATTTTTGGTGAGCTCGCGATGCTAGCTCAGGAACAACACCACCATATCTGAAGTGAAATTGTTGTGAAGATACAATATTAGAAATAATTTTTCCATCTTGCATAATAGCAGCTGATGTCTCATCGCAAGATGATTCAATTCCAAGTATTGTAATTTGTTTGTTCATGCTCCAAATATACAAAAAGATTTTAAGATGAATAAGTTAATCGAATTCTTGAAGCATCTACTCTTTTTATTTAGATTACATCAATGTTTATCAAATTAAAATATATATTTTCGGTTGTAATAATTTTCCTTATTACTGGATGTGGAATTACTTCTCCTCAATTAACAACTACTAATTTCAAAGATAAAATCGATTTAATATTAAGAGACTCTATTTTCGATGCTTCACAAGTTGGCATTAAAGTAGTATCACTTAAAAATAATCGTGTTTTATATTCCAAAAATGAAAAGTTATTACTCCGACCGGCTTCTAATTTAAAATTAATTACAAGTGCTGCTGCGCTTTCTGTTTTAAAGGACACATTTCAATTCCGTACAGAATTTTATTTTGATTCGTTAACTTCATCACTATTTATAAAAGGAAGTGGCAATCCATTATTTACCTCCGAAGATATTGCAAAATCTGTTTCGCAACTTAAATCTAATGGACTTAAGCAAATAAATGGAAATGTGGTTGGTGATATTTCTATTTTTGATTCTACTCAATGGGGAGAAGGTTGGATGTGGGACGATGAACCTTTTGAGTATGCAGCATATAATTCTCCACTCACAATAAATAATAATTGCATAAAAATAATTACAACTCCTTCCAATATAATTGGTGGTAAATTAAATATTCAGACTCTTCCACAAACTTCATTTGTAAATATTATTAATGATGGCATAACTTCTAATTCAGAGAGTCCAAATAATCTTAATGTGACAAGAAAATTTTATGAGAGAAGTAACGATATTGTTGTCAAGGGAAATATGAAATTAAATTCTTCTCCCGATACAACTAAATTAACAGTACTTCATCCGGAAAAATATTTTGTAACATTATTATATGAAGAACTATTGCGACAAGGAATCACAATTAAAGGAAAGCCAATTATAAGCACAATCCCAAATACCGCTAAATTAAAATACGTTCATTTTCAATCAATTGATTCCGTTTTAGTTAATTTTAATAAAGTCAGCGATAATCTTACAGGTGAAAATTTATTAAAATTACTTGGCAAAGAATTAAATAAAAATATTGGTACAACTAAATCTGGAATTAATAATGTTTATAATTTTCTTAATAAAATAGGAATTGATACTTCGAAATTTTTGATGGTTGACGGTTCCGGTATGTCGCATTATAATCTTGTAACTGCAGAGATGTACATAAAATTACTTCGCGCAATGTATAATGATAAAAATAATTTTCAACTTTTTTATAAATCCCTTCCAATTGGTGGAGTTGATGGAACCCTTTCAAATCGGATGAAAAATGGAAATGCGTTTAAAAATGTTCATGCCAAAACCGGAAGTATTGGTGGAGTTAGCACGCTATCGGGATATGTTACGACATCAAATAATGATTTACTTGCTTTCTCAATTATGATGCAAAATTTTATCGGATCTGCTAAAGAATATCGTAACGCTCAGGATAAAATCTGCGAAATACTCTCATCGATTTCAGATTCTTTATAATGCGTAATTTATTTATTGTTTCAATATTTATTTTTTTTCTTATTTCATGTGATAATCAAAATAAATTAAGCACGCCAAATAAAAATATCAGCAGTTCAGATACTATGCATTTACTTTTTAATAAAGATTCAGCTTGGAATTATTTATTAAAACAGACATCATTTGGTCCACGAAATCCCAATTCTGTCGGCCATCAAAGATGTTTAACTTATCTTCATAATGAATTAAAACAATCAACAAAAACTCAGCTTTTTCAATTTCAACAAGTAGGTTATAATGAAAATCTTTATTTAACAAATATTTTTGCCTCTTTTCGTCCTGAATTAAAAAATAGAATTTTACTTCTTGCACATTGGGATACAAGACCAAGAAGTGAAAATGATAAAATTATTTCTAAAAGATCAGATCCTTTAATTGGTGCAAATGATGGAGCTAGTGGAGTTGCAGTTTTGTTGGAAATTGCCAGAATTTTAAAATATAATCCACCCCCAATTGGAATTGATATTCTATTTGTTGATGGAGAAGATTACGGGATTAAACAAGATTTGGAATATTATTCTTTAGGAGCAAAACATTTTGCAAAAAATAAACCTGCTTCATATCATCCTCAATATGCAATCCTACTTGATATGGTTGGAGATAAAGATTTACAAATTAATACTGAAATAAATTCAATGAAGTTTGCTCCAGGTTTATCCAAAGAAGTTTGGCGAAGAGCCGAACAACTTAAACTAAGTCAGTTTAATCCGGAACCGAAATATGAAATTTACGATGATCATATTGTTTTAAATGAATATGGAATTCCAACAATTGATTTAATAGACTTCGATTATCCTTATTGGCATACAACTGAAGATACTCCAGATAAATGCAGTAAAGAAAGTCTTGATGTAGTTGGAAAACTAATATTAAATATTATATTTAATCCACCACCTCACATTTAAATAATTTTTTGACTGATACTTATCTTGAAATAACTATTTTTTCTCCTCCCGATGAGACACTCAGAGAAACAATTTCTGCAGAGTTGTATGATTTTAATTTTTTAGGAATAAAAGAAGAAGCTGATTTTCTTTTTTGTTACGTAAATAAAAATGATTGGAATGAAAACAAAATAAATGAATTAACAAAAACATTAAGCGACTATTCTGATCTTGTTCAATTGCACGAAATAAAAGAACTCGCCACTGTAAATTGGAATGAGAATTGGGAGAAATCTATTCAGCCTATGAAAGTCGGAAAGAATTTTATTATTACTCCATCTTGGCATAATGTAGATTCCAAAAATGAAATCGTAATTACAATCGATCCTAAAATGTCATTTGGAACTGGTTATCACGAAACAACTCGACTTATGTTAACGCATCTCGAATCAACAAAACTTAAAATTGGAAATGTACTCGATGTTGGAACAGGAACTGGAATATTAGCAATTGCCGCTTCAAAATTGGGCTTTAAATCGATTATTGCATTGGATATTGATGAATGGTCATATGTTAATGCAAAAGAGAACGTAGAGAAAAATGATTGTTCGAATAATATTTTAGTTCATAAAGGTGATCTGAATTCGCTTGTGCATAATAATAATTATGATCTTATTTTATGCAATATTTTTAGAATAACTATTATAGAACTACTTCCAACTCTTTCGACACTTTTAAATTCTAATGGTAAAATAATTCTGTCAGGATTTTTAGAAAATGAGCATTCGTTTATTAAAGAAGCAATCAATAATTGTAATTTAATTATCGATTCGCAAACAGTTGATAATAGTTGGGAGTGTTTAACAGTTTCTAAAAAATGAGAATTGCATCAATTGATATTGGAACAAATACAATTCTGTTATTAATAGCAGAAGTAACTAAAAAGGATGAAAGATTATATTTAGAATCAATTTTTCAAAAGCAATATATTCCAAGAATTGGAAGAAATACTGACTCAAGTGGTTTAATTCAAGAAAAAGCGTTTTCCGATTGCGAACAAATTCTAAATGAATATAAAATTCTCGCAGAAAAATACGATTGCCAAAATATTATAGCCACAGGTACAAGCGCTTTACGCGATGCAAACAACAAAGATGAGTTTATTAAACATCAATTCAATAAAACTGGAATTCGAATTTCTATTTTAAGCGGAGAAGAAGAAGCGCAATGTACTTTTAAAGGGGCTTTAACTAATATTTTTGATGATAATAAATATTGTGTAATTGATATTGGTGGAGGAAGTACAGAAATTTCACACGGAACTAATAATGAACTGCAATTCCATAAAAGTATAAATATCGGTGCTGTTAGAGTTACTGAACGTTTTTTTACAAAACTACCGATTTCCGATAATTCATTTAAAGATGCAATATCTTTTATTCACGAGAATATAAATATTTTATCAGAAAATAATTTTAGTGATTCTAAATTTATTGCCGTTGCTGGCACAGCAACTACGTTAGCTAAAATTGATCTAAAGTTAAGTCTGTTTAATTATGAGTTAATTGAAAATTATAAGTTAAAATTGGAATCAATAAATAATAGTATCAATCATCTTAAAACTTTGACACTTAGTGAAATTGAGGCAATTCCTTATATAACTAAAGGAAGAAGCGATGTAATTTTAGCAGGCGCTTTAATTCTTAAAGAAATTCTTACTTTTTTATCGGTTTATGTTGTAAATGTAAATACGAAGGGATTGAGATTTGGAACTTCACTACGCGAAGCAAATAAATTATTTTTTAATTCGCTCGACAATTAATAATAATGCTGAAACAAATTCTTTTAATTCTTCAATTGTAGTATATCTACCAATTGATATTCTCAAAGTAGCTAACGCTGTTTTTTCATCTCTTCCCATTGCCAATAAAACATGAGATGCTTGTACACTTCCCGATGAGCATGCAGAACCACTTGATAAAGCAAATCCTTCCAAATCTAAATTTAAGAGAAGTGCCTCACCATCGATATTTATTTTTGTTGAATCAAATGAGATATTTACAATATTCGATATTGAATTTTCGACAATACTATTTTGTATTATTACTTCTGAAATCGGTTTAAGTAAAATCAGTAATTCTTTTTTTAAATTAGCAATTCTAATATTTTCAATCTCAAGTTTAGAATAAGCAAGTTTTGAAGCTTCTGCAAAACCAACGATTAAGGGTAAATTTTCTGTTCCAGCTCTCTTCCCTCTTTCTTGCGAACCACCGTGAATAAGAGAATCAATTTCAATTCCTTTCCGAATATAAATTGCACCAATTCCTTTTGGACCATAAATTTTATGTGAAGTAATTGACATTAAATCAATTGGCAATTCTTTCACTGATATTTTTAATTTGCCATACGCTTGGACTGCATCGGTATGAAATAGAATTCCATTTATTCTACAAATATTTCCGATTTCCGAAATATTTTGAATTGTTCCTACTTCGTTATTTACATACATCACACTTATTAAAAATGTTTCTGGTTTAATTAGTTTTTTTAATTTTTCTAAATTGATTAATCCTGTTGAAGTAACATTTACAACTGAATATTCAAATCCTAAACTTTTTAAATATTCAGCTGAATGTATCACTGCGTGATGTTCGATTGAAGAAATTATAAAATGATTTTTACCACTTTTTCTTTTCGAGACAAATGCAGTTCCAATTAATGAATGGTTGTCAGATTCAGTGCCACCACTAGTAAAAATTATTTCACTTGATTCTGCTCCAATAGTTAAAGCGATAGTTTGACGAGCTTCTTCGATATGAACTTTACTTATTCTACCAAAGGAGTGTATTGAACTTGGATTTCCAAACGAATCGTTCAAATTTTTATTCATTATAACTTGAACTTCTTCAGCAATTGGTGTCGTTGAAGAATAATCGAGGTAAATTGGTTTCATATTTCCCCGTAAAAATAATAAGATACTAACAAGGATAGAAAGGTTTAATTTACAAAATTTTATTTATCGCGAAGTTGTTTATCAATTTTTTTTCGAGTAGACAAATCATTCATCATAGCTCTCATATCATCCCGAAAGTCTTGTTGAAATATTACATACTTAACAACTTGTTGTGGAGAAAGGACATCTTTTATTTCTGATAAAAATTTCTCTTCGTTACTTAACATTTTATTATTCATGTCAAGATATTGTTGCAAAGTGGCATCCAATTCAGATTGTTGAGAATTATTGCTGATTTGAGTTTTAAGTTTCTTTAGAATTTTATCACGTTGTTTTGCTAACTCAGACATATTTTCTCTTTGTTTATTATATCTACTGAAAAACTGAATTGATTTTTTTTCATCCATTTCTAAAACTTCCATCATCCGAATTTTACGATACTTTTCAATTTTTCCCTGTGAGTTCTCTTTTCTTCTCTCCATTTGCGAGAAGAGGCTTGAAAATGTAACTAGAAATGTTAATGCTAAAATTGGTAAAGTTTTCTTCATATTGATTCCTTTGTATTAATGATCTTATTCAACTAAAATATCTGAAAGTGCTAATAAATAATCATGTTCAGATTCTATTTTAACTTCACCGTCAAGCAAATATAAAATAACATTATCGAGATTCATTTCTAAATTATATAAACTGGCAATTTTCATTACAGATTTGGATTCAGTTTTTACTTCTGATTGGATTGAATAATCCTTCTCCAACATATGTGAAATATCATTTTCATTTTGTACATAATATTCATTTGAAATTAAGTGAACTTTTTGATCAAATTGTCTATTAACAATAAAGGAATTGTTGTAACTATTTTCATTAAGCATTAAATACAAAGCTGATATTATTGAAATAACCAACATTGCCGCAATTGATGTAACATATCTTAAATTGATAATTGAAAATATTGGCATCCATTTTTTATTTTCAATTCTTTGATTTACTTGATAATTAAGTTCACTAAAATAATTTTTAGGAACTTCTGCTAAAGATTCAGTTTGTAAATATTGATAAGTGTATTTTAATTCCTTAGCAATATTATTACAAGATGAACAGTTAAATATATGCACTTCTACAGATTTTAATTGTTCGGAAGATAATCCACCTTCAATAAATTCAGGTAATAAATATTTTATGTCATTGCATTTTTGATCTAACATGTTTTCCTATTTTACTAACCGCATGAAAATAATTTGCCTTTAATCCGCCAACGCTTGTTTTAAGCAATTTTGAAATTTCATTAAATGGCATTTCTTCATAATATCTTAAAATAAATACTTTTTTTTGTTTTTCCGATAACATTTCTATCGCTTCACTAATTGCTTGTTTGTGTTCTTCTGAAACAACTTTATCAATTGGAGAATCATCATCACTTTCTACATCGATTTCATGTTGTTCAATTGAAAAACTTTTCCGTATTTTTTTTCTTCGTATTTCATTAAAACTAAAATTAACAGCAATCCGATAAAGCCATGTATAAAAACTTGAGTCACCTTTGAATCCTTTTAAACTTGAATAAACTTTTACAAATACATCTTGCGCAACATCATTTGCAGTGTCATGGTCATTCACAATTCGCCGAATAAGCCAGTAAACTCGTTCTTGATATCTACTAACTATTTGATTATATGCTTTCTCATTGCCGGCTAAAAATTGCTGTATTAATTCCGAGTCTTCTTGTTCACTCATCCGGTAGTAAATATTGACACTTTATATTGTTTAAAAGTTTAAAACTTTTATTGATAATTATATCGAATTCCTAAAAATAGATCGAATTTTGAAGTGTAATTTGCTTTTGTTTTGGAAAATTGTTCAATTAATGGGATTGCTTCTTCTTGAGAAAAGCTTGTATTTCTAATATGAAAATCGACAACCACATCTCTAAATGGTTCATACCTTGCCTTCAAACCAAAAAAGGAATCAATAATTGTTGGTGAATATAAAAATTCTGGAGTCGGCAACATATATTGATATATATTTTCTTTCTTTCCCCCTTTTCTAACTTTTTCAAATTCAAATGTAAGTTGCAAATTAAAAAGTGGTGAATAAGTAATTCCGGAATAAAATAAATCACCATTTTGTCCAACCCAATGCCCTAAATCATAATTATGACTTTGGTAAGTTGCATCGGGAAATTTATGATTATAAACCCACGGATTAAGACGAGTATATTCAAAAAGGAAGTTAGTATGCTCGTAGATTAGATCATAAGCTTGCATTCCTACAGTAAATGCTATTTGGTTTCGCTCTCGATCTTCACGTAAAAATTCTTCTGTAGAAAATTCATCAATAAATAAACTTGCATAAAAATTATAATTCGGAATCATATTTATATCAATCGAGGCAAACATTTGGTTATTATCTAAATCAACAGTGTAATGTTCAGATGATTTTATGAACATAGTTGGAATTAAAAATAATAATTCCGGACTTCGATTACCATAAATATTTGATTCTCCAACTGCAATATCAATTCCATTTATCGGAGAAAATTCAAGCATGTGTGCGGAAAGATATTTTTGTCTATAGATTGTTCTCATTGTAGAATCAGACGAACTAAGTGGAGTGATGTACGAATTCATAGGGTCAATTAATTCTGAATGCAAACTGGAATGAATGTAAGTAAAATGCACTTTCTCTCCCAACTTTGCGCGAATTTTTACTTGCGGATATGAAGGTGGCTTTGTTGAAAGAATTATATTCCCACGATTTCCAGCTCCCCAAACATTACTCATTTTTTCAATCGAGAATGTTACATACGGTACATCAAAATTAAGTTGTGCATCGGCATAATCATACTCAACATGTTCACTAGTATAACGAACTGGTAATTGACCTTGTTCAGGTGAAAAACGAAATGATGGATCTTTGTATGAACCACCTTGCTGATGATCTCTGAAATATAGATACCCTCCAATATTATTTCCTAAATAACCATAAGTAATCAGACCGTTTGACCTAGTTCGAGTATTTTTATCAAAGGCCCAATCCCGATAAGTGTATCCGCCAACAAAATTTCCATTTACAATTGCGCCACCACTTTTATAAGAATATAGATTCCAACGCTCATTAAGAATTACTGAATCCGATTCAGAGATTAGATTCATTAATTTTAATTCCTGATAAAATTCTTCTTTATAATAATTTAGTAAATCAATATCTACTTTAGAAAGTTTAATTTTTTGCGAATCCACAACTGCCAAAAAGTAAGCTATGTCGGTTCTGGTTAGTGGTTTAACAGCGTCTCTATAATTTGTAATTAGTTGTTTCGCTTCTACTTTTTTTAGAAATGAATATACTTGATGACTGGAATGTAAATAAACAGACTGCGCAAATAATTGTTTACTACAAATTATAAATAGCAAATAAATAACATATTTTTTCAATTACTATTTTCTTTTTTTCTTGTAGCTAATATTGAGAATAATATTGAAGTAGCTAAAACAGAAATTATAACCACTAATGATGTTAAAATATCTATATGTTCACCAAAATAAAGGAGTATCATTTTTGTACCAACGAAAGCCAAAACTATTCCAACGCCATATTTAACATAACTAAAAGAGGACTGAGCACTCTCAAGTACAAAATACAATGAGCGTAAACCTAAAACTGCCATTAAGTTCGATGTGAAAATAATAAACGGATCAGTTGTAATTGCAAATATAGCTGGTATCGAATCAATTGCAAAAACCAAATCTGTTGATTCAACTAAAATTAAAATTACCATCATTGGAGTTGCAAAATATTTACCATTTTCTTTGACAATAAATTTCTCACCATGGAATTCTGTTTTTAATGGCATAATCTTTTTGAACATCCGAAGCATTATATTTTTTTCAGGATGAATTTCTTTTTCTTTTCCAAACGCCATTGTGTAACCTGTATAAATTAACAATGCTCCAAAAATATAAAGTATCCACTCAAATCTAGTAATCATCGATATACCAATTAAAATAAAAATACCTCTCATAATTATAACACCTACAATCCCATAATTCAAAACTCTTCTTTGAGCGTGAGATTTTAATTTGAATAGTGTAAAAATATACAGAAACACAAAAAGGTTATCTACACTTAAAGATTCTTCAATTATATATCCTGTTAAATATGCAAGCGCAGCATCTTTATTTGAGAGTGAACTGCTTGGTGAAATAATATCCCAATAATAATAAATTATAATATTAAGAATGAAGGACAGGGAAACCCAAAATATTGTCCAGTAGATTGCTTTTTTAATTGGCATTATGATTCAAATTTATTAAAAGTTGTCTTAAATATAAAGTAGTTTTAAAAATAAACTGTACTAATTGTAGAAAGAAATGTTTGTTTGTATTTTTGCTTCAAGCCCAAGTGGTGAAATGGCAGACACACCGTCTTCAGGAGGCGGCGCTCGCAAGAGCATGGGAGTTCAAGTCTCCCCTTGGGCACATAATTGAACATCCCTAATATTTAATTTGTATAAATTTATTTTATTACTAAAGAATTTATTGATTTATCAAATGCAGATATAATATCTTTAGACATTGGTTTATACCAAGTTGAAAATATTCGATAGACCTTATCATTCTTTACAACAAAATAAACTTTCCTATCAATTTTAGCAACTGGAGAATAACTTAATACTTTTGCAGGAAGTCCACCAACAGTTACATCATTAACAGAAGTTGCATTGTATTTATTTTTATTTTGCTCATAAACTTTTTCCAATGATAATTTTTTCGCAGGAAGTATATCGATAAGTATTGTACAATCCTGCCTGTAACCAATTAATTCCACAGACATAATTGTTTCTCCTTTTACAGTTGGAAATATTGCTTGGAAATTATCCGGATGAGAAATGCTAAAATATTCATTTTCAAATGTTGTATAAGTCTCGGATGGAATCGATTCATCTATTTCTTTTCCTTTAACTTTTGCTTTCGGTAAAATAACTGATGCAAGAATTGAATCAAATATTAGTGAGTAAGTTTCGAAGTATTCATTAAATCCAGAATATTTTAAATAATAAAATGTACTATCGCTCGAACTAACAATTTGTTTAACTTGCAACTTTGCTTTTGCTCCAGCTTGTGCATTAAATGAAAACTCAATCCCTTCTTTCTTTTCCATGTACGCAACTTTATTTTCGGAAAAAGTAATTCCCTGCCAACCCATTTCTTCATTACTTTTAAATTCGTTCAAAGTCGAGAATTTCGCATCTTTAAATTTTACTGAACCAAATTCAATTTCAACTCCAGTTGGAGTACCACTAACTGATCCTTGTGAATATAATTCGTAAAATTTATCAGCAGCTTCCTGAGAAGAATAAATTTTTATTTTTTTCGAATCAGTGCTGAACATCCAATTTCCTGGATATTTAATTTCAGTTCCAAAAAATCTATCATTATAAAGTTTCCATGATTCAACTTTTGGTGCTTCTACTTTACCTCCACATGATGTTACTAATAAAGATATTGCCACAAATATTATACTATATAATTTGAAATTGTTTCTCATAATAAACCTCGTTTAATTAATTTGACTAAGTTCCTTTTTAGCAGTTGCATTATTTGGATTAATTTTAAGTACTAATTTATATTCCTCAATTGATTTCTTTTTCATTAGTTCTTTTGTTTTAGAATCCATTTTTTTATCAACTCTGGAAACATTGTACATTTGAGCAAGGAATAAATGAGTTCCCTCTTTTTTATTTTTAACTTCTTTTGATTCGAATGCAATAACTTTTATAAGTTCATTTATCGCACCAAGATAGTTTTCAGATTTGTATTCAATTACAGCTAATGCATTATAAATTTCTGATTTAGTATTTTTATTCTTCTCTATTTGAATGCTATCTTGATTTTTTATTGTATCAACTGTTAACAGTATATTATTTAGCATTTCTTTTGCAACTAAAAATGAATCTTGAGCTTGATACATTCGAGCATAAAACATTCTTCCTTGAATATATTCTGGTCTTAATGCAACGACTTGACGAAACTTTATCTTTGCTTCTTCAAATTTTTCTAACATGAAACTTGCAAATCCACCATAAAATTGTGCGCTAAAATTTGTTGGATCATTTCTAATAATTCTGTCATATTCCTTTTCGGCTTCAATAAAATTTTTCTGAGCAATAAAAATTGCAGCCATCTCTCCTGAAACTTCGGATGACATTGGTTCTTTTTCATACGCCAAACGATAATTCAAAATAGCAGTAACTGTATCTTGTACTTTTAGAAATAATTTTCCCTTTTTAATTAAATCTTTATAAGTTATCGAATCAATTGGGATTGAATTAAATGTTGTAATTGCATCTTGAATTGCATCTGTTTCCGAATAACAATGTACAAGTTGTTTTTGGAATTCGGCTGAGGAATTGAGTTTAATTATTTTTTTTAGTTGCGGGATTGCTTCGCTATACGCTTTAGTTTCATATAAAGATTTCGCATAACGGACTAAAATTTCAAAGTCATTTGGTTTTAATTCTAAATATTTTTTATAGTAAACAACAGCTTCTTTATAAATTCCACTTTTATAATACATCTTTCCTAAATCAAGTAATACCTGTGTATTAGTTGGATCTAAATCAACCGCTTCTTTCAAAGCTTTCGCAGCTTCATTCCCCTTTTTCATTTTTGTATAAACCAATCCTAATTTAATTAATATCTGCGGATTAGTTGGACTTAATATTTTTGCCTCATTATAGTTGCTGATTGCAAGTGAACTTATATTTTGTTTAGCATAACTATCTCCCAATCCAATAAATATTTCAGAAAGTTTTCCCTCAATATCTAGTTCACGTGCTTTTGTAAAATATAGAGTTGCTTTATCAACAGAGTCTACTTCTAAATATACATTCGCAAGTCCCAGTGGTATATATGGATTTTTCTTGTCTTCTTTTTCAGCATCTGTAAATTCTTTTAATCCCTTTTTCCACTGATTTTGTTTTGTATAAACCGAACCTAATGAAATTAAAGTTTTAATATGTTCATCATCAATATCTTTTGCAACAAGAAGATATTTTTCAGCTAACTTATAATTTTCTTCTACTCGATAAGATTCACCCAACATATAATTCGCTTCAAGTTTATCTTTTTTACTTAAATTTTCAAACTTGGTATTTTTAGATAGAAGAGAAATGACTTCATTGTATTGGTACCGTTGAAATACCTTTTTAGCTAATTCATAATCCGATTGCGAAAATAACGTTTGAGTGCAAACAAAGATTAAAAAACTTATAAATATTTTATTGTACATTCTTACTCCGAAGTTAAAGAAATCAAACGCACCGGCATTGTTGCTGGCACTAAATTATTATTTGTAAATATTTTTTGACCATTTATACTTGATACAAATGTTATAAAACCATCTTCAACTCCTCCAATTAAATTTCTTCCGACTAAATAAATTGGTCGCTTTAACGGATAATAATTTCTATAAATATGTGCGGGATGTGGTGTAAAATATTCTAAAGTTGAATTTGATTCTCGTTGATAATTTTTGTCACCAACAGAAATTATTTTACATTCTTCCGGCAAATTATTTAACCAGCTTGAACCAATTATCCCAAGTAATAATTCATTTTTACTTACTAAATCAATTACCTGTTTTGAAGTTGAACAAGGGTAGATAATAGCACCAATTTTGCTGTTTTGCAAGAGTCCTTTTTGAAGAAATTCATTTAAACCACTATTCGAACTTCCAGTAGCAATTATTATTTTATTTCCATTTTTCCAAGACTTTTTATTTCCAGAAAGTATTTTATGCAATTCTTCAGTTGTAATTTGATTGAGAGGATTATTTTTATTTACAAACAATAATAATCCATCATATGCAACTTTGAAAGTATCGATATAAAGTTTATATTTTTTAACAACTTCCCATTCTTCAGGATTTAAGTTTCTTGGAATTGCTATTAATTTTACACTATCATTTAGTAATTGTACAACTGCATCTCTTGATTGAATTGCTGAATAAGAAATTTTTGCTTCGGGATAATATCTTTCAAACTCTTCAACTTCTTTACTAATAATCGATGAAATATCTTCGGAAACCAACATATGTGTTGAACCACGAGTTGCCGTCACAGTTGGTTTATATTCACATCCAATTAAAACAAAAATAAATAAAGCGATATAACAAAAACTTTTACTTTGTTTCATTTTTTAGCTGCAAGTACGAACGATAATCTTTAATAACTCTGATAAGTCGAAATATTCCATAAGAAAAAAGTAGAATTGAAAAAGGATTTTTAATAACACCAAGGGAAAACTTGAAAATTAATAAGTCGAAAAAAATTAGGATTCCAAGAAAAATATAAACAAAAGCCAGAAGCCCGCGTAAATAAAGCAACGCATGCTGCATAAAATTTGGGAGAATTATCTCCCTTGGTTTAGTTTGAATTTGAATGGAATTGAAACCCAAACTGCGACTGGACCGTTATTCATAATTGCAGGGGTAAAAACCCATTTCATTGCGGCATCAATAGAAGGTTGGTTAAATAATTCTGCATCTGATTTTATAACTTGAGCTCTTTTTGCTTTGCCTTCTTTGTCAACCCAAATTTTTACCCAAACAGTTCCTTCAACTCCCGCACGTCGAGCAATTTCCGGATAAGCTGGTGCAATTTGTTTTACAGGAACAGGATTTTTTTCAACCGGGACAAAATCTGCTGGAGGACCTTCATCTTCGATTTTTATTTCTCCGCTACCAACTCCTTCTGCTACAGCATCATTAGAAACAGCTGCTAATTCTTCTTGTGTTGCAATTGTAGCTTCGGGATTTATATCTGCGTCAGGAACTGGAATTGGAATACCAACTGTTGGTTTTGCACTTGGTTCAGCAATATTTACACGAGGTGCTGCCTCAGCATTTTCAATTGAAGGTGGTGGACCAAGATCACTGTACTTCATAATCCGTACAGTATAAACTGGCGCATCTTCTTCTAAAAGAAATTGTGTAATAAAATAACTTGAGACTGCTAGTAAATGAAAAACAATTGCAAAAGTTAAGGCACGTTTTGCTGACTTGTAATAATATTGTCTTAACTCAATGTAGCCGTAAACTAAAGAAGCAGTATTAATTTGTGTCGTCATTTAAATTCCTAAATCTTTTCTATTAATTTTTTATCATCATCCGTCATTGGCGCTAAACTAAAACGTGTGATATTATTAATATTGAGTTCATCAATTATGTCAACCATATTTACATATTTGGCTTTTCGATCTACTTTAATTAATGTGATTAATCGTGGGTTTGCTTTACTTTTGTCGCTCAATATTTTTGCTAATTCTGTGAATTTTATTTTAACTGGTTTCTCTGAACCGATATTCCAATAAATATTAAATACTTCAGAAATTCTTAAAGTAATTAAATTCGATGCTGCAACTTCAACTTGTGATTCTCCCGGTGGAAGATTTATTTCCATCGTTTGTGGCTTGCTCATTGTAGTAGTCAACATGAAAAAAGTTAAAAGTAGAAATGCGATATCCACCATTGGCGTCATATCGATTCGCACACCTAATCGTTTCGATTTTTTCTTAGTATGTTTTGCTTTTCCGCGAGACTCGCGAACTTGTACATCAGACATTATAAATTCCTATGATTTTTCTTCGTTAGTGACAAGGTTAAATCTTGTTACGTTTACTTCTTGTAAAACTTTCATAACATCCTCAATAACTCCAAACTCAGCATCTTTATCCGATTTAATTACAGTACGTAATTTTGGATTTTTCATTCTTGCACGTGTTAATAATCCACCTAATTCCCGGACTGTAACTTCCATTCCTGCTTTCATGCTATTTTCATTGCCAAAAATATTTGCACGCATAATTTGAGAATCAAAGCCAAGATAAACTTCTCCTCCTTTTGCGATCAATACAATTGCAACATCAACATCTGGTAATTTTATTACAGAATGCGATTCAGGAAGTGTAACTTGCGCTGCTTCATCCGGTTTGAATTGTGTGGTTAACATGAAAAATGTTAAAAGTAAAAATCCAACATCCACCATTGGTGTCATATCAACCGCTATACCGACTCTTTTAGCCATAATAGTTTACTCTAATTAAAAATGACTGAAAGTTAATTAATTCTTGGAATTTAAATTTTCCAATAAATCTTTAGTTGCTTCATCTATAACATATGTAATGCCATCTATTTTAGTTGTAAAGAAGTTGTAAGCAACAATTGCAACGATTGCTATTCCAATTCCACCTGCAGTATTAAATAGTGCTTCAGAAATTCCGCGTGAAAGTCCAACTGCATCTGCAGAACCAGCTTTTGCAAGAGCTGAAAATGCACGAATCATTCCAATAACTGTCCCGAGCAAACCAACCATCGTTGCGATAGATGCAATTGTTGAAAGTGAAACTAAGTTTTTCTCAAGAACCGGCATTTCTAACATTGTTGTTTCTTCAAATACTCTTTTCACTTCAGTGATTTTTTCTTTTTTCTCAGCACCTTTTGTTTCATTAAGTTCTAAATATCTTGAAAGACCTGATTTTAAAATATTTGCCATCGAACCTCTTTGTTTGTCGCAAACTTTAATAGCTTCACCAAAATTATTTTCAGTAACGTTTTTAACAACCGATTTTAAGAAAACCGTTGTGTCTCTAGTTCCTTGTGCTTTTTTTATTGATAGCGATCTTTCAACAATATAAGTTACAACCAAAATTGACATGGCCATTAAAACCGCAATAAGTGGACCACCTTGAAATAAATCGTGCAATAAAGTTTTTTCTGGCGCAGCTCCGAAAACTAAATAGTAAATTGAAAATGCAACACTAAAAGCTACGAGCAGTAAAATTGTATTAAATGAACCCTGCTTCATTGTTTTGTAACTCCTTATTATTTATGAAAAAAAAAGTATCTTTTTTAGTTTCCGCAAGATAAAAACTTTCCTTTATAGCTGCAATACAAATATAAAATAAATATTTATTTGGAATTATTAATTTTTACTTCAAAATTAACATTTTCTTAATATTAGATTTGAAATTATCCCCCGATAAATTTTTAGTTCTCATTATATAATAGTAAACCCCTGTTGTCACATTTGAGTTCCATGTTATGCTGTGGTAACCTATTGACTTTTCAGCATTTACGAGCTCTGCAACTTCTCTTCCTAATACATCGAAAATTACAATCGATACTAAACTTGCTTCTGGTAATTGAAATTCTATTGTAGTAGATGGATTAAATGGATTTGGATAATTCTGCGAAAGATCAAATTGCAATGGAATCTTTGGTCGGTCAGTTATTGAAAATTCAATTGTCGAATTAAGTGTGTGATTATTTTGTAAATCATAAGCTTCAATAAATCCATTTATTTTTTGATTTCGTTGTTGTTGTAACGCTGTTACATAAACTACAATTGAAGTCTGTTCAATTTCAGAATCAAATTGTGTATTTCCGAAATTAGCAATTGCTACATCAACTACTCCTTTTTCATTTTGTGTACGATCGAGTAGAATAATATTTTTTCTATCTCCCCACATTATTCCTGGAACAATTGAATCAATTCTAACAGCTTCGGGATTGAATTGTAAAGCAACACTAATTGCATCAACTGATTTCATTCCTGAAAGTTTAAATGGAATTCCTTTTGACTCACCACGTTTAATTACAATCTCATTTGTCGTATTCAATCGATATTGTTGTTTTCGAGATTGCTGATCTTTAGATATTCCTGCAAGATTTAATCCACCACTTCTACTATTATCAAATGCCCAGTTCCACATTAATAAAAACACTGAGAGATCTTCAATATTTATTTTTCCATCTCTTAAAGAAGTTACTTTTGGAATCTTTCCTGTAATTGGACCGATATCTGCAACTTTTAAGTCTCGTTCTTTCCATCCTTTTACAAATATTGCAAGATCTTGTGGCGTTATAAACCCATCAAAAGTATAGTCACCTAAGAATTCTGTTAAATAAACTTTCTCAACTTTATTGCTGTCTGTATTTCCAAATGAATCTGTTGCCCACATTGTGAAATAATAATATGTTGCTGTCTGTAATTTTGTAATAAGTGTTGTGTCCGAAGTGGAAGTTGCATTCGGTGAGTTATAGTTGTAAACCTTTGAAGTCTCGGCCATAAATACTCTATATGTAATCGGTTGTGATAAATCTGATGCAGGTGTCCAGGATAAAATTACAGATCCCGGAATATTTTTTGAATTATTCAACGCTACTTGTATTCCTTGGAATAAAGGAGCTTTCAAATCAATTGTAAATGAATCTGAAATTGCTGGTGTACTTGTTCCTGTTAATCCTGTTGCAAGAACTCTCAATTTCATTCCCTTCGATTCTGTATTGTTTGCATCATTTCTGCTTAACCAAATAAGTGTTGATTGTGAATCAACTCCAACTAATTTTGTTGTTTTTCCAATTATACTTGCTGCCTTTATCCACGTTGCTCCCGCGTTGAACGAATAGTCAAATGATAATGAAACTGTATCTCCACTTGCAGATGAATATGAATAACTAAACTGGACTGTATCTTTATTTAGTTTCTTCAATACTGTAACATTTTTCATTGAAACTAATTTTCCAGGAGTTCCTTTTTTAATAACTTTATTCGAATCACTATTTCCAATATTGTCTTTTACTCTTACAGCAAAATAATATGCATTAAAGTTTGTAAGATTTGTTGCAGAATAAGTTGTATCTGTAATATTCTGCGGAACAACTGCAAAAAGTCCGGTTGAATCTCCTTTATTTACATAAACCGAATAAGTTACCGGTCCAAATTTCTCAACTGCTTTATTCCAACTAATCGTTACCGCTCCACCATTCGGATTTGAAATTACATTTGCAACTCCACTAAATTGCGGTGCACGGTTATCAAGTGAAAATGAATTTGAAATGACTCTGTCACTTGTATCACTTCCAAATGCAACTCTCGTTCCAATATATATGGTATCTCCTTCAACTTGCGGAGCATCAATTCTAGAATTCCAAATTACTGTATCTGTAACTGGATTTTTAATTGGAAAGATATTTACTAAAGTTTTATTTAATCCTGTTAATTTTTTCCAGCTTATTCCTTTTGTATCACTATAATAGAAGTGCAAGTTAACTTCATGTGAAGTATCTCCTGCTAATAGATAATTGATATTAATATTTCCCGAATGAATTTTTGATACAACTGATAAGATATTTACAAGTGGACCACTATAAATTTTCTTAGTTCTAAATTCCCACACAGCCGAAAATGTAGAAGTATCACTTCCTTTTATTCCTCTTACCTTCCAGTTATATTTTTTATTCTGTTGTAAATCAGCCGGCAAAACAGTATAAAATGTATCGCTTGTAATTGCGTATAATTGTTGTGTTAGTGTTGTAATTGTGTCAAGTACTTGCAGTTCATATTTTTCGTAAACCGCATTTTTAGACCACCTAAATGTAAATGGCATAACCAAGTCAACCGTAAAATTTGTAGGTTGCTGTAAATTTGGTGCATCATAACCTGGTGCAACTGTAAAATCGGTAGCACTTATTGCCGGCGGACCTTCCATTGTGCCAACAATAATTCTTCCGGTTCGTGCGTTAATTGGAACTGGTGCATTAATTTCGGTGTCGCTAATTTTTGTGTAAGTAGTAGCATTTGCACCAACTCGAATAATATTTAATAAATTATCTTCTCCACCTGTTATAACATATTTTCTATCAAAGCTGCTTGCCGATGAAGTTATTTTTTTTGAATGATAGCCATGTGTGCTTTTTATATTGCCAGAAGGATAATCGAAAAAGAAAATTGTACTATCGCTTGTTGCATAGAAAACTGCGTTATCGAACAAAATTCCAACACTCGAAATTTCGTTGATGCTCGGTGATGTAATTTTTTTAATTTCGTTGCCGGTTGAAAAATTCAATATCCTTATTTCTTTTCCTGAACTTCCCGATATAATAAATTGTCTACTCCAATCTGCTGCCAGTGCAGTTATTGTACCGGATTGTCCGACGATATCTTTTTCGTAAGTCAATTGTTGGTTTTGGAATTTATAAACTTTTATTATTCCATTATCTCCACCTACAAAAATCATTTCTCCATCCATCGACATTGCAATAGATTTTATTTCCATCGGAACCGCTAAAGTTGATCTGAGTTGCTGGTTGCTAACCGAATACATTCTAAGTTCATTAGGGTTTGAAGCAGCAACTGCTAAATAACTATTTCCACCGAATCCTCCGGAAGCCATTGCTTTAACTTTTCCTCCGGCATTTACTTCTGCAATAAATCCGTTTAAAGTCGAGTAAAAACTAACATTGCCATTATCTCTTCCAACCATAAAATTTTGACTCTCGTTTGTCATTACAATACTTGTAATATTCCCATTTGGTATTGGATATGAATTTAAAATTGAGTTTGATTTAATCGAATACAAATCGACACTGTTATCGCTTTTTCCAATAACTATAAGATCTCCACTTTTAGAAGCAACACTTACAATTTGTTTTGAAGAAGTATGTGACTTCTCTTTTGCCATATCTCCTAAAAATCCTACAGAATTTAAATTGTTAAAACCACTTCCTTTTATGTTTACAACTGTTCCAACATTTCCAGAACTTGGAGTAAATGAAGTTATCTGAGTATTTGGTCCAACATTTAAACTCCTTCCTAAAATTGTAACATTATCAAACTTCCAAGTAGCATTTGTGTTGTAACCTGAATTTACTCCGGTGTACCCCGAACCATCAAACATTGCAACTGCTCTTATTGCAAAATTTGGATTATTGCTTGCACTTTGAGGAAAATTATAATCTAGAAAAAACCATTGTGCATTTTGTGCTGTAATATTTCCAAATTCTGTCCATTGTTCCGGCATCGATATATTATATTCAAATTTTATTTTATTTGGCGAGCCAATTGTCGGAAACCAATCGATATGTAATTTTATACTATCAAAATTTATAGTTGCTACGGAAAATTTTACACCAGCTTGCCCGTTGTTTGTACTTTGCGTTGGGAATTGACTTAACGAATAACTTAATCCATCGGATAAATTGCCCCAAGGAGCTCCAGGTTCGGTAATTGAAGCAGCCGTATTTCCAATTGTAGAAACTGTTCCTGTGCCAACTGCGGGGCTATAATTTACTCCTTGATTAAAATTCCACTGTGTTACAATTCCGGTTTGTGTTGGAACTTGTATTAATTCCGAAATAGGTCGCTTCCAGATTCCCTTACTCCATAAGCCAATATAAACATCCGATTGGTCGTTTGTAATAGAATTACCTTGGGAATTTAGTTTTCTTATTCCGGTTACATTAGACCAGTTCATTCCATTATCAGCTGAGACTAATACTTCATCCCAAGTTGTTGAAACTAAAAAGTTTTTTACTCGAGCTATACTTGAAAACCAATTATAAGTTGTGTTGCTTTTTGTCCATGAGTTTCCATCATTTATTGAAAAGTAAATTCCATCTGAAGAATAAACTACTATTAATCCATTTTCGAACAACCCATTTTGAACTGTACTAGCCGCACCAATATTTGATATCTGCTGCCAGCTTTTTCCTTCATCTTTCGAAACATACATTGGCATATTCCAAGATAGAAGATAAATTGAATTTCCAACAACCTCGAATCTATTAATATTATTTGTTGGGTATA
Organism: Bacteroidota bacterium; assembly: GCA_005792285.1. GTDB lineage: Bacteria > Bacteroidota > Ignavibacteria > UBA10030 > UBA8401 > SXSI01. Next base: position 164,175 of record SXSI01000047.1, read on the forward strand.
CAACTCCACTTAATTGCGTAAATGTATTTCCATTATCTGATGAGCGGTATATTTTTGAATCTGATTTAAAAACATATAAATTATTTCCACTTGTATCTATATTTATTAAATATCCGTCAAATGTTATTAAATTCGTTTTATCTGACCATGTAATTCCATTATCGTTAGAAAAAAATAAATTATTACCCGATGCTGCTATAATTTTACCATTCCATCCAATAATATATCTTATATAATAATCTTTTTTTGTAGCATCTAAATTTACAGCACTCCAGTTATTACCACCATCTGTCGATTTTAATAAACTGCTTCCGTAGTGAGCTGCAAACAATGTGTTTCCGTTATGGTATATTGCTTCTTGCGTCGTAGCCGTTAATCCTTTTGAAATTAAATTCCAAATGGTTGTATATTTATAAACTCCAATACTTGTGCCAGTATAAAAATTAGATTTTGAATAAATTAAAGTTTTTATTTCGTAATAATTTATTTCATCTGTAATTTTATTTGATAATTTTATCCAGTTCGCTCCATTGTCGGTAGATTCATATAAACCATCAAAAAAGATCGAAAATAATTTTGTTCCTTCACTATTACCTGTAAGAATGCGAGCTGAGAAATTATTACTAATTAAACTCCAACTATTGCTAACTTCATTAAAAGTATAAAGTGCGCTATTTAGAGAAGTATAAAATTTATTATTTACCGATGAAATAAAACTTATATAAGTTGATTGAAGACCTGTGTTAGTTTCAACAAAATTTACACCATTATCAATTGATTTATAAATTTTATTTGCTGTTTTCAATAAAACTAAATTACTATTCGAAACTATTTTCTCTATGTGCGGATTCCCCAGTAAAGATAATTTAGCACCCCAAGTATTGCCGGTATCATTTGAAAGATAGTAATCAGATCCACTAGAACCAATAATAGTCGTACCATTTGATGCAAAATTAATATTAGAAATATTTACACCATTCGGTAAAGTAATTGTTTTCCAATTAACTCCGGCATCATCACTTATTTTTATAACATTATACCATGTAGAAGCAATTATTTTATTTCCTTTAATAAGGAAGTCCGATGTTTCTATTTCATTATTTATACCAAATGTTAGTTCATACCAATTTAGTCCATCATCGCCACTTCTAAAAAGATGACCTTCTACTTGTGCATAAAATGTATTTCCCGCAAATTCTAACTTCTTAAATGCTCCACCTGTCGGACCATTTAATTTTGTCCAACTATAAACTGGTGGTGCAGTAGGAATTATAAATCCAAATGCAGTCGCAGTTCCTTCAGGAGTAGTAACTGTAACTGTCCCACTTGCTCCATTGCCAACAGTAGCAGTTATTGTAGTATCATTTGTAATAGCAAATGTAGAAGCATTAGTTCCGCCAAATTTTACAGAAGTTGCTCCTGTAAAATTTGACCCCTTTATTGTAACAACATCACCGGTTTTTGCAATTGTTGGGAAGAAGGATGTTATCACTAAACTTTTCTTTGTCGTAAATTTATTTCTTAAACTCCAACTACTTGTGTCGGTATCTTTTATAGAACGAACCCTCCAATAAAATGTTTGTCCCCCTTCTATTCCAGAAACCGAAAATATTGTATCACTCGTAAACTGAATTATTTCCAACCTCGCAAATAAAGAATCTTTCGATAATTGTAAATGATATTTTTTAGCCGAATCTGCTTTTGACCAAGTAAACGAAATTGTACCAATTAAATTTGTAGTATTATTAGGTGGATTAGCTAAATTTGGTGGAAATAAAACAAACCCTATATTTCTGTAAACTGAAATTGTGTTTGAACCATTATTCGTAACAGAAATATCAACCTTTCCATCTCCATCTAAGTCTTCTATTGAAATACCAAAC
>SXSI01000048.1 GCA_005792285.1 Bacteroidota bacterium
GCAGGTACTCCACAAGGGCCTCCTCCAACTTCAACTGGCGGTTATAAACCACCAACTGGTACACCACCAGGAGGAACTGGTTACAATCCAGCAGGTACTCCACAAGGTCCTTCATTTGAAGATGTAGATACTGACAAAGATGGAAAAATTAGTTGGACTGAAGCTAAAGCAAAATTTGGTCACGAAGCAGATTGGGGGGCGAAATTTTCTGCGCGTGATAAAAATAAGGATGGGGTTATTGACAGAAGCGAATTTTAATAATTAATTTTTTAATTTAATTATTATCAAAAAGGCACTCAAATGAGTGCCTTTTTTTTAAATATAATTTCGTTGTTTAAAAGTTAATTTGCGGCTGCGCGTAAAGTAAAATTCGGAATTGTTACTTTAAATTCCTCACCATTTTGTCGGCGTAAAAGATATGTCCCTTCCATAGATCCTTCCATATTTTCCAAAACACAGAAGCTGTTATATTCATGGGACTTCCCAGGTTTTATTAGTGGTTGTTTCCCAATAACTCCATCTCCCTCAACTTCTTTTACTGATACATCTCCATCTGTAATATACCAATGCCGTTTGATTAGTTTTACTGACGTGTCACTATTATTTGTTATTCGAACAAAATATGCAAATGTAAATTTTTTTTCCATCCAATTAGATTGTCCATCAAGATAAACTGGTTGAACTGTTACTGATATATTTTCTGTAATTGCTGTGTACATATTATTTCATTTCTGTGATTATTATTTTTTTATCGGCTGCACTACTTGCAAGATATTTCCCATCTTTACTATAAGCTAATGCAAGAATTCTTCCTGAATGATTATTTATTGCTGTAATTTTTTTTCCTGTTGACACATCCCAAAGTTTAACAATATTATCATCACCACCAGTTGCAATTGTGCTTTTATCGGGACTAAAAGCAACTGCATTAATCCAATCGTTATCTTTAATTGTTCTATACCAATCTCCACTTATTGGATTCCAAAGATGTATATTTTTATCCAAACTAACGCTCACAAGATATTTTTCATCGGGACTAATTGAAATTCCTGTTACACTATTATCATGATACATTGTATGTAATGCTTTACCATCCGACACGCGCCAGATTGTTAAAGAATTATCAAATGAACTTGTAATTATAGTTTTTCCATTTTGAGTAATTAGAATTCCAGAAATCGCTCCTGTATGCGCTGTTATACTTCGAACTAATCTATTGTTTTTAAGATCCCAAATTTTAATTGCCCCAATATTATTTCCGTAAACCAATAAGGAATCATTATACAAAGCAAGTTGAATTACATTGCCAGACATTGAAATAGATTCAAAAAGCTTCGCTGTTCCGGTAGTTCTAAATTCATAAATTTTTAAACCCCCATAACAACCAACAATAAAATATTTTTCTGTCGTTTTAAAATCTTCGGTTAAAATTCCACTATACACTTTTGTAGATTGTATAGTGATAAATGTATCTGGGATTTGATATTTTATAGTAGTATCAAATTTAAAATTTGATACATTTCTAACAATTATATTTGAGTAAAAGTTTTCATCATCTGGAGATGCGGTAATCATGTAATTTCCATCTGGTGAAAAAGAAATCCAATCTGTGGGGTTATGTGTGTTGTCTACAATAGTTTTTTGAGGAGTATCGGCAAGTGGATTAATTAAGCTATCATCACAACCAAACCAAAGCACCAATATAAATATGCAGGAAATTAGCTTTCTCATAATTACAAATTATACTTATTTTGGAAAAAAGCAATGAAAACAAATTAAATTCTTTGTTTGCTTTTTAGCATTATCACATCTATATTTTCTTAATTATGGGCAAAGCTGATATTGAATTTTTAAGGTACGTTCCAATTTTTGCAGATCTAACTGATGTAGAATTGGAAAGAATTACAAAACTTGGATCGCGGAAAAAATTTTCGAAAGGTGGAATTATTTTACTCGAAAAAGAATCTGCAGCATCGATGTTTGTAATTGTAACCGGTAAAGTAAAAGTTGTAAGAATGGATGAAGAAGGGCGCGAAGTAATTCTTTCAATTCTTGGAGAGAGTGATTTTTTTGGAGAGATGGCAATTCTCGATGGTCAAGCTCGATCTGCAACTGTAGTTGCATTAAACAAAACAGAAATATTTGTAATTCAACGGCATGATTTTTTAAAATTAATTCATAGTCATCCAATTGTTGGTATCGCATTATTACGCGAACTAACTTCTCGTTTAAGAAAAGCTGATGCACAAATAAAATCTCTTTCACTAAAAGATGCGTTGGGAAGAGTTGCAACTGTTATTCTGCAAATTTCAGATGACATTGGTATTTTTAGAAAAGGAAGAGTAGAAATTGATGACTTGCCAATGCAACAAGATTTAGCAAACATGGCTGGAACATCACGCGAAACTGTTTCTCGGACACTTCATAGATTTATTAAAAAAGGTCAACTTCAACTTCAAGGAAATAAATTAATAATTTGCGACTACGAACAATTTAAACAACAGTACACTTAATTTTTAAAATAAAATTTTCGTAGCTGGTTGAGAATGAAGATGTTTGAGAGGAGAAAGAATATATGGAGAAATTAAAAGCTGACCTTCACATGCACACATCTTATTCAGATGGTGTATTAAGTCCCTCAGAGTTGGTAACCAAATGCCACTCGCGAAATCTTTCTGTAATTAGTATAACCGATCACGATTCAGTCGAAGCATTTCCAGAAGCTTGCGAACAAGCATCTGCATTTAATATGGAAGTAATTCCCGGAGTTGAATTAAGTGCTACAACATCTGAAAGAGAATATCATATTTTAGGTTATTTTATCGATTGTAAAAATCAACGACTACTCGATTACTTAACTTTTTTTCGATTGGAAAGATTACGCAGAGCAGAACGAATTGTCGAAAAATTAAACAACTTAAATATTCCTTTAAAATTTGATGCTGTATTAGAAAAAGCAAAACAAGGTGCAATTGGTCGCCCACATATTGCAATGGCACTTGTTGATGAAGAATTTATTTCATCTTATCAAGAAGCGTTTGAAAAATATATTGGTAATTCTTGTCCAGCGTATGAAAAAAAATTTGTAATGTCGCCTGAACAAACAATTCAATTAATCGCATCTGCTGGCGGGATATCTGTTCTTGCACATCCCGGCAGATCTACAAATAGTGAAATGTTAAAAAGTATAATTTCTGCAGGAATTGATGGGATAGAAGTTATTCATCCTTCACATCCTCCGGAATTAACCAAAAATTATCAAGATATCGCAAACCAATATTTTTTAATTAGTAGTGGTGGTTCAGATTATCATGGTGGAAAAAGAAATGACGATATGTCACTGGGAAGATTTTGTATTGAATTAACTTTGGTTGATGCAATGAAAAAAAGATTATTCTCTCATAAAACAGAAAATAAATCACAATAGGTAAAAGTAAGTGAGCCGTTTGAGGTGTATTGCATTTTTGTTATGTTTAATAAATCCATTTCTGAACTCGGAAACTTGGAAAAGTTTTACTGCTATGAATGATGTTAGAGGAATTGTTAGATTAAATAATTTTTTATGGGTTGGGACAAGTGGTGGAATTTATAGTTTAAATGAAAATGATTCTACTGTAATAAAATATACAAACGCCGATGGACTTTCATCTAATGATATAACTGCAATTGGGAAAGATAAAAATGGATTAATTTGGGTCGGTTCATCTTCCGGAGCGATTGATGTTTTTTCACCAATTACAAAATTGTGGTTCACTATCCGCGATATCGCATTATCTCAAAAAACACAAAAAGTTATAAATAAATTTTACAACGTTGGCGACACAATGTACATTGCAACTGGATTTGGAATTTCACTTTATTCAATTTCAAGAAAAGAATTTCTGGATACCTTTAATAGTTTCGGAAGTTTTGGCGAAACAGTTGTATATGATGTGACTCAATTTAATCAACGCTTACTTCTTGCAACTGAAAAGGGAATTGCATATTCAAAAATAAATGCAACAAATCTTTCTGCGCCAGAATCTTGGGAAACAAGACAAGATAAAAGCACCTCTCTTTCGATTTTTAATTCTACTTTATATGCCGCAACAATTAATGGAGTATTTTCTTTTACAAACAACCAATGGAATGTGGTAACTGGTTTAACGCAACTAACTTTAAAATTAGTTGCAAGCGATGATGCAATATTTCTTCTTCAACAAAACGAAGTAAAACAAATTAATCGCAATGGAATTATCAGCACATATGGAACAACTTATTTTTTCCCAATTACTGATGCAATTCTCGGAAGTCAAAATAATTTATTAATTGGGTTTCAAGGAAGAGGAATTGCGAGTTTTAAAAATCAAAGTTGGTTAACTTATTCACCCAACGGTCCAGTTTCAAATAATTTTTCATCTGTGGTAATCGATCACGATGGAGAAATTTGGGCAACTTCAGGAAGAAATAGTGGTTTTGGTTTTTATAGATTTAACGGTACAAGTTGGTATAATTACAGCACATACACAGATCCAATATTAAAGTATAACGATTTTTTCGCAATTACTGTTTCACCTACAAATGAAAAGTTAGTAAATTCGTGGGGTGCAGGAATTGCACTCGTAAGCAAGGAAGGTAAAGTTTTGAGAATGTTTGATAATAAAAATCCGGGGTTAGTGGGTGTTGAAAATGCAAACTATGTAGTTTCTGGGAGTGTTGCATTCGACAAAGAAAATAATCTGTGGGTTTCTCTGTATCGATCAAGCTCACTTGATATTTTGTGGAAAATGAAACCCGATTCACAATGGACATCTTACAAAGCTCCGCAAAGTAATAATTATGTAAACGTATTAGGATTATTTGTCGATGCAAATGGAACAAAGTGGTTTACAAATACATTGCCCGGCTTTACTCCATCTCCAGCTTTTGTTTATTTTAATGAAAATAAAAATATTGCCGGCACTTCTGATAATTGGGGATCTCTTCTTGAATCAGATGGTTTAACAAGTTTACAAATAACTTCTATTGCAGGTGGAAAAGATGGTGATATTTGGGTTGGTACAACATCTGGTATTTCAATTATAAATAATCCACTAACTCCATCAAAAAATATTTCAAAATTATTTCTTGGCGCTTTAAGAGATCAAATGATTCAGTGCATTATAGTTGATGGTGTAAATAATAAATGGGTTGGAACTCCGCAGGGAATTTATTGTGTAACTCCAGATGGATCAACATTACTTGAACACTATAATACAACCACAACAAATGGAAAGTTGGTTGGAAATAATATTTTATCATTAGCAGTTGATAATAAAAATGGAATTATTTATGCTGGCACAGATAAAGGATTATCGAGTTTTACTATTCCATTTGTTACTCCAAAAGAAAAAATGGAAACAATATCTATTTCGCCACAACCATTTTTAATTCCTTCAACTACAAATATTACAATTAGTGGATTATCAGAAAATTGTTTAATTAAAATTCTTACTTCAACTGGAGTTTTAATTACACAGTTTGATGCACAAGGTGGAGGGCGTGGATTTTGGGATGGTAAAGACAACAAAGGTAATTATGTTTCAAGTGGAATTTATTTTGCAATCGCATATAGCCAACAAGGAGGTGAAATTGGCATCGCAAAAATTGCAATTGTTAGACAATGATAAATAAAAAATATTTTTTCAACAACAATTAAAAAAGGAGTAGAGATGGATTACAGAGATCAAAATAGCAACAGAGGTAGGGATCATAATAGAGATAGAGGAAGGGATCAATATAAACGTAGAGATGGTGGTCAAGACCAACCACACGTTGAACCACTTCATAGTATAAAACTTCGCGCAGGAAGAAGAAATTATTTTTTTGATGTTCGTCCTACAAAATCTGAACAGGATTTCTATGTTGTGATGACGGAAAGTAAAAAAATGGATGATAAAATAACCAGAAGTAAAATTTTTCTTTACAAGGAAGATTTTATAAAATTTGCTGAGGCGCTTAATGAATCAACAGGTATTGTTTTGGAAAAATTAAAAGCTTTGGGAGTTGAAATTACACCGAGAAAAGAGGAAGAACACGAAGATTAAGCTTTATCTTGATTAATTTCACTTCAATCGGTATATTGTAGAGTATTTTCCTACAGTTTAATACTAATTGATGTTCATTGATATTTTTACAAATATATTATGGTTAATCAACTTTCTTTTAATATAACCATTCTCCCAATTGGAGAATCGGTGGTTCTTTCAAATCTTACCTGCGAGCAGCTTGGTTTAAAAGATAATTTTTATGGAGAAGTTAATGTTGAAAATACTTTTAAAAAGAATGAAGAAGAAATTGTGATTTACTCTTCAATCGAATACACAACACATTGCATTTGCGATTGTTGCAATATTCCCTTTGATAGAAAATTTCTTGCGAATTATAGTTTGCGGGTTTCAAGTATCCTCGAAGCAACTAGTCGTGAGTTTGATGATGAATTAGTTGTTTCACCAACAACAAATTTTATTGATATCACAGAAGGCATTAAAGAGAGTATCTTACTAACGTATCCGCAAAAAATAGTTTGTAAAGAAGAATGCGCAGGTTTGTGTCAATACTGTGGAAAAAATTTAAATGAAATTAAGTCACATATCTGCGAATGCCATACAAATGAAGTTGATCCAAGATTTTTAAAACTAAAAGATTTACTTTCACAAAAATAAAAAAGAATAAGAATTTTTAAGGAGTACTAAAAAATGCCGAATCCAAAACGAAGACACTCGAAACAAAGAAGTCGAAAACGTCGCACACATTATAAAGCAACAGTTCCCACTATAGGAAATTGCGCACAATGTGGAGAAAAAAAATTAATGCATCGTGCTTGCCCAAATTGCGGTTACTATCGGGGTAGAGTTGCAATTCTCCCAAAAAAAACTAAATAATTATTTATTGAATACATCTGAATCAATTTATAAAATTGCGATAGATGCGATGGGGAGCGATAATGCTCCCGAAAATGAGGTGTTGGGGGGAATTGAATTTCTCCGATTAACTAATAATAGAGTTCATTTAGTTTTTGTAGGGAATAAAAATAAAATTAAATCTGTTCTTGAAAAACATAATACCGATGGTTTAAGTTTTTCAATTGTAAATGCAGATGAAATTATCGAAATGCACGAATCTCCCGTTACTGCTTTAAGACAAAAACAAAATTCATCAATTGTTGTTGGAATGAATTTAGTTAAAGAAAAAAAAGTTGACGCATTTACAAGTGCCGGTAATACAGGAGCAATGACCGCCGCTGCAATAATGATTCTTGGAAGAATTCCTGGAGTAAGCAGACCAACTATTTGTGCTTTTTTCCCAACTAAAAAAGGAACAACGCTCGTTCTTGATGTCGGTGCCGTTCCCGATACGAAACCACATTATCTTTATGAGTTTGGACTTATGGGCTCAATTTATGTGGAATATATTCTCGGCAAAAAAAATCCAACC
>SXSI01000049.1 GCA_005792285.1 Bacteroidota bacterium
GTTTAACAGCTACACCTAAGCGTAAAGATAATACGGATACTTACAAATATTTTGGCGAACCCGTTTATGTCTATTCACTCAAAGAAGGTATCAACGATGGTTTCCTTACGCCATTCAAAGTAAAACGCATCAAGACAACGCTTGACGATTATATCTACACAAGCGATGACCAAATTATAGAAGGGGAAATTGAAGAAGGTAAAACATACAAAGAGGCAGATTTTAATCACATCATTGAAATAAGGGTAAGAGAGGCAAAACGAGTTCAAATTTATATGAACGAAGCCAATCAAAAAGAAAAAGCCATTATTTTTTGTGCCACACAAGACCACGCAGCCGCAGTTCGTGATTTAGTAAACCAGTACAAAACAAGTACCGACCCCAATTATTGTGTGCGTGTTACTGCCAATGATGGCGAAATAGGAGAAACGTTTTTACGAGAGTTTCAAGACAACGAAAAGACAATACCAACCATTTTAACTACTTCACAAAAACTATCCACTGGTGTTGATGCAAGAAACATTCGTAACATCGTTTTAATGCGTCCGGTAAACTCAATGATAGAGTTTAAACAAATTGTTGGTCGTGGTACACGCTTATTTGATGGTAAAGAGTTTTTTACCATTTACGATTATGTAGATGCTTTCCATCACTTTGCCGACCCAGAATGGGATGGCGAACCAATAGAGCCAGAAGCAGAGGGCGAACCTAAACCGCCAAAAAAACCTTGCAAAGTTTGTAATCAAAGTCCTTGTGTGTGCGAAAAAGCACCAAAAGAACCATGCGAAATTTGTGGCGAATTAAATTGTAATTGCAATAGAAGGCAAAAAATAAAGATAAAATTGCGTGATGGTAAAGAGCGTGAAATACAATCAATGATTGCTACTTCATTTTGGAGTGCAGACGGCAAACCAATTTCAGCAGAAGAATTTTTGAATAATCTGTTTGGCGAATTGCCAAACCTTTTCAAAAGTGAAGACGAATTGCGAACACTTTGGAGCAATCCACTTACCAGACGGACACTATTAGAAAAATTAGACGCAGCAGGTTTTGGCAAAGATGAATTGACCACTTTACAAAAACTCATTGACGCTGAAAAAAGCGACTTGTTTGATGTGTTGGAATATATATTTAATAGCGACATAAAACCAATGACAAGAGAAGCAAGAGTAGCAGCAGCACAAGCGACCATTTTTGCATTGCTTGACAATAAGCAAAGAGAATTTATAGAATTTGTGTTGAGCAAATACGTTGAGACAGGTGTAGAAGAACTTGACCAAGAAAAACTACCAATCTTGCTGACAAACAAATATCAATCGTTAGAAGATGCTAAGGACATTTTAGGTGACGTTGCAAACATCAGCCGACTTTTTATAGAATTTCAACAGCATTTATACAAACGGAAAGTAGCGTAATGACAGGACACAGCCCACATACAGCCAACGCATTTGCAAGCACATTTTATTTTTTTGCCGACACACAAATCAACGCTAAAAAAATAAAAAGAGCTTGCAAGCCAACGCACGGGGAACAGTGCAAACTTGACACGATAGACCTTCGACCAGAGAAAACCACTACCCATAACACGGGTTTGGCAAAAGTGGCGGTTCAGTTCTCCGCATAAACATTTGTGGTGAATATCGCCAACTTCTTGTAGCTGCAAACCGTTATAAAACATTAAACTTCGTGCTTGAAAAATAAGAACTCAATATGAATCACTTGTTTTCTAAACTTGTTTTCCGATGTATATATTGGTTTCTTTTTATTTATTTAAATTGCAATTTGTCTACGAATGCTCAGACTTTTATTAATCTTGAATCAGGAGTATTCTTTACAAATATTAATGATATTCGCAACGGCAATAACGGAACATTATTTTCACTTAAAAATGATTTTAAAACCCCAATAAGTCCATTTTTGAGGTTGCGCGCTGGTTATTTATCAAATGGGAAAAATCATTTTTCTCTTCTTTATGCTCCCTTAAAAATTGTAGAAACTGGGATATTAGAAAAAGATATACTAGTTGATGGAAAAAACTTTAAAGCTAACATACCAATAGAGGTTGTTTACAAGTTTAATTCTTATCGCTTTACCTACAATAGAATAATCATAAGTAAAGACAATTTTAAATTTGGTCTTGGTTTGTCTGCAAAAATTAGAGATGCAGGATTCTCGTTGAAGAATACAGAACTTTTAAGTGAAAATTTTGGTGTTGGTTTAGCTCCTCTTATTAACCTATTAGCCAATTGGGATATATCTAAAAAAATGGGAGTAGATTTTTTCGGAGAATTTATAGCTGCAAGTAAAGGCAGAGCAATTGACCTTTCATTATCCGGAAGATATATTTTCACTAAAAATCTACAAGGAAACATTGGCTATAGATTGCTTGAAGGTGGAGCAAACGGTACGTATCGATATAATTTTATTCAACTTCATTTCATTTTTGTTAGTTTAAGTTACTCATTTAACAAAAACAAAAATGAGCCATAAGTATGAATTTTAATTATTTAATTTTTAATAGTAATGTACTCATTTTAACGTTTTATAACAGCGGCTTAGCGTAATGGCGGTTGACATTCTTCGTATGAACATTTTTGCTATATTTGAAGAGTGTGATTCGTAAAAGTTTTGTGGTGAAAATCGCCAACTTCTTGTAGCTGCAAACCGTTATGCAACATATACAAGCTGAAGTGCACTCCAAAACTTTCATGATAATGATAATTATAATCAAAAATAAATATGAAAAAATTAAATTTCTTTGGGAATATTATTTCTACTATTAAAGTATATGCATTGGCATTAGTGATTTTCTCATCTTTCAGACTTATATTATTTATAGGCGAAATAGATAGAATTGATAATACTGTCCCAATGAGCGACATATTATACTCTTTTATTATGGGGATTAGGTTCGATATTGTTATTTGTGGATATATAATGATTATACCTTACGTATTGTTAACGATAAATTTTTTATTTATTAGAGCTAATATCTTAAATGCAATAAGTTTTTATTTTATATTGATTTTTTTTTCATTAGCATTCTTTGTTGTCGCAGCAGACATTCCTTATTTCAATCAATTTTTTTCAAGGTTTTCTGTTACTGCTTTTGAATGGGCTGATAATCCTGTATTTGTTTTTAAAATGATTATTGAAGAACCTCGTTATTGGTTATATATCATACCATTAATTATTTCATTAGTTGTTTTTTATAAAGTATTAAGAAAGATTATCTATTCTAAAAATGTTATTAATATGGGTACCCGATTATGGTTACAAACTTCTATTTCTATTGTTTTTTTAACCATTATTTTTATTGGGATAAGAGGAAGAATAGAGGAAAAATCGCCTATTAGAACTGGTACAGCATATTTTTGTAACAATCCTTTTTTAAATCAATTGGGTTTAAATCCTAATTTCACACTTATTCGTAGCCTGTTAGACAAATTTAAAGAAGAGAATAAACCAATAGAATTAATGGCGAATGATATTGCAATTGCTAATGTGCAGAAATATCTAAATATAAAAAGATTAAATTCTGCGTTTCCCATTCAAAGAGAACAAAATGAAATTGATTCCAATACAAATTTTAAAAATATTGTAATTGTTATAATGGAAAGCATGAGTGCGGCGAAAATGGGTATACATGGTAACAAAGACAACCTTACTCCTTTTCTTGATAGAATTGCTAAATCTGGATATTACTTTGAAAACACTTATACCTCTGGAATACATACGTTTAATGGAATTTTCAGTACAATATTTTCTTATCCTGCCTTGTTTAGGCAGCATCCTTTGAAGGGAAGTTCAATGTTAAAATATCATGGGATTGCAACCACTACTAAAAAACATGGCTATTCATCAATCTATTTTACAACACACGATGCCCAATTCGATAATGTTGAAGGATTTCTTCTAGCAAATGACTTTGAAAAAATAGTTTCTAAAAAGGACTATCCTGCTGATAAAGTAAAAACTACTTTGGGGGTACCTGATGATTTCATGTTTGAGTTTTCAATCCCTATACTAAATGAATTGCATAAGAAGGGGAAACCATTTCTTTCGGTATTCATGACAGCTAGTGACCACGGGCCATATTATATTCCAGATTATTTTAAACCTAAAAATACTGAAATAAAAAAGCAGATTGTTGAATATGCAGATTATTCCCTAGAGAAGTTTATGCAACTATCCACAAAACAGCCTTGGTATAAAAATACATTGTTTGTTTTTGTTGCTGACCATGGAGCTCCAATGAGTGCATTGTATGATTTGTCGCTTGATCATAATCACTCTCCGTTAATCTTCTATCAACCCAATATAATTAAGGAAAGTAAAGTATTTTCAAAAATGGCTGGACAAATTGACGTTTTTCCTAGTATCATGGGATTATTAAAAATTCCTTTTGATAATAACACGCTGGGTATTAATCTTTTTAATGAAGAACGCCCGTACATCTATTTTAATGCAGACGACAAATATGGAGTAATTGATCAAACATGGCTTTTAATTGTTAAGCGTGATAATTCAGTAGGTTTATTCAGATATACAGAGAAGGATTTAACAAATTATGAAAAACAATATCCAGATATAGTTAAGCAGATGAAGGAATATGCTGAATCGAACTTGCAAGTATTTCAATATTTGATTAAAAAACAAAAGATTTAAAAATACGTTGCATAATACGGTATATAAAAAATAGCCTATGATAGGTTGGTGCGTTGTTCAAAGTTTGTGGTTGGACTACTTTTCATATACCCATCCGTTAGGTGCAAGCGTAGCGTCTGACAAAACAATTTACCTAAATAAAAAAAAGAAAAATGAATAAACCTACAATGAAAGCGGCTATTTGCACGAAATATGGACCGCCAGAAGTATTACAAATTGAAATGGTTGAAAAACCTGTTCCTAAGGACAATGAAATATTAATTAAGATTATTGCTTCAGCAGTTAACTCTGGCGATGTGAGGGTTAGAGGGCTTGTTGTTGAAGGCTTTATGAAAATAGTAATGCGTTTAGTTCTAGGTTTTTCTAAACCACGTAAACCTATTTTGGGGACCGTGTTTTCTGGCATAGTAGAGCAAGTAGGGAAAAATGTAAGTAATTTTAAAATTGCTGACGAAGTATATGGTATCACAGGTTTTAAATTTGGCACCTATGCAGAGTATATAGCTGTGGTAGATAAAAGTGTTACAGTTAAAAAACCATTTAATGCAACTTTTGAAGAGGCTGCAGCAATTTGTTTTGGAGGTCAGACAGCATATTACTTTTTGGAAAAAGCAAAAATTTCAGAAAAAGAAAACTTAAAAATATTGGTATATGGAGCAACCGGGGCGGTAGGAACAGCAGCAATACAGATAGCTAAATACCATAATGCTGAAGTTACTGCCGTTTGCAGCAAACACGGTAAAGAACTTGTGAGAGAACTTGGTGTTGATAAAACTGTCTTATACGACAAAGAAGATTACACAAAAATTCCTGAAAAGTTTGATATTATTTTTGATGCAGTAGGCAAAATCACAAAAAAGCAATGTGGTCATTTGTTGAACAATGGAGGAATTTTTAAGTCAGTTGAAGGTTTTGAAATGGCATCAGATGAAATCAGGCAATTGGTATTTTTACGGGAGCTGTTTGAAAAGGGAAAATATAAAGCAACTATTGACAAAATATATTCAATAGATAACATAGCAGATGCGCACAGATATGTCGACACAGGAAGAAAGAAAGGAAATGTTGTGCTAAGAATTGCAGAATAATTAAGAACGCCAGCACCTAACAACACCTAGAAGAAATTGGCGGTTCAATGGTTAAATTAAACTTTGTGCTTCGTATCAAGTTCAGTGGTGGCAGACAGTTTTCGTCTCCGAAACCGCCACCTTCGCCAAGCCCGAAAACGCTAAGAAGAGCAAATAAAATATTTTAAAGTAGGTCATGCTGAGCCTGTCGAAGCATGACTATATTTTATTTTAAACGAGTAAATTCGTCTTTCGGATATTTCTGAAGCATTCCATCTTCTTTCATAATTTTTTCGATTTCATCTATTTCCATCGGAAGAAAATCTGAAAGAACTTTTTTACCAGTTTCGGTTATAACAATTACATCTTCTAAACGAATATAAATTTTTTCTTCAGGAACCCGTAAAGCCGGTTCTATCGAGAAAACCATTCCGGGTTTTAACGGTCCTTTATCAAAACCAACATCATGAACAGACATTCCAACCCAATGCCCCAAACTAGCATACTGACTTTTTGCAGAATTTTTATATGAAGAAACAAATTCTTTTGCAGCATTTTCGTAAATAGGTTTTGAAAATTTAGATTTTGATAAAATTATTTCCATTTCTGCTGCAGCTTCTTGCATAATTTTTTGAGCAGTTTCGCCGGGACGAATTTTATTGAGAATTGCTTTATAACAACCAACATAAAATCCGTATAATTCTTTTTGCCATTGATTAAATTTTCCATTTACAGGATAGTTTCGTGTAATATCACTTGCGTAATAACCGTAATCTGGAGCAAAATCAAAAAGTAACATTTCGCCATTTACAAGTTTCTTTTTTCCTGCAGCATAATGTGGATACCAAGCATTTGTTCCACCAGCGATTAAAGAATAATAAGCTTCGCCCTGAGAACCATTTCTGTAATAAATATATTTTGCCATTCCATCAAGCTCATGTTCGTAAATTCCTGGAACTGTAGATTTCATTCCTTCGAGTAATGCCAAACAAGATAATCGAGTCGCTTTGTCAATCATTTCAATTTCTTTTCCACTTTTGATTAGTCGTGCTTGATCTAAAAAGGGAGTAAAATTTTTAACTTCCAATGCAGGATATTTTTCTTTTAATTTTTGAATTAACATTCCTTCTCTCGATGGATGACCATCAAAAGGGTCCATCGCAGCATCTGCAATCGCACGAACTGCTAAATCTCTTCCCATTGCAAATCCTTCTGCTGGGCTGAAGGGGGTATAAACCGTTGAAATTATATTGCTGCGTGAAAATCTGGAAAGGTGTTCATTCAACATATCGATTGAGTAAACATTATTTATTCCTGAAAGTTGTTTGACTTCATCAGCATCTTCTGCAGTTAACATTTTCCCTTCAAACATTTCACGACTTAAAATTCCATGAGGTAGATAAAGTGAAGCACTTTTTCTTGAGCCATCAAGAATTAAATAAGAGTGCGGAGTTTCTATTCCACATAAATAATAAAACTCGTTTGACTGTCTGAAACGTGTGTAATTATTTGGAACTTGTGCTCCTTGAATTAATGCAACGGAATTTGGTCCAATCGATTCGTACATTTTTTCTCTTCGAGTTGCAAATTCCTCGGGGGTAAAATCGGTTGTGAAGTATGGAATATCTTGTGCAATTATTGTTGAAGAAATTAAAAAGAAAGCTAAAAATATTTTTTTCATATTAATCCTTTATATTATTTAATTAGATTTTTATTATAACGAATTTCATATTACAAAAATGAAACAAGTTTTACAAACAAACTGAAAATAATCCAGTTTATTTATTTCTTGAAATAACGAAATTAGCGAAATTTAAAAGGGAGGCTTTGGCAGGAGTATTAGGTAATACTACAATTGATTTTATTGCTGTGTTTGAAAATTCGGTAGCTTTCTCAATGGCATAATCAATTCCACCATTTTGAGTTACAAAATTTGTAATTTCCAAAACATCACTTGTTGTGACTCCTTTACGAATCATGGAAAGTATTTTTGAGGATTCATTTTTCGAAACATTTTTAAGAGCGTAAATTAGTGGCAACGTAATTTTCTTTTCACGAAGATCGCCGCCAATTGGTTTACCTAAAATATTTGTTCGGCTTGTGTAATCAAGAATGTCATCTTTAATTTGAAAAGCCATTCCAACTGCAGTGCCATAATTGTGAAGTGCGTTGTGAAATGATTTCTTTTTTGTTGTGCTAAATGCTCCGATATCAACACACGTTGTGAATAGTGACGCAGTTTTTCCGGAAATAATTTTAAAATATGTTTCTTCATTAATATCGTAAGTTCTGCTTTTGTGTATCTGAAGTATTTCGCCTTCAGTCATTAATTTTACTGAACGAGAAGTAACTTTTAGAAATTCAAAATCATTTTTATCAATCGAAAGCATAAGTCCGGTTGAAAGAAAATAATCTCCGATTAGAACTGCAATTTTATTTTTCCAAATTGAATTAATAGATGGAAATCCTCTTCGAGTATCTGCATCATCAACAACATCGTCGTGAACTAATGTTGCAGTGTGAAGAATTTCAACCAACGCAGCTCCGCGATAACTTGAATCATTAATTTCACCAACAGCTTTTGCAGCAAGTAAAACAAGTGTTGGACGAATTTGTTTTCCTTTTTGTCTGATAATGTATTTAATAATTGTATCGACAATTGGAAGTGAAGATTTTAAACTGTTCTTGAAAAATTTTGAAAAATAAATAAGCTCTTTATCTATTGGATTCTGGATTTGGGATAAAGTAAGTGAATTGCTCATACTTTTAATGCTTTATTTTTTCGATGAACAACTACAGAAATAATTATACTTATTTCATAAAGTAAAATCATTGGCAATGCAAGAAGTGATTGTGTTATAACATCTGGGGATGGAGTTACAATTGCTGCAATTACAAAAATTACAACTATTGAATGTTTTCTGTAATGTCTTAGAAATGCTGGAGTAACAATTCCAAGTTTTGATAAAAAATAAGAGACCATTGGTAATTCAAAAAGCAATCCGGACATAAGCACCATTGTCAACACAAAACTTACATATTTGTCAATAGCAATATTCAGTTTAATTTTTTCTGTTCCGAATCCTGCAAAAAATTTAAGTGAAGTTGGTAGTAAAATATAATAGGAAAAAATTATTCCAGCGAAGAAACAGATTGTTGTAAAAAAAACAATCCACAAAATATATGAATGCTCGTTTTTATGTAAACCTGGTGAAATGAACTTCCATACTTGATAAATAATTACCGGCATTGAAAAAATTACTGCAGAAATAAAAATTACTTCCATATATAATGCTACAATTCCATATGGAGTAAGTACTTGAATTGAAAGATTTACATCTTTTATTGGCCCGAGAAGTATTTTATGAATAATGTCTTCAATAAAATAAAATGAAAATCCAGCAGCTAAAATTATTGCGATGAAGGATATTATGATTCTTCCACGAAGTTCTTCAAGATGTTCAAAGAAAGTCATTTCAGAATTTTTAGCAGGCATTTTTATTTATCAGAACGAAGAGGGAAGGGAGCTGTAAAAATTTTAATTTCCTTTTTGACTTCTTGAATTACAATTTGAGAAGAGGGATTTAAAATAACTTTGTCAATCAACTCAGCAATTTTATCCATCTCATTTTCCTTCATTCCTCTTGAAGTAAGAGCAGGAGTTCCAATTCGGATTCCACTTGTAACCAAAGGAGATTTGTCATCAAAAGGAACTGCATTTTTATTTACAGTAATCCCTGCGAGATCAAGAGATTCTTGTGCATCTTTTCCAGATATATTTTTATTTCGCAAATCAAGCAACATTAAATGATTGTCGGTTCCATTTGAAATAATTTTATATCCTTTGGAAATTAAATTTTCTGCTAATCGGTAAGCATTAATTTTTATTTGTTGAGTGTAAATTTTAAATTCTGGCTCGAGTGCTTCTTTGAACGCAACTGCCTTCGCTGCAATAATGTGCATTAATGGACCACCTTGAATTCCCGGCATTGTCATTGAATCAACTAACTCAGACATCATTTTTATTCTTCCTGATTTTGGAGCAACAATTCCAAATGGATTTTCAAAATCTTTTCCCATTAAAATTAATCCACCACGAGGACCGCGAAGTGTTTTATGTGTAGTCGAAGTAACTATGTGACAGTGAGGAAGAGGTGAATTGTGTTCGCCAGTTGCGATTAATCCTGCGGGATGTGCCATATCGGCAAAAAGAAAAGCGCCAACTTTATCAGCAATTTCTCGGAATTTTTTGTAATTAATATTTCTTGAATATGCGCTCGCTCCGACCGTAATTAATTTTGGTTTGCAACTTGTAGCAACTTCTTCAACATTATTATAATCGATATAACCAGTTTCAGGATGAACACCGTATGCATGAAAATTATATAATTGCCCAGAAAAATTTACTGATGAACCATGTGTTAAATGTCCGCCATGAGAAAGATTCATTCCTAAAACTGTATCTCCCGGTTTTATGAATGTAAAATACACAGCCATATTAGCCTGCGAACCGGAATGTGGCTGAACATTAGCGTACTCTGCATTAAAAAGTTTTTTAACTCTGTCTCGCGCTAAATCTTCTGCGATATCTACAAATTCGCAACCGCCATAATATCTTTTTCCCGGATATCCTTCGGCATATTTATTTGTTAAAACTGAACCCACTGCTTCAAATACTGCATCGCTTACAAAATTTTCAGATGCAATAAGTTCTAATTTAGAATGTTGGCGGTTTTCTTCTTTTTGGATTACTGAAAAAATATCTTTGTCGTAGTTTTCCAGATTTTTCATTTTTATAAATTTGTAAGTTTATGAATTTTATTAATTCTTTCAGAATGGCGATCGCCTTCAAATTTTATGACTAAAAAAGTTTTAATAATATTTTCGGCAAGTTCCCAATTGATAACTCTTTCACCAAGACATAAAATATTTGCATTATTATGAAGCCGTGAAAGTTCTGCGGTTTTAGTTGATTCACAAACTGCAGCACGAACTCCTTTATGTTTATTTGCAACCATCGACATTCCAATTCCGGAACCACAAACTAGAATTCCAAAATTACATTCTTTTGAGGAAACTTTTTGAGAAACTAAATGAGCAAAATCAGGATAATCGCATCTATCTGCAGAAGCTGGTCCGCAATCGATAAATGAAATTTTTAATACATTAAGTAGAGATATTATTTTTTCTTTGTACAAAAATCCTGCATGGTCACTTCCAATTGCAATTAAATTAGCTTCATCCATATTACTCGTATGGAATTTGAATAAACCAAAACGAAGAAGCAAGGAAGTTTACAGAAAGTTGGTAAATATTTTCTTCGACAATACTTTTAATTCCTCTTTTGCCGTAAGATAAATTAATGTTCATTGACGACTCCATACTGATTGGGAAAGAAGCGCCAGCTGACAACCAAAATTCATTTATATTAGTGTTATTGACTTTCCATGGAGTTTGATAATAACTAGCTCCCAAATAATATTTAGATTGTTGAGAAGGGTAAGTCATTTTAGTATTTGGTAAATATTCAGTTGTGAAAGTAAATCGATTTGAATTTTTATAAACTGAAATATTATTGCCAAACATTTTAAAATTACTCCAGTTTTGCGAAGTAAAATCAAATTTAAAATTTAATGGATTACTTCTATAAACAATTCCAAATCCAAAAGAAGTTGGTAGTTGAATTGTACCAGTTTTTGTAGAAGTAGTTTCCGGAAAATCGCCTATTGATTCAATTAAATGTTGCTCACTTGTTAAAGTTGCTTGGGGTGTTAAAGTTAATCCAAGATCAATTTTTTCATTCAATGAAGTTTGATATCCGAGAGTAAATCTGAGACCACTTCCGGAAGTTGAGAGTCGTGAAAAATTTGGTTGATAAAAAATAGAATCCGGGACTAGAAATGTTAAAGAGTCGCGATGATTAATTGAACCAAAAAGATATTCAGTTGAGAGTCCAACGAAATTCTTTTTATCTATTCCGTAAGAGAAGCTTAAAAATCCATTTGAAAAACCACCATCAATTTCTTTTGTTAAACTGTATGATTGTCCTTTATAAGAATTTGTTGAATTCGAGTGTAAGAAATTTAATTGACTAACAGGTAAATATCCTGCTGCAAAACTTAAATTATTTTCCGGAATAATTGGAAAAGCAATTGCTATAGTTGAAACATTGCCATCATCAATTATTACTTCTGAATTAGAATCTGATGCTTTGCTTGAAGAATATCTTGCACCAAATCCAAAAAGAGTTTTATCAATTTTAGAAAGTCCTGCAGGGTTTGATAAATTAATATCAAAATTTGAAGAATTTGCAATTCCATTTTTACCTAAACCGAAAGAGGTAAAATTTCCAACTTCAGTTACTTGTCCAATTCCATAAAGAGAAAATAAAGTAGCATCTTGAGAAAAAAGAGAACTTGAAAGAAAACTGAGGAAAAATAAAAATCTAAATTTATTTGACATTATTTTTTAAGAGAATAAATTACTTTTAATCTTGGTTTTAAATTAGAAGCGGAATTTCGATTATAAAAAATAAATCGGTCAGCTAATTCAACATCTGCAATTGTTTTAATTATAAATCCATTGTTAATCAAAGAATCTCTTACGAATTGTTGAGCGAAATAAGTTACATTAAAACTATAAACAGAAGAGTCGGCTTTAGTTGAAATATTGCGACCGAAAATACTTAAGTAAGAAGTAGAATCAACTTTTAAAGAATCTTTGGAAAAGGAAAGAAAAGATTGTAGTGAGTCTCTTGAAACAGATCCCAACAATTTTGACTTTGCAGTTAATTCTAAAGTTGCATTATTTATGTTAGCAAATTTTCCTAAAGATTTTAAATTAAAAGCAATTCTTGTTCTTTGATGAATCGCTCCTTGAACAATCAAAAAATCTTTATTTAATAATTTACTTTGCGACAAATATGTATCGTTCCCAATTGAAGTTGATATTGAAAATGTTGAATCTAAATTTTGTTTTTTGTATTTAATTGTTAAAGTAGGTTTATTTACTTCTAATCCATTGAATGAAGAAAATCCAATTATACCTTGTTTGGATTTTGCTTTGATGACGAATCCCCAATCTTTAACTAGCGAATCACTTTTGGAATTTTTCCATTTTGTAATGAAAGTTGAATCCAATAATATTTTAACTTGTTTTCCAATTAACATTGAATCTGCAAAAGTTTTTACAACAGAAGTTGGATTTAAAAATAATTCGTTCGATTTAGTTGTTGTATCGTACCATTGAGTTTGTAAAACTCCAATCTCAAAAGTTGGTTGTGCCAATTTAACATTCCAACGGTAATTAGGAGTGAGTGTTATAAGTATTGTATCAAATTTTACATTTTGTAATGAATCAGCAAGTTCGTTTGAAAATTTAATTAATATTTGGGTTTCAAGTGAATCCGAATCGCCAACAAGCAAATTGTAAGATCCTCCATTCAAAACAGCTGTTGTAAAAGTTGTATCATGATAAGCAGTAAGTGTTGTATCAAAAAGTTGAAATTCTTCATCATCAGGACCAAGTAAAGATGATCCAACAGAATGTGGATCACGAGCGCAACTTTCAAAAGTTAAAATTAAAAGTATTGTAAAAAATATTTTATACATATTTAGGATAGTAATTTTTCGATAATAGTTGATGCTTCAAATAAATCTTCAACAATATAATTTGCAAAAGGTGCAGCTTCTGATTTATGTTTCAATCCATATCCAGTTTCAACAAGGAAAGATTTCATTCCGACATTTACTCCAGTTTGTACATCAATAAGTTTATCACCAACCATAAAAGAAGAAGTAAATTTAATTCCATAATCTAACTTTGCTTTTTCAAGCATTCCTGATTTTGGTTTTCTACAATTACAATCAATTGAGTAATTATTTTCTAATCCAGTTAAAAAATGTGGACAATAATAAAAGTGCGTTATGAATGCATTTTCTTTTTTTAACATTTCTTGTAGTGAGTCGTGAATTTTGTGAAGTTGATTTTCAGTTAAAAGTTCATGCGCTATTGCAGATTGATTTGTAACTACAAATACAGGAATATTCATTGAATTGAATTTATTAATTGCTTCTGCACTTCGGGGAATTAATGAAAGTTGATCGGCTGATGTTAAATAATTTACATCTTTATTGATTGTCCCATCGCGGTCCAAAAATATACCAACTCCGTTGTTACTCATTTATTTATAATAGAGCTTTGTTGTAAAGGGCAATGTATTTATTTGCGGAAGTTTTCCAGGAATAATCTTTTTGCATTGCGTTTTTAATAAGTTTACGCCATGCTGAAGGTTGGGAACAAACTTTTAATGCTCGTTCAACAGTAATTACTAATTCCTCTGAAGAATATTTAGTAAATGTAAAACCAGTTCCGCCAGATTTTGAACTATCAATTACAGTATCAATCAATCCACCAGTTGCTCGGACAATTGGAATTGTACCATAACGCATACTGTACATTTGATTTAATCCGCAAGGTTCGTATTTCGAAGGCATTAAATAAAAATCACTTCCTGCTTCAATCATGTGCGCTAAAATTGGATCGAAAGCTGCTTTGAAACTAAATTGACCTTTGTATTTTTTTTCTGCTTCAGAAAATAATTTTGTGAATTCTGGTTTTCCAGTTCCTAACATTACAATTCGTAATTTTAATTTCATTAATTCAGGAAGTGCACTTAAAATTATATCAATTCCTTTTTCAGGTACGAGTCTTGAAATAATTCCAATAATCGGAGTAGGCTCTTCACCTTTTAAATTAAATTTATCAATCAATTCTAATTTGTTGTCGAATTTTGAATCGATTGTATCAAAATTATATCTTTTTGAAATTATTGGATCAATTTCTGGATTCCAAATATTATAATCTATACCATTTAAGATCCCAAACAATTTTCTTTTTCGTTTAGAAATAACTTCATGAAGTCCATTAATAGTTTCTTTATCTTCACAAATTTCTTTTGCGTATTGCGGACTAACAGTTGTAATAATATCTGCAAATTCAAGTCCGGCTTTCATAAAACTATATTGACTATTGTTGTTCACTTGAAGCTTCGATAACAAAGATGGGGGAAGATTAGTTTTTGAAAATGAATTAGCTGGAAAATTTCCTTGATAATGTAAATTATGAATTGTAAAAATTGTTTTAATAGGAATAAAAAATGGATCGTCTGCGTAAAGAGTTTTCATATATGCAGGAATTAAACCAGTTTGCCAATCGTTGCAGTGAATGATATCAGGTTGCCATCCAAGGCGTTTTAAAGTTTCAAGAACTCCACGAGCAAAAAATATGTATCGTTCATCGTTATCCGGAAATTCTTTTAATGTTGTTGCACTAATGTAAATTCCATTTCTTCCATACAACTCCTTATTTGCAAGAAGATAAACTTGAACTTTAATTTTTAAATTCGAAATGAAAGAAGAATTTACATTTGCAACTTTTATTGAATTTCCGATTGGGAGTTGAAGCTCTTTTAATCGAATAACATCGTGCAATTTAAATTTGCGATCGCTAATTGTTCCGTAACGCGGCATCATTACTCGAATATCGTGGCCATGTTCTTTAATCATTTGTGGTAAAGCACTTGATACATCAGCCAATCCGCCTGTTTTTGCAAATGGTTCTATTTCGCTTGAAACAAATAATATTTTTAGGCTTTTAGACATTTTTTATTAGTTAATTGAGTTTTGATAAAAACGTATCTAAATTTACAAAAAATTTGTAAAAATCTCAATGAAAAACTACTTGAAACAAATATTAATTAATAGGTAATCAGCAAAATTATGATATATAATTAATCAACATTATCTTTTAATTCATTAATTTTATTAATACACTTCAGAGTTGTTAAATAATTTTTTAATCATTAAATGGAGGTCAAAATGGATGTAATTGAAATTGTTGCTAGAGTTTGTTACTCAGCAATTTTTATTCTTTCTGGAATAAATCACTTTACACAACTTGCAGGAACAACGCAATATGCAGAATCAAAAAAAGTTCCAATGGCAAAAACAATGGTGATGTTAACTGGAGTGATAATTTTAGTGGGGGGATTGTGTGTGTTATTTAATTATCAAGTTCAATATGCCGCACCAGCTTTGATTGGATTTTTATTACTTACAGCTTTTAAAATGCACAATTTTTGGACAGTTACAGATCCAATGGCAAAAGTTGGCGAAATGTCGATGTTTATGAAGAATATTTCTTTGGCAGGAGCAACTTATTTTATTTGCTGCGCCGGCGAAATGTGTGCAATGTGTAAAATGTAATGTTGTATCTATAGAATACTTTAAAGCCTAGAAATTTTTCTGGGCTTTTTTATTTATAACTTTTCGTTTTTATTCAGATACTTTAAAAACTACCAAGTTGCATTAAGCCACGATTCGTAAGTTTTTTGTTGAAGTGAAGTTGGTGCTTTTACTTTTGCAACCACATAAGTTGGTGTTGTTTGATAATTTGGCTGGAATGAAATCTCCTTAATTCTGTCTTCTCTAAAAACTGTAATTTTAATTGTCGTTAACGGATTCATTGAAGTAATTTTTTCAATAATTTCTTTTGCATTTACACGTTCACCGTTTAATGCAATTACTTCATCTTGAATATCCAAACCGGCAGACATTGCTGAAGAATTAATTATAACATTTCTAACAATTGCTTTTCCATTTTGATCGACAACTGTAAAGCCAGGATCAATTTCTTTAAGCGAATCTTTTACAGAAATTACTAAACCGACATTATTTAATATTTCTTCCCATGGCAATGGTTTTGTTCCATGAATATAATTTTCGAAAAATAAAATGAAAGAATGATCTGTTAAATTTTCAATATTTTTTTGGAAATCATCAACTGTAAATCCACCTTTTTCAAGTGGAAATTTTTCGAACATTGATTTCATAACATTATCAAGTGAATGTGAGTTGTTTGTTATTTTTCTGATTTCTAAATCGAGCAATAATGAAACGTTTGCACCTTTTTCGTAATAATCACTTTGGAAATTATAACTATGAAATGAACTTTTCCAAAATTTAATCCAAGCGTCGAAACTTGATTCGGAAAGCGATTGATTCAAATTCCCCGGACGACGTCGATCATTACGAACTTTTGTTGCAATATCATCAGTATAACTTTTTGCAGTTTTAAATTTTGTTCTGACTAAAATTAAATCATCATAATAAGATGTTGTTCCTTCCGAAATCCACAACTCTTTTGTATAATTTTCTTTTAAGAAATCATAAGGTGCAATTGCTTTTGGACGAAGTTGTTTAACATTCCAAGTATGGAAATATTCGTGCGAAACTGTTCCGAGTACGCTTGAAATATAAATATCGCGCTTTGCAAAATTAGCAGCTCTTTCTCCTAAAATTGTTGAATTAATATGTTCAGTTGCACCACCAGCTGTTGGAGTAATATGAAACATGAAAGTATAATTATCGTACGGCAACTTTCCCCAGAAATTTTTGTTGTATGATATTAAAGTTGAAAAATCTTTTTTTAGAGTATCGAAATTATAATTTGCCTCACCGAAAATTGAAATTTTATGTTCTTTCCCTTCGGCCATAAAAGTAAAATCTTTTTGTGTTCCAATTTCTAACGGACAATCTGTGAAGTAATCATAATTTGGAGCTGTAAATTTATTTTTTTCGATTTCAACTAATCCGGTTGTTACATGCCAATTTTTAAAAGGTGTAACTATAAGTGTTAAAGGAAGCGATTTATATTCTTCAGCATAAATAAAAATTGCACTCGGATCTACAAATCCGTGATCGGAATTTAATCCTTTTGTGCGAGCATTAAATTCATTTGCAAATATTTTATATTTAATATTAATTGATGTGCTAGAATTTAATTCAACCGACCAAGTTGTCTTGTCAGTTTTTTCCCATTTTAATAATTTACCTTTGGAATCTGAAACTGACATCGTTAGTAGATCTCCGGCAAAATCGAATACAACATATCTTCCGGATCGCCAAACAGGAAGTGAAAAATTAAATTTCTTCAATTTTTTCGGAAGATTGTCGAATTGCGCTTCCACTTCATAAATGTGTGATTGTGGTTCGGGCATTGAAAGTTTGTAGTTAATTGTAGTTTGTGAGTACATAACGTTAACAATTAGTAATAAAATAATTTGTTTGAATTGGAATAATTTTTTTGTCATAGTCGCAAAGTAACAAAAATCCCTTTTAGTATAAAATGAAATTTGGCAAACCCTTGTTTAATAAGAAGAGGATATTTATATTAGTTCAAAGAAATGGAGACATATAGTTCTAATTGTTAAGGTGTAAAACAGCGATTGAAATTACGCTCATTGCTGTAGTTATTTTTTTTGATAATACCTTAACAATCTCCAGTAAGAGAATCCGAAGATTGTTGTGGTTTACACCAATCTTCGGATTTTTTTATTTATGAGAACTTATAAAATATTACAATTTCTGATTTTCATTTCTTCTGCGATGATTAATGCGCAGGATTGGAAAATATTGGAAACAAGTTCCAATCGATTAGTTATTGAATATAGCCCGAAGTTTTATCCTGTTAAAAATCAAATTATTGAAAATAAAGAATTTCAATTTCATGATTTTCAGAATTCAAGCTCAATTGACAATCTGATTATTGGAAATCCTGATATTCGATTTCGATCTTTTCTAATTCAACTTCCATCTAGAATTGATCCAGTAATTTCAATTTTGCAAAATGAATTTGAAACTTTTAATAATGTTTCAATCATCCCTGTTCCTTCTAAAATTAAAAACAGTGAAACCTATTTATTGGAAAAAGTTTACAAAGAAAAAATTACAAATGAATCAGTTTTATTTCAGCCAGCAAAACTCGAACAAATTGGAGATGTGCAGGGAAAATTAATTGGTGCTTTAAAAGTATTTCCGTTGGAATATAATTCTGTCACGAAATCCTTAAAAAAATATTCGCGTATAGTTGTACAAATTGATTTTGAAAATAATATAAATGAGTTTATTCCAAAACTAATTGAAGATTTGCCAAGTTTAAATAGCGGACAAAATAAAATTGCTTCTTCAAAAACATCTCGAATAAGAAATGTTGAGCAAAGTCCATTTTCAGCAGGGAAGAATTATAAAATTGAAATTACCGAAGATGGAATGTATAAAATTAATTATACATATTTGAAAAATTTAGGAATTGAACCAACTTCTTTTTCGAGTATTAATGATATTAGAATTTTTGGGAATAGTGGTTCAATAATTTCCCGTTCGATTAAAAATTTACAAAATATTCCATATCCACAATTGGCTATCGATTATGTTGATAACAACCAAAATTCAAAATTTGATATTGATGATTATGTAATATTCTATGCAAAAGGGAGTTTCGGATGGAACTATAATAGTGCAAACAAATCATTTGAACATTATTTAAATCCATATTCAAATTCAAATTATGTTTTTTTGCAAATACTTTCGGGAAGTAGTAAAGTAAAATCAGTAGAAAAATTATCGCCAATAGGCTCAACAAACGGAATTGTTACTTCAACAACTGGAAAATATTTTTTTGATGAAGAGAAAACAAATTTAACTCAATCCGGATTGGAATGGTACAGTGCGCCGATGACAGATAATACTTCAAGAATTCTCAGTAATAAATTGCATGGTTATGTTGAAGGTACAGAAGTTAAATATTCTTATGAATTTTTATCTCGCTCACCAAATACTGCACAATATATTTTAACAGAAAATAATAATTCTGTTTCAACAATTGTAATTCCGGGAATGTCAAACAGCGAATTGTATGGCGATCCAATTGGTGAATATTCAAGAAGAGAAAAAGGTACGAAATCAATAATTCCAATTTTAACAGACAGTAGAAGTAATTTTAAAATAAATTATGTTGTTAATTCTGCAAGTGCCATTGGATATATAAATTGGGTTGAAATTTTATACAAACAAAAATTACAAGCTATAAATGATAATTTATTTTTTACATCTCCCGATTCAAACTCGATTGTTGAATTTCAAATAGATGGCTTTACTTCAAATCAAATTCAAATTTATGATGTGAGTGATTATTTGAATTTAAAAAAAATTACAAATATACAGCTTCAACAGTTGCAAGGGACATTTACTTTCAAAGATAATTTAAAGAATGGTGAAGTGAAGACATATTGGGCTGGAACTTCTTCTACTTACAAAACTCCAAAAGCAGGAATATTAATTCCAAATTCAAATATACTTGGAGAAATAACTGGCGCAGAGTTTGTAATTATTTCACATAGGAATTTTATTTCTGATGCGAATAGATTGAAAACTCATAAAGAACAATTACCACAACTTAATAAGTTAAAAACTATTGTTGTTGATGTTGATACGATATTAAATGAATTCGGATTTGGAATTTCCGATCCAGTTGCAATTAGAAATTATTTATTATTAGGGAAGCAGCAATGGCAAACAATTCCGAAATATGTTTTGTTTTTTGGTGATGGGAATTTTGATTTCAGAAATATAATGAAGATCGATAATAATTTACTTCCTACGTTTCAAACTGATAATTCAAATATCCAAATTTCATCTTACAATTACGATGATTTCTTTGTAATGCTCGATTCATTAAATTCAAACACTGTTTCACTTGCACATGGCAGATTGTCAGCTAAAATCCCTTCGGATTCAAAACAATTAGTTGACAAAATAATAAGCTATGAAACCAAACCTCCACTTGATCAATGGAAAAATTTAATAACAATTTCTGCAGACGATAGAAATATAAATAATAATATTGATGGCGCAGATAACGAAGAACAAGCCGAAAGACTTGCGCGTGAATTTATTCCTTCTTTGTATGAAGTAAAAAAAATATTTATCGGTGATTATCCAACTACAATTTCTTCTGCCGGAAGAAGAAAACCAGAAGCGCGAAGTGAACTTTTAAAACAAGTTAATTCTGGGACATTGTTGTTAAATTATACTGGGCATGGAAATCCAAAAGTTTGGGCGCATGAAAATATTTTAACTAAAGAAGATGTTAAAGTTGAATTTAAAAATGGAAATCGGTTGCCATTAATTGTTGCTGCAACTTGCGATTGGGCTCGGTTCGATGAAGTTGGCGAAAATAGTTCTGCAGAAGAAGCAATGTTAAATTCAAAAGGTGGGGCAATTGGTGTAATCAGCGCAACTCGCGCAGTTTTTTCGGGACCAAATGCTGAATTGAATTATGCTTTTTATAAATTCATGTTTCCATTAAATCCATTCACTCCGGTTTCTAGGATTGGCGATGCTCTTTTGTTGGCAAAAAATGATCCAGCTTCAGGAAGTTCAGAAAATAATCAGAAATTTCATTTGTTGGGTGATCCAACAATACGACTTGCAGTTCCGCAATATTATATTTCAATTGATAGTTTAAACGGGAAAAAGTTTTATCCAAATTCAAAAGATACTTTACGCGCGTTAGAAAAAATTACTTTTGTTGCTTCTGTAAAAGATCAGCAAAATAACATTCAAACTGGAATTAATGGGACTGCATTACTTTCTGTTTTTGATTCAGAGCGAAGTAAAACTATAAGTGATCTTGGAATTACATTTTCTTTTGTTGAACAGGGAGCTGTAATTTTTCGAGGAGAGCATTCGCTTGTAAATGGAAAAATGGAAGCGAAATTTATTGTTCCAAAAGATATTTCATATGAAAATAAAAGAGGTAGAATATCAATTTATTTTTCATCCACAAATATAGATGGACGAGGAAATTCGAACGATTTAATAATTGGCGGAACTTCAACAACGAGTTATACAGATAAAAAAGGTCCGGAGATTTCAATATTTCTTGATAGAGAATCATTTCAAAGTGGAGATTTTATTTCTGAAAGTCCGACATTATTTGTTCATTTAGCAGATAGTAGTGGAATTAATGCAACAGGAAGTGGAATCGGACATCGACTTGAAGCTTGGTTGGATGATAATAAACAAAGTATCGATCTAAATAATTATTACAGAAGTTCGAGAGATAATTATCAAAAAGGAGTTGCAACTTATAAATTTGAAAATCTGGAAACTGGAAAACATAAAATTCTTGTAAAAGGTTGGGATGTTTATAATAATTCTTCAGAAAAAATTTCTGAATTTTCTGTATCTTCATCGACAACTTTAAGTTTGTCGCAAGTATATAATATTCCGAATCCGGCAAGATCATCAACGAGATTCACTTTTCAGCATAATCAATTACAATCTATTGACGTTGAAATAAATATTTATACAGTTGCTGGAAGGTTGATAAGAAAAATTGAAATTCCATCTGTAACAGATAGATTTGTTGTTTATGATTATGATTGTCGTGATGAAGATGGAGATGAATTAGCAAATGGTATTTATATTTATAAAATAACTGCAACAACAATTGACTCACAATTAACAAACGAAGCTATTAGCAAACTAGTAATAATAGAATAGGGAAAATATGATGCTGAAAGATAAAAACATAAAACAAAATAATTATACAAAAATAATATTTTTACTATTAATTGTAGTTGGAATAGTTAAAAATGTTCAAGCTCAAGTTTCAACTTCAGCAGTTCCATTTTTATTAATTTCACCAAACGCACGCGCAAGTGGAATGGGAGAAGTTGGCACAGGAATCGGAGATGACGTTTCTACAGTTTACTGGAATCCTGCGGGACTCGCATTTTTAAAAGGTAGCGAAGCCAGCATCACACATTCAAATTGGTTGCCGCAATTTCAACTTTCGGATTTGTATTACGATTATTTTAATTACAGACAATATATTCCCGAGTTAGCAGGAAATATTGCAGCGAGTATTACATATTTTAATTTAGGAAAGTTTGCAAGAACTTCTGAACAAGGTCCTGAAGTTATCGAAGAATTTACATCATTCGAATATGCAATAACTTTAGGATACGGAACTTTTATTTTTGACGATTTTGCTTTTGGATTAAATTTAAGATTTATAAATAGTAGGCTCGCTCCATTTGGAACAGGAGCTGAAGAGGGAAAGGGAATTGCATACAATGTTAGCGCAGATCTTGCCGGACTTTATAAACCGAAACATCTAATTATTCCATTTGCTGATATTGATATTGGCGATAATTTTAGTTTTGGATTTAATCTTTCAAATCTCGGTCCAAAAATAACTTATATAGATGAATTACAAGCCGATCCTATTCCAACAAATTTACGTGTTGGATTTGCATTTTCTCCAATGAAGGATGATTACAATAATATTTTAATTGCTGCCGATTTCAGTAAATTATTAATTCGTCGTGGAAAAGATTTAGATGGCGATAATGAAATTAAAACTGATGAAGAAAAATCTTATACTGATCCTTTTTATAAAGCGGTTTTTACTTCTTGGACAGATCAACCATTTAATGAGGAATTAAGATCAATTATTAGTTCAGTTGGAGTTGAATATTGGTACGGAAAACCAAAGTTAATTGCACTTCGTGCCGGTTATTTTTATGAAGATCCAAAATATGGTAACCGAAAATTTAAAACTTTCGGTGCTGGTATTCGTTACGATATTTATGGATTTGATTTTAGTTGGATTAAAACAGAAGAAGAATTTCATCCACTTTCAGAAACTTTGCGTTTTACTTTATTAATCGGTTGGTAAGTTTATAAATACAAAATATTTCTGATGAAATTATTACTTCCAATATTTTTATTTATTATCTCTGTAAGCTCGCAAACTCTTTTACATCCACTTCGTTTAACTTCTGATAATCAAAATCCGAAATCAATTTCTAGAGATAATTTTGATACTTTAAAAATATTAGCAATTAGAGTTCAATTCAAAAAAGATTATGATGAACGGACAAGTGGAAATGGGGAATTTGATCTTTCAATTCCAAATACACTTTATGCAGATGCTCCTCCGCGAGATTCAATTTATTTTTCAGATCACTTAGAGTTTTCAAAAAATTATTTTCAGAAAGCAAGTAATGGAAAACAAATTATAAGTTCAACTTTATTTCCAAAAGTTATTACAGTTTCAGATTCAATGATTAAATATGCACCGTCAAATAATAATTACACTCCATTAGCAAATCTAATTGTTGAAACTTGGCAAAAAGCAGATTCGACTAATCCAAACTTTGCGTTTGAAAAATATAATATGTTTATAATATTTCACGCCGGAATTGGAAGAGATGTTGATTTGCGTGATGCTTTAGGTTACGAACCAACTCCATTTGATTTACCATCAATTTATTTTAACCTTTCAACTTTCAAAAATATATTTGGTTCAAATTTTTCAGGGATCAAACTTAAAAATAGAAATTTTACAATCACAAATAGTGCGCTACTTCCCGAAACGGAAAATAGATTTCTTCCATCTGTAAGTGGCTTATTTCATTACAAGTTGGGGATTAATGGATTAATCACATCAATGATCGGAAGTCATTTGGGACTTCCAGATTTATTCGATACGAAAACGGGAAGATCGGTAATCGGTAGATTTGGATTAATGGATGGCGAATCGATTTTTAGTTTTCACGGATTATTTCCTCCGGAACCTTCAGCGTGGGAAAAAATTTATCTCGGTTGGGTTGAACCAATTACACTTTCAAAAAATATAAATGGAATTATTTTACCGGCAGTGAGTAAATATTCTTCAGGGAGTGATACGATTTACAAAATTCAAATTAGTGCAAAAGAATATTTTTTAATTGAAAATCGACACAGAGATGCAAAAGTAAATGATCAGCAAATAACTTTGAAGTGGCAGGGAAGTGTAATTAAAAAAACAATCAAGTTTGATGATGATTCGGTAAATTATTCAACAAACAATTTTTTATTTGGAAATATAATTGATGTTGATGAATTAGATTGGAGTTTACCCGGAGTAAAAGATAATATTTTTTCATATCAAGGTGGAATGTTAATTTGGCATATAAATGAAAATGTTATTGAAAAAAATTATTCTTCAAATAATATTAATGCCGATGCAAATAATCGTGGAGTTGCTTTAGTGGAAGCAGATGGTTCGAATGATATTGGACAACAGTATTCAATATTTCATCCCGGAGGAGGAGCTGAAAGTGGAAGTATTTTTGATTTTTGGTTTAAAGATAATAATGCACCTCTTTATAAAAATGAATTCTCTGAAAAATCTACACCAAACTCAAAATCACAAAGTAAAGCTCATACAAATATTACTCTCAAAAATTTCAGTAAAAATTTTCCAATAGCAACTTTTGATTTTGAAAAAAGCCAATCCAAAATTTCAATTGAGTTAGTTCGTAAAATAAATTCAATAAAGAAAAATTATAATGACTCTCCTGTAATTGATGATGTAAATAACGATGGAACTCCAGAAATTATTTATACTTCCGGTGATTCAATATTCTGTATTACTTCAGAAGGAAAATCAATTTTCAGAAATACTTCTAGTATTTTTTCTGATAAAGGTGGAAAGTTTCAACCGATTATTATCAAAAATTTAATTTTACCAAATACCAAATTGGTAGCAGGTGTTAGTGACAGCTCGATATATTTATTTCAGCCTTCGGATATGGAAGATAACGGACTTGCCGATAATTATTTAACAATAAATTTATTTGACAATATTTCAACACCATTATCGTTTGGAATGCTTGAAAATAATAAATCCTATTTTGTAGTTGGAACAAAAACCGGGAAAGTATTTAAAATAGGAATCGATGGTTTTACAATTTCAAAAGATAAATTGTTTGAAAGTTCCGGAGAA
Source organism: Bacteroidota bacterium (assembly GCA_005792285.1). Lineage (GTDB taxonomy): Bacteria > Bacteroidota > Ignavibacteria > UBA10030 > UBA8401 > SXSI01. The sequence goes on from SXSI01000049.1 coordinate 25,416, forward strand.
GTAAAATCTTTAATCCTTTCAAAAGATGAAGTGCTTGCAGTTTATGATTCTAAAATTGTTAATAATAAAGGGAAGAGTTGGAATTTTACTTCACAAATAATTTCAGCATCGTATATTTCTAATTCGTGGTTTTCATTAATGCCAAGGCTTGTTATTGTAACTTCGGATGGGAGATTAACTTTTATCCAAAGAAATTCGGACGACCTTAAAACATATTTGATGAGATCAATTCCAACAGCACCTCATTCAATTGCTGATGTGAATGATGATGGAATGGCGGATATTCTCATTCCAACTTCTGAAGGAATTTCTGCATATCAATGGAATGGAGTTCCGGTTGAAAAATTTCCAATTCAAGTTAAAGATGGAGGAAAAATTTTATCAGCTGCAATTGTTGCAGGTAAAAAAAATTCAAAAGAAAAATTAATATTTTTTGGAACTGATAAAGGGCATTTATATTCCTTTAATAATAATGGAGAAATGATTTTAGGATTTCCTGTACAAACTGGTGGAATAACTTCCAATATTTCTGTTTACAACTCTTACATCGCAGTTACATCACTTGATTCATCTATTTATTTCTGGAAAACTTCAGATTTAATTGATACAACAAAAACCTATTGGAGTAATTTTTTGGGAGATCCATTGCACACAAATAATTATTCAGTGATAGAAAATTCTCCGCCAACAGTTTCAGAATTAATGACGAGTAATTCAATTTATAATTGGCCGAATCCTGTTTACGATAATACAACATATATTAGATATCATCTAAATAATGAAGCTACTGTAACTATAAAAATATTTGCAATTAATGGAGAGAAAATAATTGAGTTAGCTGGAACAAATTATGTGGGAATAGATAATGAAATTGCTTGGGATGTGAGTTCAGTTAAAAGTGGAATTTATTTTGCACACGTTGTTGCAGAAAAAAATAATTCAAAATATTCTAAACTTATAAAAATTGCTGTTGTGAAATGAAAAAAGTTTTAATTGTTTTCACAATTTTATTTCAATTTGCATTTGCTCAAGAAAAGCACATCAATAATTCCCACGTGGATTGGGAAACAATCGAAACAAAACATTTTTATGTTCATTATTATTCTGGAACTGAAAGAAGTGCAAAAGTAATTTCTAAAATTGCTGAAGAAATTTATGAGCCGATAACTTCACTTTACAAATATGAACCAGATACAAAAATAAGTTTTGTAATAAAAGATTTTGATGATTACTCAAATGGAGCTGCATATTTTTTTGATAACAAAATAGAAATATTTGCACCTGCTCTCGACTTCGATTTGCGCGGAACTCATAATTGGCTGCGAAATGTTGTAACGCACGAGTTCACACATATTATTCAATTGCAAAGTTCGATGAAGTTTAGCCGAAAATTTCCCGCAGTTTATTTACAGTGGTTAAATTATGAAGAAGAACGCCGACAAGATGTTTTGTATGGTTATCCAAATGTAATTGCATCCTATCCAATTTCGGGAATTAATGTGCCAAGTTGGTTTGCGGAAGGTGTTGCACAAAATAATCGTCCGGAATTTGAATACGATAATTGGGATTCTCATCGTGATATGATTTTACGAATTTATGCTTTAAATAATAAATTGCTAACGTGGAATGAAATGAGTGTGTTCGGTAAAAATTCTTTGGGAAATGAATCTTCATACAATGCCGGTTTCTCGTTGTCGAGATATATTCATAATAAGTATGGTGAAGAAGCAATTCCTAAAATTGCGAGAGTGTTATCAAATTATTCCAGTTTTACAATGAGTGATGCAATTCAAAATGTTTTAGGAAAATCTGGCGAAGAACTTTATAGCGAATGGAAAAAATATATTACAGAAGATTATAAAATAAAAAGTGAATTAGTAAAAAATAATTTAAATGAAGGAAAAATTATTTCGAATGAAGGTTTTGGAAATTTTTATCCAACTTATTCTCCGAGTGGAAAAAAATTAGCATTCTGTTCTACAAAAGAAAGGGATTACTTTAGCCAATCTTCTCTTTATGTGAAAGATTTAAAAGGTATTGAGGATGAAGAAATAATGAAAAATGTGAGTTCTTCGTTAACGTGGAGTAAAGATGAAAACTTACTTTATTATTCCAAAATTACAAGTGATAATAAATATTTTTCCGAACAATCCGATATATATTTTTGGAATTTTGCTGATGAAGAAGAAACAAGATTAACTTTTGGATTGCGAGCAATGAATCCAACTTTATCTCCAGATGAAAAATGGATTGCTTTTGTTTTTAGTAGAGATGGGACTTCAAATTTAGGAATTGTTTCGATTGATGGTAAAAATTATAAACAAGTTACAAAATTTCAAAATGGTGAATTATGTTCTGTTCCAAAATATTCTCCAGATGGGAAGAAAATAATATTTGGTTTCTCAGAACGTAATACACAAGATATTGGAGAATATTCATTTTCAGATTCTTCGTTTAAAATTATTTTAATAGGTAATGAAGATCAACGTCATCCTAATTATTCAATAAGTGGAAATGAAATATATTTCAGTTCAGATAAAACAGGAATTTACAATCTGTATAAATACAACTTAGAGAGCCAACAACAATCGCAAATTACAAATGTATTGGGAGGTGCATTCTATCCTTCAATAAATACAAATGGTAAAATTGTTTTTTCACTTTACACTCAAAATGGATTTATAATTTCTGAAGTCGAAAGCGAAGTTAAATTAGATTATTCTAAATACACATATTTAAAAGAAGAAATTATTGTAAAAAATAATATTTCTAATTCAACCGAGTGGAATAATTTGAAAATGTTTAATGACACCAATATTGAAATGCCAGATTCAAAATCATATCAAAATATTTTTACTTCAATGTCGATTATTCCATTTTTACGATTCGATAATTACAACAAAGGAAACAGCGGAATACAAAATATGAAACCCGGATTTTATTTTACATCGACTGATGTAATTGATAAATATAGTTTGTTTGGTGGTGTTGCAATGAATTCATTATTTGAACGAGATGTTTTTTTAATATTTGATTACAGAGATGCACTTCCAATTTTTTATCAATTAGGATTATCGCCAACATTAACTTTGCAACTATTTAATGTTACAAGAAAAAATAATTCAGAGTTGGAATTAGTAAGAGGGTTTAATAAATATCCCCTGAAAATAACTTATGGTTTGTCCGAATTTTCTTTTTCATTGAAACATCATATTTATAGTGAAGCCGATTTGTTAACTTTTTCTTACGTGATGAGCAATTACACAGCAGATATTGGTTCATTTCAAATTCCTGGCGATGAAACTCATCTTCCAATTTTAATTCAAGGTTCAACGGAAAAATATTATGAAGCCAATTCATTTTCACTTCAGTTGGATTTATATGGAATAAAAAGATCGACTACAATGGAAATTAATCCAGTTGGAAATAAATTTAAAATTAAATACGAAAAAAGTTTCAGCAAATTTAATTCAACCGGTGAATATGAAGATGTTGGAGGTGGGAATTGGTTGCTGAAACTTGAACCATTTAATCTTGAAAAAGCTGAAATCCAATTTCGTGAACATTTAAAAATTCCATTTACAAAACATACTTTATCTTTTTATGTTAAAGGAAATTCAATTCTTGGTAAAACAATAACTCAAGATTATTTTTATAATTATGCAGGTGGTTTAATCGGAATGAAAGGTTATCCATTTTACTCAATTGGTGGAAACGAAATGGCAATTATTAATACAACTTATAGATTTCCAATTATTGAAAAATTGGATTTGCAATTTGCACAAATTCAATTCAATAAACTTTATGGTTCAGTTTATTATGATTTTGGAAATGCTTGGAATGGTGAAAATAATTTTAAAAATTGGAAAAGAGATTACGGAGCAGAATTGAGAATGGAAATGTTTTCTTTTTATTCTTATCCAACAAGTTTATTTATTAATGCTGCTTATGGTTTGGATCGAATTTCATTTACTGAAAATAATCAAAATGTAAATTATGATCCTTCGTGGCGATATTATTTAGGAATATTATTTGGCTTCGAGATTGAATAAAAATATGAAAATTATATTTTTAACATTAATAACAATTTCACTTTTTGCTGGTGATAATAACCCGAAGAGAAGTTTCTATTATGATATTCAAAATTTTCAAGATACCGTAAAATCAGAAAGTAAGATTTACGAACAACAAAAAATATCTCCGAAAAAAGCTGGATTTTATTCTGCAATATTACCTGGAAGTGGAGAATTTTTATCTCAAAATTATTATCAATCTTTATTTTTCCTTTCGACAGAATTAATTACAATTACTAGTTTTTATATTAATAATACAAAAGGGGATGATCAAACTTCTTTATTTAAAAAATATGCAAATGAAAATTGGAGTGTTGTGAAATATGCAGAATGGTTAAATAAAAATGGTGCAAAGTATGGTGACGCTGCGACTATAAATATTAATCCGAACACTTCACTTTCACCTTGGGAAAGAATTAATTGGGATGAATTGAACGCTTGGGAAGCTAATCCTCACTCAATTGGATTTACGCACGTTCTTCCAGCTTACGGAAGTCAGCAATATTACGAACTGATTGGAAAATATTTACAATACAAATATGGTTGGAAAACATTTCAATTTAATGGTGATCCTTTGGGTGATGATAATTATTCCACCGATGTTTCTCAGGAAATTAAAAATTATATGGCGATGCGAGGTAAAGCAAATGATTTTTATAAAGTTGCAACTTATTTTTCATTTGCAATTTTAGTAAATCATATTGCAAGTGGATTGAATGCAGCGTGGCAAGCAAATAGTTTTAATAATTCTGTTGATGCAAATGTAAGTTATTCATTCGATCGAATTAGTGGGAAACCAATTTCGGAAATATCTTTGAAAATAAAACTTTAATTATTTATTAACTCGTTTAATATTAATTAATCCGCCGATAAAAAAAATAATATTTGGTAACCAAGCTGTAAAAAATGGATTGATATCACCATTGTAACCAATTACTTGGATTACTTTCGTACAACCCAAATAAAAAAATGTAATTGAAATTGCAAGTCCAAATTGCAAAGCCATTCCACCTTGTCTTTTAGTAAATGAAAATGGAACTCCGAAAAGAACTACAATGAAACTTGCAAATGGAAAAGAAACTTTGCTATAAAAATCGACCATCCATCTTGAAATTGGATTTCCACTTAATTTTTGTCGATTAACATACTCCTTAAGTTCTTCATAAACCATTTCATCCGGACGATCTACTTTAATAATAATATCTTTTGGTGCATAAGAAAGAGATCCTAAATTATAATTACTAAATTTAATATGTTCCTCTTTTTCAACATTTCTATAAATTACATCGTACATAATCCAATTAGAAATTAAAGTATCGAACAAAACATAATTTGCATCGAATCTTTCAATTATAGAAAGTCGAGTTGAATCTTTAAATTTTATAAATGAAGGGAAGTTTCCTCTTTTTAAAGCATCGTCGTAAGTTAACATTGATAAAATTGCTTTTGAACCTTCTTGCAAATAAATATCACTTCGCGCATTTTCTAAAGTTACTGAATCAATTCTTCTTTCGATTGCATATTTTTCCCGATTTGCAACAGGAACAATCCACCCATTAAAATAGACCGAGAATAAACTTACAATCAATGAAACAAAAATTATCGGAAGCATAAATCTATATAAACTCAAACCGCATACTTTCATTGCTGTAATTTCATTTGAATTTGACATTTTCCCTGTAGTGAAAAGTGATGATAGCAACATTGAAATTGGAGTCATCAATTTAATTATTTCTGGAATGAACATTACGTAATACCGAATTATTGTTTCGTTTGATGAATTACTATCAATAAAATTATCAAGTTTCTCCATCATATCGATTGAAACAAAAATTATTACAAATACAATTAATGAAAATATTGCAGTTGAGATAAATTGTTTTATTATATATCTATCGAAATAGGTCAAGTTATATTTTTAATTAATATTTCTTTACGTTTTGATTTTAATCTAAAATTTATTGGGCTCTTTGCAACAATAAAGGTGAGCGCTACTCCAAGTAACCCCAATACGATATTAGCCATCCACATTCCAAGCCAAGGATCAATTATTTGTCGATCAGCAAGTTTTTCACCACTAATTAAACCGGCCCAATACAAAATAAAAAATCCGATACTAATCGAACCGGCAACTCCCATTCCACTTCTTCGAGTAATTACACCAAGTGGTGCGCCAACTAATACAAATATTAAACATGCAAATGGAATTGAATATTTTTTATGCACTTCAACCATATATTCGCGAATGGATTGAGTTAAAGAATTTTTATTCATAAACTCAACATCAAGTAAATTTGAATACATCATAACTTGACTTCTTGCATCTGAAAATGGTTTTATATTTTGCCAAACAGAATCTTCCGGAGTTGATTGTTTAACGGAACCATTTATTTGAATATTTCTCAACGCGCTATTTAAAGTATTAATCCGATAATCAAAACCATCAATTTTTTTTTGTAAACTATCGACAATGTAAAGCATCGCGCCAGCACTTAATTCACGATCACCTCTTGTGAAAGCATTATCGGAAGATCTGATAAATTCAAATCCTTCGGCAGGTGTTGTAATTCGTTGATGTTTAAATTTTACAATTCGATACATTCTCGGATCTTTTTGTGAAGTCTCATGAACTTCACCATTAAATAAATCAACAATTATTTTTTGGTAATCATTCGAAAATGAAATTCCACCAGTCTTTGCAGAAATAATAATATTTTTAGAATAATCACGATGGTCATAAATTATTGCTTCTTCAAAATTATTTGAATTCTCAAAAGTTTTTCTAACAACCATACTATAACCTTGAAGCTCCTGTGAAAAAACGCCTGCTGTTAAAGCCAAAGTTGGTTTCTTTTTTCGAATATCAATCATTAAAGTTTTTAATTTATGATTGGCTTCCGGAAGAATTACATTATTGAATTCAACCATGAGAAAAGTTAACAGGATTCCAAATAAAACAATTGGTTTCATTATTGTGAATAGACTAACACCATTTGCTCGTAAAGCAGTAATTTCATTTTGAGATGCGAGTTTTCCAAATCCCATTAAAGTTGCAATTAAAATTGCCATTGGAACTGCAAGTACAATTATCCACGCAAGATTTAAAAGTAGAAGTTCAATTATTACAAAAGTATTTATCCCTTTTCCAATTAATTGATCGAGCATCTTCATCATAGCTTGTAAAATAAAAACCCCCATCAAAGTTGCGAACGCTCCAACAAATGGCGAGATGTGCGATTTAAGAATGTATCGGAATAAAATCATTTTGTGCAATATAACAATGCTTAGCAATGTATTCAATTTCATTGCATTTCTTGTAAGTTTAGATTAGAAAACGTAAATTTGTACAATATTCAATAACATGGAGTCAATGCATAATTTTTGCTACTAGTTTTTATTTAATAAGCTGAATTGCACAATTGCAATTCATGAAATTAGTTTAACATTGATTCTATCAAAAAACACAATTTAACATTGAGGCTGTTTATCTTTTTGCGAAAGTTCATATTTATTGGACTCTCCTTAATTATTATTTCACTTTTAACAATTGCATGGAATGAAGATACATTTTCTCACAGTTTGATTGATGGAAATGATTCCACGATTGTAATTAAAAAAGATTCTTTAAGATTACCCGCCGACACTTTGTTTCGGTACAGACAATTTAAATTTAGCAGAACTTCAAATTCAACAGCTTCACTTTCATCTGAAAAAGTGTATTCACTTTTTTTACAAACTCCTTCAGTAATTCAAAAAGTTGTAAAAATAGATTCAACTGGAAAATTTGTAATAGTAAGAGAAATGTTGGACGATGTAGATATTCGAAATCCTCTTAAAATTTCTTTTGACGAATATGTTCAATTTAGATTAAATGAAGGATATTATAATTCATTAAAAGATTTAGTAGCTGCTCAAACTTCTACACAAAAAAAGGGAGATGGTTTATCGCAACTTCTGGGAAGTTTTACAAATATCGATATTCCAATTCCTGCAAATCCGGTTTTCAGTATTTTTGGTCCGCCAAGAATTAATTTACAAATATCAGGCGCGGTTGATATTCGTGCAGGGTTTAGAAATACAAAAACCGATCAAAGTACAATTTCACGACTTGGCTCGGAAAGAAATGAACCAGATTTTTCACAAGATGTACAAATTAATGTTAGTGGAACAATTGGCGATAAATTAAATATTTTAGCCGATTGGAATACTCAACGAACTTTTGAATATGAAAATCAACTTAAAATAAAATACACCGGTTATGATGATGAAATTATACAAAGTATTGAAGCAGGTAACGTATCACTTTCAACAAATTCCTCTTTTATTTCAAGTAGTTCCGCTTTGTTCGGAATTAAAGCTGCAATGCAAATTGGACCACTTAAATTAACAACTGTTGCTTCGCAAAAAAAAGGACAAATTCAGGAAAAATCAATTTCAGGTGGTTCGCAAGAAGTTCCATTCGAAAAGAAAACTTGGGAATATTCTCGCGACCATTATTTTGTTGATACAAGTTATATCAAATATTTCAATCCATTTTATACTTCTTTACAGGGAAACGCGGCTGTTCAAATTGTTGATGCAGAAGTTTGGATAACTCATCTTGGTCCAAACGACCCGAATGAACGAAAAGCAAATGCGTTTCTAAATTTGGATTCATTTGATCAAACTTTAAAAAATTATGATACACTAAGAAATATAAATAAATCTATTCCCGGAGAAATTGAAATTGGAAGTTGGGATAAATTAGATCAAAAGGACTACGTAATTCACGAATACACTGGTTATGTAACTTTCAATAAATCAATTCAAGATGGACAAGCAATTGCAATTGCATATCGTGTTGCAAATGGAATTGGACCGAGTGACGATTTATTTTATGGTGATTTTACAAATACTTTGCAAAAGGGAGATTCAATTTTGGTTTTAAAATTAATTAAACCAAAAAATTTAATTCCACAATTTACAGCACCATGGAGAATGTTATTAAAAAATATTTATTCATTAGGTGGAAGAAATATTTCGAAACAGGGATTTGAATTGCAATTATTTTATCAACTTCCTGCAAAAGAACCAATTACAGAAATTGCCGGTGTAAAATTATTAAGTTTATTTAATTTTGATAATATCAATGATGTTGGTGCAAAAACTCCAGATAATGTGTTTGACTATAATCCTCCATTTACAATTGATGAAGCTCGAGGTGAAATTATTTTCCCGCATATTCGTCCGTTTGATGATGGCATTAAAGAATATTTTTTAAAAAACGGAATTTCAGTTCCAGCTGATTCATTTACATTTAAAAAATTATACGACACAACACAACTTGCTGCACAATACGAAACTTCTAAAGATCGATTCGTGATAAAAGGTAAAACGAAAGCGGGAAGTTCGAATACAATTAATTTGGGATTTAATGTTGTTGAAGGAAGTGTTCAAGTTTTATTAAATGGACAAGCTCTCGCAATGAATATTGATTATACCGTGGATTATATTGTTGGACAAATAGTTATAAAAAATCAGGCAGCATTAGTTCCGGGAGCAAATCTTCAAGTTAAGTTCGAACAAAATGATTTATTGCAATTGGCTTCTAAAACTTTAATTGGAACTCGTGGCGAAATGAATTTAAATGAAAAAACAAATTTTGGTTTTACAGTTATGACTTTAGAAGAGCAAACTTTGAGTGATAAAGTTAGATTAAATGAAGAACCAATCCGTAACACAATTATGGGATTTGATTTTACTACTGGCGGAAATTTAAATTTATTAACTGATGCATTAAATTTTCTTCCCGGAATTTCAACAAACGCACAATCGAATTTTACTCTGCGTGGAGAAGCAGCGTATATGTCGCCAGATCCAAATACCAAAAAAAGTACAATCGAAATTGACAATGCAAAAGGAATTGCTTTCATCGATGACTTTGAAGGAAGCAAGCGAACGATTCCATTGGGAGTTGGTTATGGAATTTGGAAGGATGTGAGTCCACCAATTTTAAATTTAGCTGATACAGTTTTGATGAAATCGAAAGCAAAAATGTATTGGTATAATATTCTTCCAAGTGATGTAACTGTAAATCAAATTTGGGGAGATAAAAAATTTGTTGCTCGTGGACAGGAACAAGTTACTGCACTCACTTTAAGATTTGATCCTCGCAAAAGAGGAAGTTATAATTACTCAATGGATCTTCAATCTACAATTCTTTCAGATCCAACTAAAAACTGGGGAGGAATTCAGCGGATGGTTTCTTCAAGTGTAATTGACCTTGTTCGCGAGAATGTAAACTTTATTGAAGTTTGGGTAAAAGTTATTGAAGGTTACGAAAAGGCGAATACAAAAGTTTATATCGATCTTGGAATTATAAACGAAGATATAATTCCAAATAAACTTTACAATACAGAAGATAAAGGATTATTTAGAAATGGAATTTTAAATGATGGTGAAGATACTGGAGTTGATGGATTAACAAACGATGAAGAAAAAACTTATTACTCTTCATTTATAGAAAAAAATAAAACAATCTTTCCGGAAGTTTTAGAAGATCCTGCAGGTGATAATTGGTCGTACACTTCATCATCTGATTTTACTTTAATCAACGGAACAGAAAATAATGGAAGTAGTGAAATTGGAAGATTTCCAGATACAGAAGATTTTAATAAAAATAATATTTTGGATCAAACCGATAGTTATTTTACTTACGAATTAAATCTTGATACAAGTGCAAATAATTTACAAAGAGTTGGTGTCGGAAATTATGGATGGTATCAATACAGAATTCCGCTAAATGAATTTTCTTCAAAAGTTGGCAAACCAGATTTTTCAATTATAGAAAGTATTCGATTGTGGGTAACTGGAAATAACAAACCACTTGAAATGCGAATTGTTGATTTTAATTTAGTTGGTAATCAATGGGAAGAAATTGTTAAAAACGATTCAACTTTTAAAGTTAGTACAGTTAATATCGAAGATAATCCAGAATACACAAGTCCACCGGGAGTTGATCGTGCAAGAGATAGAACTATTCCCGATCAAGAAGTTTACGGAAATGAGCAATCGCTTTCACTAAATATTAAAAATTTAAATGACAACGAAACTAGATTTGTAATAAAAAGATTTTCATTTCGACCTTTAGATTTTTTTAATTATCGCGAATTAAGAATGTTTGTTCATGGACAGGAAATTGACAAAGGTGCATTTAAAAGATTTAGTAGCGACCCAATTAATCCTGATGCTGAAATGGTTGTTCGATTTGGTGCTGACAGTATGAACTATTACGAATATCGCGCGCCAGTTTTGCCAGGTTGGCACGAAGCAAATAATGTGAGTATTAAATTTTCTGATTTGACTTCGCTTAAACAGGGAAGAGATTCAGCAAATCAAATTGTTAGTTATCCTGTTAAAGATGGACCAACAGGTTCAAGATATGTTGTAAAAGGAAATCCAACTTTAACAAAAGTTTTATTTATTGCTGTCGGCGTACAAAATGTTCAGTCGAAAGGAGTAATTCAACTAAATGGTGAAGTTTGGATTAATGAACTACGTTTAACGGATGTTGATGATACTCCCGGTTGGGCATATTCTGTAGCATCAACTATAAAAATTGCAGATCTCGGAAATATTGCTTTTAATTATTCTGAAGTCGATCCGTTTTTTCATCCACTTCAAGCACGTTTTGGAAGTCGAACTACAAATCGAACTTGGAATGCAAGCGCCTCTTTTTCGTTAGAAAAATTTTTACCGGAAAGTTGGGCTGGAACTTCATTCCCATTTAGCTATTCCCATTCCGAAGGATTGGTTTTGCCGAAATATATTCCGAGTTCAGATATTGATATTGATAAAGCTGCAGATCAACTTCAAACGGTTGTTAAAAGTAAAACTGGTTCTGTTGATTCTGCAAATACATCGAGAACTAATTTTATTTTAGAATCGCAAACTTTACAAATTTCAGATAGTTATGCATTGCCTAGTTTTAAAATAAATCTTCCAGGCGATTATTGGATTGTGAAGAAAGTTATTAATCAATTTAATTATGGATTTACTTACGCAACAAGTTCAATGCGATCGCCAACAATTAAAAGTAAAACAAATTGGGGATGGAATTCCCGAGTTGGTTACACTTATAGTTTGTCTTCAGATAATTATCTTGAACCATTTAAACTTGATTGGACAGATTTATTTGATTCATTCAGGGAGTATAAAATATTCTTTCCAATTACTTCATATAATTTTTCGTTGAATGCAAGTAGATCGCAAACACAAGAAAATCTTAGAAATCAATTAAAAGAAATTGATCCAACAAGAAGTTTTTCTGCCGGAAGAAGTTTAGGTTTTAATTGGAAACTTACTGAACGTGGTTTACTAAATTTATCCGGAGATTATAATTTAGATATTGGAAGTACGCTTGTTCATTTAGAAACTGATACATCGAAAAAACAGAGAAGATTTACAGATATTCTTCGTGAACTTATTGGAAAAGAACAGTTAATAAATTTTGGTGAAGATAATGCTTATTCTCAATCGTTTAATATTAATACACAGCCAGCAATTTTATCAATTTTAAATATTGAAAAATATGTAACACTTACTTTTCGATATGGAGTTTCATACAGATGGACAAATAATCTTCAGCAAAGTGATTTAGGAAAAGGTACAAGTTGGGGAAATTCAATTAATTTAAATTCAGATATAAGTTTGCGTGCAATGGTTGAAAGTTGGATGCCAAAAACGAATGAAGTGAAACCAAAAGAGACTACAAAACGGAGCAGATTTGAAGAAGAGGAAGATTCTCCATTAATTGATGAGGGAGAAAAGTTAATTAGGAAAGATATAAAGGTTGATACTACAACAAGTACTTTAAATTCTCCTGTCGGCAATAAGTTTACAGCTCTCTTTAGAAATTTTATTAAAACACCTTTTCTTGATTTTGATAGAATAAGTTTATCGCTAACTCAAACTAATGCAGCACAAAATAGTGGTGTTCCCGGTCGTCCCGGTTTTACAAATTTATTGGGAACTTTACCATTTGGAAATTATGATCCGAAATATGGTCCATCGCGACTTTATCAATTAGGATTTGTTAGTGAACCGACTACAGATATTGTCGGCATCGAATCAAAAAGTAGTTTTCCATTTTTTAAATTTAATACTGAATCGGGATTACGTGCGAAGAATGCAAATATTACAGATGGCTTCACACAAAGTAATAAATTTACAATCAGAACAAATCGCAATTTATGGGAAGGTGCAAGAATTGATCTTAGTATGAATGTGAACGTTGATTTTTCAAAAAATAAATCTTTGAAGACAGATGAATTTGGAGTGCCAACAGTTGTAAGCAGTATTTCCGGCGGTGGAGTTGAGAGATCGTTTTTAACAATTCCATTTTTAAATAATATTACAAATGTTTCTGAAATTTATTCAAAATTAAAAGAAGATGTTACTGACAAACGAACTGACGATTTAAAAATGTCGGAGGCATTTGAAGATGGACTTGAAACTATGAGCGGACTTAGAAGATTACTTGGTCAATATACACCGCATCTCAATTATTCTTTTTCTTGGGATGGATTAGAAAAAATTTCTTTCTTCCAAAGTTTTGTAAATCGTGTTTCGCTTGAGCATAATTATACTTCATCTTATCGCAAAGCATTAAGAGGAAATCCTTCCGGTGGAACTTTAGTTGAATCTCAAAGAATTAATTATGGATTTTCTCCTTTAATTGGAATGAGTGTTACATTCAAAGAAATGTTTAAAGGAAATATTAATTCAAATATCAGATATTCAACAAATGCTTCATATGATTTAATTCCGACATCGAAAAATATTTCAGAAAATAATGCAACTGAAATATCTTTCACAGGTGGATTTTCAAGATCAGGATTTGAAATTCCATTTTTTGGATTAGCACTTTCAAATGATGTGGATATTAGTTTATCATATTCATTCACAAAAAATTCGAGACAAACATTTTCAAGTGAGAATTTAGGAGATCAAGGAACTCCCGGAGAAGGATCATCTCGAACAACATTTGAGCCACGTTTTCGTTATGTTTTAAGTTCAAAAGTGACAGCTGCATTATTTTATAGATTTACACAAGTCCAACCAGATGCCGGTGGTTCTAGAATTCCCGGTTCTACAACAAACGAAGGAGGATTAGACATTCACATTTCAATACAATAATTAAATTGTATTTGGAACTGACTGTCTGTAATTTTTAATATGAATACAGAAAAAAAGATACTTTGGGTTGATGATGAAATAAATTTGCTTGTTCCTCATATTCAATATTTAAAGGATAGAGGATATGAAGTTGATACTTCAACAAATGGAAATGAAGCTGTTGAATTAGTTCAACAAAAAAATTATGGCTTAATTCTTTTGGATGAAATGATGCCAGGAAAAGATGGACTCGCAACTCTTACAGAAATAAAAGCTCTTCGACCATATTTACCAGTTGTAATGGTTACAAAAAATGAAGAAGAATCTTTAATGGAAGAAGCAATTGGAAGTATGATTGCAGATTATTTAACAAAGCCGGTTAATCCAAGCCAAATACTTTTAGTTTGTAAAAAATTTTTCGATAAGAAAAAATTAGAGGAAACACAAATTTCAAAAGAATACATTCAGGAATTTAATTACATCTCGCAACAATTAATGAGTCCAATGGAATTAAATGAATGGTTCGACCTTTATAAAAAATTAACAATCTGGCAAATGCAATTGGATGATTATCCGCAATTGGGAATTCAGGAAATGCTGGCGGATCAATATAAAGAATGTAACTCTGCATTTTCGAAATTCATTGAACAAAATTATACAAGTTGGATTAATGAAAAGGAAAAAAATAAACGACCGACACTTTCACATGATATTGTTGAAAAATATGTTGTTCCGCATTTAGAAAAACAAAAAGCTATTTTTTTTATTGTTGTTGACTGTATGCGACTCGATCAATGGCTTGTAATGGAAAGAGAATTGCATAATTTATTTTCAATTAAAACTGATAATTATTTATCCATTTTGCCAACTGCAACTCCATATTCACGAAATGCAATTTTCAGTTCATTACTTCCTAATGATATCGCTAAAATTTATCCTGAATATTGGCAAGGTGATGAAGTAAATGAATCCAGTTACAATAAATATGAAAAAGAGTTACTTCTAAAATATTTTGAGAGAAAGCGAATTACAATTAATCCAGAATTGAAGTATTTCAAAATATATGATACAGATGTTGGCTGGCAATTGCAGAAAACTATAAGTTCATATGTAACAAATAAACTTACATGTATCGTTGTAAATTTTGTTGATATGCTTGCACATCACAGATCGGACAATATGTTATTGAAAGAAATTGCGCCGGATGAAGCTGGATATCGTTCATTAACTTCATCTTGGTTTAAACATTCTTCTTTATTTGGAATGTTGCAAACGCTTTCGCAAAATAAAAATATTACAATTGTTCTTACAACTGATCACGGAAGTATTCGCTGTATGAGGGGAACAAAAGTAATTGGCGATCGTGATTCTTCTACAAATTTGCGTTATAAGTTTGGCAGAAATTTAAAGTGTGAATTAAAACATGCGATACTTCTTAAAAATCCACAGTCCTATCAACTTCCTCAATCGAGTGTAACAGAAAATTTTATAACTGCAAAAGAGGATTATTATTTTGTTTATCCAACTGAATATCATAAATATTTAAATCAGTATCGTGATAGTTTTCAGCATGGTGGAATTTCCATGGAAGAAATGTTACTTCCTGTTATTACATTAAATACATAAAAATATTATTTATGATTTCTAATTTTATTTCAAGTTCCGAAAATGAAACAATTCAAATAGGGAAAGATTTTTCTTCGCAACTTATTTCTGGAGATATAGTTGAATTAATAGGCGATTTAGGAACAGGGAAAACACATTTTGTAAAAGGTGTATCGCTTGGAATTGGTGTAAAAAAATCGGCAATTAGTCCAACATTTACAATTGTAAATGAATATAATGGCGGACGAATTCCAATTTATCATATTGATTGCTATCGGTTACTGAATTCAAAAGAACTTTTAGAAATTGGAATTGAAGATTATTTTTTTGGTGAAGGTGTTTGTGTGATTGAATGGGGAAATAAAATTGAAGAATTTCTTCCGTTGCGAAGATATCAATGTGAGTTTAAATATGGTGAGAAAGTAAACGAAAGAATTATTGAAATTACAAAATTAGAAAAAATATGATTTTAGGAATTGAAACAGCAACATCATCTTGTAGTGTTGCACTTGTAGAAGAAAAAACAGGAAAAGTAATTTCATTTAGATCGGTTGTAGAAAAAAATATTCATTCCGAAAAATTATTATTTTTTACAGACGAAATTATTTGTGATGCAAAAATAACTTTGCAACAAATTTCAAAAGTTGCAGTTTCAATTGGACCAGGTTCATTTACAGGATTGCGAATTGGATTAAGTGCAGCCAAAGGATTTGCGAGTGCATTAAATATTCCAATAGTTCCAATTCCAACACTCGATGGATTAATTAATTTTGCACTCCAGGAAAAAATAATTGAATCTAATTCAAAAGTTATTGCAATGATTTCAACGAAAAGAGAAGAGGCATATTTTGCTAAGTATAATATTAGTGATTCTTTTCAAAGGATATCCACTTATGAAATTGGCCCGATAATTGATATATTCCAACAGAATAAAGATGCGAAATTTCTTTTTTCTAAAGAATGGAATGCATCGAAAGAAATAAATGCTGAAGAAAATAAAATTATTTTACCATGTTCAGCTATTTCAATTGCAAAATTAGCTATAAGAACTGAATATTTGGAGCTCAAAGAATTTAGCGAATTAGAACCAATGTATTTAAGAAATTTTGAACCAAAAATTAATATAAAGTAAATACTAAATATGGCTTGGTTTAAGCGATCAAAAGAAAATATAATAACTGATTCTAAAAAAGATACTCCCGAAGGACTTTGGCAAAAATGTCCATCTTGTGGAGAAATTCTACATGCACAAACTTTAATAGAAAATTTATCAGTTTGCTCAAAGTGTAATTATCATTTCAGAATTAGTTCTGAGGAATATTTTTCATTTCTACTGGATGACAGAACATTCAAAGAATACGATTCCAAAATGATTTCGAAAGATTTTTTAAATTTTGTAGATACAAAAAAATATAAAGACAGAATTAAAGAGGCGATTAAAACAACAGGATTAAAAGATGCAATCCGATATGGAACGGCTGAAATAAATAAAATTCATATCGTAATCGCATGTATGGATTTTGGATTTATCGGAGGTAGTATTGGTTCAGTTGTTGGAGAAAAAATTGCGCGAGCAACAGATGTTGCATTAAATAAAAAAATTCCGCTTATAATTATTTCTTCAAGTGGCGGAGCAAGAATGATGGAAGCTGCACATTCACTTATGCAATTAGCAAAAACAAGTAGCCGATTAAATAAATTGGCGAAAGCAAAAATTCCTTATCTATCAATATTAACAGATCCAACAACCGGTGGAGCTTCGGCAAGTTTCAGTATGCTTGGCGATGTTCACATTGCAGAGCCTGGCGCGTTAATTGGTTTTGCGGGACCTCGAGTTATTAAACAGACAATTAATAAAGAACTTCCCGAAGGATTTCAAAAAGCTGAAACCGTTTTAGAGAAAGGATTTATCGATATGGTTGTTCCGCGAAAAGATTTGAAACAAACAATTACACGACTCCTCACTTTAATAAAATAAAAATGAGAATTACAATTTTAGGTATGCCGATGGATCTTGGTTCGGGAAGACGTGGAGTTGATATGGGTCCTTCTGCAATTAGAATTGCAGGACTTTCTGAAAAATTAAAATCAATTGGTCATATTGTTACAGATGAAGGTGACATTTTAATTAAAGCTCCCGAACAACAACGTGTGAAAGATGACAAGTTAAAATATTTAAATGAAATTGTGAGAAGTTGTAATTTACTTTCAAATCGAATTGAAAGAATTTTATCAGTTAAAAGTTTTCCTTTAATTCTCGGTGGCGATCATTCAATTGCAATTGGAACGTTGGCAGGAATTTGAAATTTCAATAAAAGACAAAATAATACAGTTGGTTTAATTTGGTTTGATGCACTTGGAGATTTAAATACTGCAGATACAACTCCTTCCGGGAATATTCATGGAATGCCACTTGCAGCTTGTTTGGGACAGGGAAGTAAATATTTAACTTCAGTTGGCGGAGAATTTCAAAAAATTCATCCTAAAAATGTTGTGATGATTGGAATTCGAGAATTAGATGAAGGTGAAAAAAAATTAATAAAAAAATTGGGAATTACAATTTTTACGATGGAAGATATTGACAAAGAGGGAATGGGCTCAATAGTTAAAAAGTCACTAAAAAAATTAAAACATGTTGATCATCTTCATGTAAGTTTAGATCTCGATGCATTAGATCCAACTTTCGCTCCCGGAGTTGGAACTCCTGTTAAAGGTGGACTTGATTACAGAGAAGCTCATCTTTTTATGGAATCGCTTTTTGATTCAGGGAAGTTGTCAAGTTTAGAAGTTGTTGAAGAAAATCCAATTCTCGATATTAAAAATCAAACTGCAGAATTAGCTGTGGATTTAATTCTTTCTTCATTTGGAAAAAAAATAATTTAATGACAACACAACTTGCAGTTATTATTTTAGCAGCTGGAAAAGGGACAAGAATGAACAATACGGAAAAAGCAAAAGTAATGTTTGAGATTTTGGGAATTCCGATGATTGGTAGAGTTGTAGAAATGGCTTTAAAATTGAATCCGCAAAAAGTTATAGTTGTGGTTGGTTACCAAAGAGAAATGGTTCAAGAATATTTAACTCAATTCAATCATCAACTGAAGACAGTAATTCAAGATCCGCAATTAGGAACTGGTCAAGCAACATCTTTGACTGAAACAGAATTAATTAATTTCAATGGAAATATTTTGGTATTAGCTGGCGATGTTCCACTTTTATTATCTTCTTCAATATTACAATTAATAAATTATCATGAACAAAATAAATCTGCCGCAACAATATTAACTGCAAACTTAGATAATCCTTTTGGTTATGGTAGAATAATTCGTGATAAAAACGGAAATGTTAATTCAATTGTTGAAGAAAAAGATGCAACTGAAGAAGAGAAAAAAATAAATGAAATTAATTCCGGAATTTATATCTTTCAAAAAGATATATTATTCGATGCATTAAAGAAAATTAAACCACATAATTCACAAAAAGAATTATATTTGACCGATGTTATTGCAATATTTAAGAATCAAAATTTACAAGTCTCAGCAACCCAAGTTAAAGATAGTATGGAAATATTGGGAATAAATACGGTTGACCAGTTAATAGATGTTGAAAAATTGTTTATAGAAAAAAATGAAAAATCAAGTTGACAAAAGTTTAAGAAATAGTTATTATTACAGTATGAAATATACAATTATCTTTATTTTGTCATTTGTACAAATTAGTTTGGCTCAATTTAAAAATACCGGACAAGTTACTCCAAGTGTAAGTTCTGCAATTTTGAGGCCGATGACTTTAAATAATTATCAGCAATTAATTGATCCTTCAAAATTACAAATGAGACATTCAATTGCGATGTCTTTTATTTCTTCCGGAAATCAAAATATAATGTTGAATAGTTATACAAATTCACTTTCATATTTATTTAATGATAAATTATATGCGAATGTAGATATCAGCATTCAAAGTTCGCCATACAGCTCATTAGATCCACGACTTTCAAATCAACTTTCAGGAGTTTTTATAAGAAATGCAGAACTTGTTTATCGTCCGACGAAAGAATTTCACATTGGAATTTCTTATCAACAATCACCATCTTCAAATTATTACCGTAATAGGTTATTATTCGACGATTCATTTGGGAAGTAGTTTGTTTTCTGTTTTAATAGAAGTGATGTAAATAAATGACATCACATTTCAAAAATCTCTCATCAAAATATTTTATTGTTTTAGTTTTATTGGTAAGCAGTGGAGTTATTATCAATATTTACATTTTATTTGAATCATGGAATAACAATGTAATTCTTTCCGATAAAATATTTACAAAAGATTCTCTATCAACCGTGCAGTTAAATGTTTTAAATGGTTGTGGTAAAAGTGGTGTTGCAGATAAAGTTACATTGTATTTAAGAAACTTAGGATTTGATGTTGTTGATATTGGGAATTATCAAAATTTTAATGTAAAAGAAACTTTAGTAATAGATCGTGTTGGAATAAAAAATAATGTTGATAATGCTATTCCATTTTTAGTTGCAACGCATTTGGGAATTACAAATAGCAATGTAGTACAACAAATTAATCCTTTATTTTATGTTAACACAACTATTGTAATCGGAAATGATTTTGATAAATTAAAACCTTGGAAATAAATTTATGACACCAAAAATATTAGCAAAAAAAATAGCAAAAATAATTTTATCAAAAAAAGCAACTGATGTTGTAATTCTTGACATTAAAAAATTAACTACAATGACAGATTATTTTGTAATCTGTTCAGCAAGTTCAAATACACAAGTAAGAGCAATAGCTGACGAAATTATAGATGAGATGAAAGAGATTGACGAATTACATGTTCAATGTGAAGGTTATACTGAAGGTTCGTGGGTTATAATAGATTTGTTTAATATTGTTGTACATATATTTCAAGTAGATGCGCGGAATTATTATGATATAGAAAAATTATGGGAAGATGCTAAAATTGAAATTATAGTTGACAAACCCGTAGTTAAAAAGAAAAAAGTCGTAACACGCAAAAAAAAATAATGCAGGAATATCTCATTCAACAATTGAAGGGAGCTCTGCAGAAATTAAATTATCCCTCAATTGAAGTCCAACTTGAAAAACCAAGAATTCCTGAACATGGAGATGTGTGTTGCACAATCGCGTTATCGCTTGCGAAAATACTAAATAAACCACCTCGTGAAATTGCCAACGAAATAAAAAATAATTTAATTCTTGATACTTCAATTATAAAGTCAGTAGAAATTGCGGGAGCTGGATTTATTAACTTTAATTTTGCTAATTCAGCAATAATAAATAAAGCAAAATATATTCTCGAGTTAAATGATCTTTATGGTAAATCGAATATTGGTAAAAATAAAAAAACAAATCTCGAATGGGTAAGTGCAAATCCAACTGGTCCATTACACAGTGGACATGGTAGGCAAGTTTGTTTAGGTGGTGTAATTGCAAATTTACTCGAGTGGAATGGTTTTGATGTAACGCGCGAATATTATTTTAATAATGCCGGCAATCAAATGAAATTACTTGCTGACAGTATTTTTGCACGATATGTTAAATTATGCGGCGGCAATATTCATTTTCCTGAAAATGGATATCAGGGAAATTATATTAATACAATTGCTGAAGAGATAAAAATAAAATTTGGTTCAACTATAAGTCGGGATCACAAAGATGAAAATGGAAAACCATTATTCCAATCTTTTGGTGAAAAGTGGTGTTTTCAAAGTATACAAGAAACGCTTCACAAACTTAATATTAAGCATGATGTTTTTTACAACGAAGATTCACTTTATAGTAGTGGGAAAATTGATGAAGTAATTTCACTTCTTCGAAAAAAAGATTTGGTTTACGAAGAAGAAGGCGCACTTTGGTTTCGTACTTCAAAACTCGGAATTGATAAAGACAGAGTAATTGTAAAAAGTACAGGAGAGCCAACTTATAGATTGCCAGATATTGCATATCATCAAGAAAAATTTGAAAGAGGGTTTGAATTTTTAGTTGATATTTTTGGCGCTGATCATATTGCAACTATCATAGATGTAATTGCAGGACTCGAAGCACTTGGTTATGATAAATCAAAAGTAAAAGTAATAATTCATCAAATGGTTTCTTTTGTTGAAGGGGAAGAAGTTGTAAAAATGTCAAAACGGAATGCAAAAGTTTATACTCTCGATGAATTAATTAATGATGTTGGAGTTGATGCTGTATTTTATTTTTTTATAATGAGAAGTGCAAATACACATTTGGAATTTGATATATCGCTTGCAAAAAAACAATCTGAAGAAAATCCACTTTACTATGTACAATATGCTCATGCAAGAATTGCAAGTATTTTACGATTTGCAGAAGAAGAAAAATATTTCACATCTCCAATAGACATTTTACAAAAATCAAATTTTGAATTAGTTCAAAAAAAAGAAGAAATTGAATTGATGAAAGTGTTGCTAGAATTCCCATCTATAATTATTCAATCATCAGAAATGTTTGAACCTCACAGATTACCAACTTATTTAAAATCGGTAGCCGAATCATTCCACAGATTTTATCACAATAATCGGGTAATGGGGGAAGAGAAGAACACAACGCAAGCAAGGTTGGCAATTTGTGTTATGACGAAAATAGTAATCAAAAACTGCTGTAAAATATTGAATGTTTCCGTTCCGGAGAAAATGTAGTTTACTTGCAATTAAGCTACTCTTTTCGTAAATATGGCTATGATTTTATCAAAAAGAGGACATAAATAACCTCGTCTTGTTACCCGCCGCAGTGTAAAGCTGCAAATTTTTTACATTAATAATATTTAAAGGAGTGCTTAATAAATTTGTATTTCAATTATGCAATTAGAAAATAATATAAAATTTACAATTGGTGAAATTGAAGGAGTTATATTTAAACCACTCCACATTTTCGTTGATTCGCGTGGATGGTTAACTGAAATTTTTCGTGAAGATGAAATTGAAAATGAATTTATGCCAAAAATGGCTTACATATCGATGACAGAAACAGGAATTACAAGAGGTCCACATGAACATGTTGATCAAGCAGATATGTTTGTATTTATGAAACCATCAAAGTTTAAATTATTCTTATGGGATATGCGTAAACAAAGTTCAACTTATCTTAATAAGATATTTATTGAAGTTGGTGAAAATAATCCATGTATGGTAATTATTCCGTCGGGAGTTGTACATGCATATAAAAATATAGGGACTAAACAAGGAATGGTTTATAATTTACCAAATAGATTATTTGCAGGAGTTGGTAAAAAAGAAAAAGTAGATGAAGTACGACATGAATCAAATCCCGATTCACCATTTAAAATGGATGAATAGATGAAGAATATTTTAGTAACAGGAGGTGCTGGTTTTATCGGAAGTAACTTCATCCATTATTTATTAGAAAAATATTCTGATATCAAAGTAATAAATTTTGATAAACTAACTTATGCGGCGAATCTTGAAAATTTAAAAAATATTGAAAATGATAGTCGTTATACATTTGTCCAAGGAGATATTTGTAATTCCGAAGTAGTAAATAAAACAATTAGAGAATTTCAAATTGATACGATTGTACATTTTGCTGCCGAGTCGCATGTTGACAGAAGTATATTGGGACCGCAAATATTTATTCAAACAAATGTAGTTGGCACTTCTATTTTACTTGAAGCAGCAAGAAATAATAAAATTAATAAATTCGTTCATGTTTCAACTGATGAAGTTTATGGTTCACTCGGAGCTGTTGGAAAATTCACTGAAAAATCTCCTTTAGATCCAACGTCACCATATTCATCATCCAAAGCTTCATCAGATCTTATTGCTTTGTCGTACTTTAAAACTTTTAATTTGCCTGTTGTTATTACAAGATGTTCAAATAATTATGGACCATTTCAATTTCCGGAAAAATTAATTCCATTAATGATTGCAAATGCGTTGGCAAATAAACCGTTGCCTGTTTATGGAGAAGGATTAAATATTCGGGATTGGCTTTACGTGAGAGATCATTGTTCAGCAATTGATGTTGTACTTAAAAAAGGGAAAAGTGGAGAAGTATATAATGTTGGTGGAAATAATGAATGGAAAAATATTGAAATTGTAAAACTTCTTTTGAAAACTTTAGAAAAATCAGATTCGTTAATTCAATTTGTTAAAGATAGAGTTGCTCATGATTTTAGATATGCGATTGATGCATCCAAAATAAAAAATGAACTTAGTTGGATTCCAGAACATAATTTTGAAAATGGTTTACAAGAAACTATAAAATGGTATTTAGAGAACGAATCATGGTGGAAGAGAATTATAAGTGGAGATTATCAAAAGTATTATGAATTACAATATTCAAATCGATAAATTTATTACAAAATTATGAAACACATTTTATTTTTAATTTTATCTTTTCCAATAATAGTAATGTCGCAAGGGCTTGATGCAGCCGATATTTCTAAATCTGCGACAGGGAATAGTATTTCACCTTTTACTACCACATTATTAAAACCATCAATTTTGGAAGGTGTTATTAATTCATCGGAATATAAAGTTGGTCCTGGTGATATTTTTGGTTTAAGTGTTTCTTCGAGCACTCCTTTTTCAATTGAAGTATTTGTTACACCGGAAGGATCAATATTAATCCCAACAGTTGGAAATATAAATATAGCCGGATTAACACTTGAACAATCAAAACAAAAAATTGCTAATTCAGTAAAAAATAAATATTCAATGAGTGAAGTAAATATTGTATTAATGGTTCCGAGAATATTTAAAGTTACAGTAATTGGCGAAGTAGAATTTCCGGCATTGTATAATGCTCAAGCAACTGATAGAGTTAGTGTAATTATTGCACACGCTAATGGTGAAAAAGAATATGTTGGATTAAATCCAGTAAATAAAAAAACAAATGGCTCAACAAGAAATATAAAGGTTATTCATAAATCCGGAACAGAAACATTTATAGATCTTGAATTATACAAGTCAACTCGAAACACAAAATACAATCCATATTTACAAGATGGCGATGTGATAATAATTCCTAAAAAGCAAATTGAAAAAAATTATTTAGCAATTTATGGTGAAGTTAATTTTCAAGGTACTTATGAATATTTAGAAAGTGATAATCTAAAAATTTTAATTTTAATTGCAGGTGATGTCTCTTCATTAGCAGATTTAAAAAATGTTGAAGTTACTCGTTGGAATAATCAAACTCAAAAAGATGAAATAATAAAATTAGATCTTCAATCGAACCCGGAAAATTTTGGTTTTGTATTAAAAAGAGGAGACAGAGTAAATATATTTTCTATAATATCTACTAATTTTAATTATACGGTTCGAGTTGATGGTGAAGTAAACAATCCGGGAATTTATCCAATCACAAAAGAAGCAACTTATCTTTCAGAAATTATAAATCGAGCAGGTGGATTTACAAAATTTGCATCGATGAATTCTTCTAAAATAGCTCGTCGTTTAGTAACTCATTCAGAATTGGAAGTAGAAAAATTGGAAGGAATAAGAGGAAATCTTGCGCCTGAAGATATAGAATATTTTAATACAGAGACTGCATTAAGAATTAACCGTGAAATTGTGGTTGTTGATTTCAATGATATTTTTAAAGAAAATAATAAAGTTGCAGATGTATTATTAAAATCTGGAGATGTAATTTCAATTCCTTCAATTCAAAAAAATATTTACATATACGGACAAGTTGCAAAGCCAGGATATATTCCTTTGCTTAGTTCAAATAAAGTTGATGATTATATTAATTTTGCTGGAGGTTTTCTTGAGAATGCGAAAAGTGGTGATATAAAAATTATTAAATCGAGTACAAAAGAATGGGTTGATCCGAGTGAAACCACAATCGAAGATGGAGATTATATTTTTGTTCCTAAAGAACCTTACCGAGCACCAAGATATTATTTTGAAACTTTCCGCGATATAGCAGCATTAACAACTTCACTTGCAACATTATATTTAATGGTTATTCAAATAGGCAAATAAAATGGCTGAATATAAAGGATTCGAATTTCTCGACATATTAATATTAATTAGCAAATTTAGAAAAAAATTATTTGTAATATTTTTTTCAAGTTTGTTATTTTCATTCGGCTTTCTATATTATTTTATAGATGAACAATTTGAAGCGAATGCAGTTATAATTCCTCGCGGTGAAGATGCAAGTGCTGGACTTGGTACAATGATGAAAAATTTTAACAAAGGAGTTCCATTATCATTTGGTAGTAGTGCATCTGCTCAAATTGAAATAAACAGATACAATACAATTGTCTTTAGTCGAACAACTTTAGAAGAGATAATAAAGAAATATAATCTAATTAAAGTTTATAAAATTGATTCAACTGAAGATGATGCAATGGAATCTGCTCTTCTTCGACTAAGAAAAAAAATTGCAACACACGAAACCAACAACGATGCTTATGAAATTGTTGTTAAATCAAAATCTCCAAAACTTTCCTCGGATATTGCGAATTCTTTAGTTGATGCAATAAATAATAAAATTATAAGTTTAGAAGTTACAAAATCCAAAGAGAGCAGATTGTTTTTAGAAAAACGTGTTGAAGATATTCGTGTTGAACTTAGAAATTCTGAAGACTCATTACGTTATTATCAGGAAGTTTCTGGATTGATAGATGTAAAAAATCAAATGGAAGGATTATTCACAGTTTATTCTGAATTAGAAACCGAGCTAATTACAAAGCAACTTCAAAAATCAGTTTTGGAAAGATTATATAGTAAAAATCATCCTGAAGTAAAATCAGCAGAAATTCAAATATCCGAGTATCAAAAAAAATTGGATAAAATAAAATCGGAAGATGAACAAGGAAGTGTTGTACTTGCACTAAAAAATATTCCAAAAAAAACTGCAGAATATTTAAGACGATTCAGAACTGTTGAAATAAATAACGCACTTTTGGAATTTATAATTCCCCTTTATGAGCAAGCAAAAATCGAAGAGAAGAAGGACTTTCCAATTCTACAAGTAATAGATTATGCAATACCGCCAAAGAATCCATCGATGCCAAGAATTTATTTAGCGATTGCTATCTCATTTTTTATAATGACTTTATCAGCACTTTTCTATTTGATAATTGAATTGTTGAATAATTCTGTTAATCCCAAATTGGAATATTTGAGAGGGGAATTTAGTTGGAAAAGAAAAAAGTGAGAGACACCTCAATTGCTTTCACTAACTGATAAAAGTAATTACACCTCTACTTTTTTAAAAACCATATTTTATATTTTGGTTTTAAATGTAATTGTATTTTCACTTATAAATATTTTTACATCAAATTTGAGTGATACAATTATTTTATTAATCTGTGCAATCCCAATAGTCATAATATTCCTTTTTAATTTTAACATTATATATGGAATGTTGTTAATATCTCTTTTCATCCAATTTTATTTTGGATTTACAAGCAGTGTTTGGTTTTCTTTATTTGTAATTATTTCTCTACTTATTACTTATAAAAATATTTCAATAAATGATTTCAAGTCACCATTAAATTATTCATTTATTATTTATTTAATTTCTATCCTCCCTTCATTTATAAACGCACAGAGACCATTTACTAGTTTAATAATGCTTTATCATTTAGTTGCATTATTTTTAATTTTCACAATTACAAAATTATATTTTGATTCAGAAAATAAAATATCATTTTTATTAAAAGGATATCTTGCACTTGTTTTACTAAATACAATCACAATATTTATCCAATCAATTTTCGAAAGCAAAAGAACATATGGTTTTGCCGGAATTATGTACGTTGATTATGTCGGTGTAGCAATTATGATTTCGGTAGTTCATCTCACATTTACAAAAGGTGTAAAAAAAATATTATGGTTCATGCTGTTATCAATATTTGTAACAGGACTGATCTTTACGCAAACAAGAAGTGCTTGGCTTGTTTCGGGATTTTCAATTTTATTATTTGTAAGTTTTCTATTTTATAAATCGAATCGATTTAATCTCAATCGTTTTAAATTAATATTTAACTCAGCTTTCATAGTGGTAGTAATTATTATAATATATTTAGCAGCAACTGAGTTTAATCCAAAAATAGCGGAACGAGCTACAGAATATGCGTCATCTGAACAAGCTCTCGATAAAAGAGGTTATGCAGTGAATTCGTTGGTTTCAAGAATGCTAATATGGAGCACGGCTTATAACGCATTTATGGCGCATCCAATAGCGGGAATCGGGTTATATTCTTTTCCATACACTTCTTATTTATTTAATAAACTTCCGAAATATTTATTCGATGAATATGTTAGCGGATTAACTGCACACTTAACTTACCTTGCTGTAATTGTTGAAACAGGAATTATTGGTTTAATCGGATTTCTAATATTTATTTATTCAATTCTGAAAAATAATTTTAAGTTATTAAATAATTCTCAAGAGAAACAATTTAATATTTTAAATTTGTCTGTTGGATGGGGAATAATCTATATTATGATTTCGATGTTTGTAACTGATGCGTGGCTTTGGGGACAAGGAATTATTTTATTTGGAATTTTTATAGGATTAATGCTTGCAATGTTAAAATTAAATATTGAACCAAATAAATCAGAATAAAGGAATGAGAAAAAAAATTCTTTTAGGTTCATTAAGTGGAATAGTTCAAGTAGCAATAAATACAATTCTGGTTGTATTAACAGTTTCTCTTTTTATTGATAAACTTGGAGTAGAGCTTTACGGGATATTTTCACTTTTTGCTGTAATTGGAAATTTCAATCTTCTGGTTAATTTAGGATTTAATACATCATTAATTAAATTTCTTGTTGAGCAAGGACGAACTGAAGAATCTAATTACGACATAATTACAGTATTTCTCGTTCTTAGTTTAATTTTAGTTTTAGTTACAGCATTGCTTTTATTCAATGAAACATTTGTATTAAAAAATATATTTTGGCTTCCCGAAATTTATCTGACAACTGAAACATCAATTCTATTTAAAACAATATTATTTTCAAGTGTACTTGTAATACTCGGACAAGTACCAAGTGCAATTTTTGATTCATTGCAAAAAACTTATTTAACAAATCTTCTTCAATTATTTTATAGCATTTTAAATAAGTCAAGTATAATTATTTTACTATTTGTTGATCCAAGATTATCTTCAATTGGGATATTTTCTTTATCAGCAACAATAATCTGGTTTATAATTCTTTTTATTGTCGCTATAAAAGTTTGGGGATTTTATAGAATTGCAAATTATTCGAAATCATTTATTCCAACAATTAAAAAGCAACTCAAATATAGTTCTAAAATTTATGGAAGTAATATTTTAGGGTTCTTCTATGAGCCATTAACTAAAATATTAATCAACAAATATATCGGGATTAGAGAAGTCGCTTTCTTCGAAATTGCATTGAGAATAAAAGGACTTTTCTGGAGTCTCATTGAAAGATTGATTTATCCTATAACTCCATTAATTGGAAAGTTAGAAAATAAAATTCAAATCGCGCAAATAATACAAACAGTAGAAAAAAAATTATTATTATTTGGAATATTTATTATTGCAATCGTTTGTACAAATATGCACCAAATCGTACAACTTTGGATTGGAAGAGAAGTTGAAATAATAAGTACAACTGCTAATATTATTTTAGCTTCATATTTATTATTTGCATTACCATTATATCCAACATATCAATATTTAATTATGAAAGGTTTTCCGGAAAAAGTATTAATTCTGCAATCGGTAAATGTTATAGTAAACGTCTCCTTATTTTATTTATTATTAGCTTACTTTAATTATTGGGGAGCAATAGTTTCATTTATCATTGCTGTCCTTTGTTCATTCATACTTCTATTAAAGTTTAGAACGAAATTGCTAGATATAAAAATTATTGAAAATGTAACTGATCTTCGGAATATAATTTTATTTTCAATAATATTAGTTGCACTCAATGGATTTATAAATATGTTTCTCTTTTCGACTTCTACACACATTATTATAGTCATAATATTTAATAGTTTAGTTTCATTCTTATTGATAAGATATCTTCATTTATTTTCAAAAGAGGATTTTAATATATTTTTTGGTGAGAATATAAAATATAAAAATATATTTTCAAAAATAATGATATCAAATTAATTCATGAAATCCGTTAAAAGCATTTTACATTCTTTATTTAAAAAAACAGGATATAGTATTCAACCATATTATACGTTGCAAGAAAATGTAAATATGGGAAAGTATAAATGGCTTGAAGAGTACAAGATCAAAACATTATTGGATGTTGGTGCAAATATTGGTGAGTTCTCTACTTTATTGAAACAAATTCTTCCGGATTTGAAAATATATTGTTTTGAACCACTTGAAGATTGTTTTCTTCAACTGCAGTTGATCAAAGAAAAGTATTCCAATATTAAATTATTTAAAATCGGATTGGGAGAAATTAATGAAGAAAAAATAATAAATCACAATGAATTTGCCCCAAGTTCATCTTTGTTAAAAGCTACCAACATATCAATAAATGCATTTCCATATACATCAAAATCTGTTGAAGAGAAAATTAAAATATGCACTCTCGATTCACTACAAGATGAAATTATATTCGAAAAGAATATCTTACTTAAAATTGATGTTCAAGGATATGAAAAACAAGTTTTACTTGGTGCAAAAACTGTATTGCCAAAGATTGCTGTAATTATAATTGAGCTCAGCATAGAAGAACTGTACGAAGATCAACCACTGTTCGATGAAATATATAATTATTTAAAAGAAAATTCTTTTAGATATGTCGGAAATTATGATCAAATGTTCGATCCCAGAAATGGGAAAGTTCTTCAAGTTGATTCAATATTTATAAATACAAATCTTATAAAGTAACTGCACAATGGTAAAAATATCTGCAATAATATCACTTTATAATTCCGAGAAATTTATTTGTGGAAAGATTGAAGATCTACTTCAACAAACTATTGTATCGCAATTAGAAATAATAATTGTGAATAGTGGCTCAACTCAAAATGAAAAAATTATTATTGAAGAATATCTTCGTGCAAATAATAATATTAAATATTTAGAAACATCAGAAAGAGAAACTATTTATAAAGCTTGGAATCGTGGAATTAATGAATCTGTTGGAGAGTATATTACAAATGCAAATTCAGATGATCGACTTCGTAAAGATGCATTTGAAATTCTTTCTAATTCACTTGTTGCTAATCCAGAAATAGCAATTGTTTTTGCGGATCAATTTATTTCAAACATTCCGAATGAAATAATTTCTGAATATTATGGAAGAAAAAAATATTATAGATCAGAATATTCGAGATTAAATTTATTAGCTAATTATGAAATTGGTTCTCAGTCAATGTGGCGAGCTTCTTTACACAAAAAAGAGAATATATATTTTAATGAAAAATATGAAGTTGCAGGAGATTATGAATTTTGTTGTCGAGTTTCTGAGAATCATAAAATTAAAAAAATAAATATGGTTTTAGGTTTATGCTACCGTTCAAATGAATTTGAAAATAAGGAGCTCCAAAATATTGAAAATACAAACAAGGAAACTTTTGAAATACGAGAGAAGTATCTTCGCCGTTATTTAAAAACTATTTCTGTATCTGAACAATTTATGTTAATTAAAAGAGTAGATGCTTATTTATTGTTACCAGCATTTCTACATATTATTCTATTTCGATTGAGTAAACAGTTTTCATTGTCCAATCAATTGTTACCACGTGGATTTGTTTGTTGGCTTGGATCTATAATATTAGAAATACAGGGAAATATCAGAGAAGCAAAAAAATATTGTACAAAAGGTAATAATATCCAATCAGCAATATTTTTAAGAAATCAACTTGAAAAATTAAATAAATTACCTTGAATATTATAAATCCCAAAAATAAAATAGGTGTTGGTATAATTACTTATAATCGTGAAGACTTATTTTATGAGTGCTTGAAAAGTCTTGCATTTGCTGATGAAATTGTCGTTGTAAATGACGGGAAAGAATTTAAAAATACCAAAAATCTTTCAAACATAAATCATATAATCCAACATGATAAAAATTATGGTGTAGCTAAATCTAAAAATGATGCTCTTAAGTATTTGTTAAAACAGGGTTGCGAAAATATATTCTTATGTGAAGATGATGTAAAAATAATAAATGAAAATGTTTTTGAAGAATATATCAAAGCTAGCGAAACAAGTGGGATTCAACATTTAAATTACGCATATCATGGACCAACAAATAAAAATAATATATCACACTATCAGGAAATAAAGTATGAAAAGGGTGTAGGGTTATCTTTTCACAGATATCCAATTGGTGCTTTTACATTTTATACACGAACTGCAATTGAAAAAGTTGGATTGCTTGATGAACGATTTCATAACTTTCATGATCATGTTGATCATACCGCAAGATTTATTAAAGCAAAACTTCATCCACCGTATGGTTGGTTTGCTGATATTGTTTCAAGTGATAAATTTATATCTGATCAAGATCCTGAACTTTCAAGAAGTACAAATAAAAGAAACACACTGAATTATTCTTTGAAATATTATTATTATTATTTGAAATATATTATAAAAAATGGAAATCCGAAAGTATCAGAAATTACAGAATTAAATTCTTATCTCATTAATCTCAAATCGAAAAACAAATTTAATTTTGTAAAATAAAATGCCAAAAGTTGCTGCAGTAATATTAAATTATAATTCTCATAAAGATTTGGAAAAATGCATCAATTCCATAAGAAAAAATGTAACTGAAAAGATTGCGATTATCATAGTCGATAATAATTCTAAAAAAGAAAGTGTGGATTATATACAATCGCAAATAAATGATATTACGCTTATTAAACGAAATATTAACGATGGATATGCTGCAGGAAATAATGTAGGAATCCGTAAAGCATTATCGCTCGGAGTTGATTATGTGTTGATTATGAATCCTGATATAATAGTAAAAGATAATTTTCTTTCACCGTTACTAAAAATATTAAATGAGAACTCCGAAGTAGGAATTGTTACCGGAAAAGCGTTTCGAAAAATATCATCAAAAATTTATACAACAGGTGGCAGAATTAGTCTGTTATTATGCTCTGTATTACCACTTTCTTCAAATAAAATCTATAAACCTCAGTTTGTTAATTTTATATCTGGATGTTTGATGATAGTAAGAAAAGAAGTTTTTCAGATTGTCGGATATTTTGAAGAACGTTATTTTATGTATTCAGAAGATTTAAAATATTCGTTTAATGCTAATAAACATTTCAAATTATATTATCAACCAGAATCAGTTTTTTATCATGGAAGTGGTGCAGGAAATATTCTAGAAGAATATTCGCCATCATATTTATATTATTCAATAAGAAATCGAATATTATTTTTTACTGATGCTTTCCCATTTCTCAAATATTACGTTATAACAATTTTATTATTAATAATTTTTGGAAAATTAGTATTACTTGTCTTTTCTATGAAAGGAAATGATAATAGACTTTCTCAACAAATAATTGCTCTTGTAAACGGATGGATTGATGGAGCAAAAGGAATAATGGGACGAAATCCTAAATATTAAAAAATGAAAATATTATTTATTACATCGAGAATTCCTTATCCACTTTTTAGAGGAGATAAACTTAGAGTTTATAATTTGATTCGTAATCTTTCAAAATCAAATGAGATAATACTTTTGAGCTTTGTTGAAAATAAAAGTGAGTATGAATTGCAAAATGAATTAGCTAAATATTGTACAAGAATTGAACTTATTTATTTACCAGTTTGGAAATCAGTAATTAATTCTGTTTTGGGGTTCTTTAGTAAACTGCCAATTCAAGTTAAATATTATAATTCAAAAAAAATGAATACTCTTGTGAAAAATGTAATCCAAGAAGAAAAACCTGATTTAATACATACTCATCTTATAAGAATGGCTCCATATACATTTGATATTGATCATCCAAAAAAAGTTATCGATCTAACTGATGCCGTATCGTTGTATCTAAAACGATTTCAGAAATTAACTAAAAACCCTTTCTTGAAATTATTCCTTTTGATTGAAAAAAATAGAATGTATAAGTATGAAAAAATCATACAAAAATATGATAGAGCTTTTGTGTGCTCTGAAATTGATAAAGAATATCTTTTAAGTAGAAACACAAAATTAAAAATAAATTTAGTTTACAATGGAATCGAGTTAGAAAATTATAAAACCAAAAAGCATATCAAAAGGTTAAACTCGATAATATTTACAGGTAATATGTCCTATTATCCAAATAGTGATGCAGTAGAATATTTTGTAAAAGAAATATTTCCGCAGATATTATTGAAAGTTCCAAGTGCGAAGTTTTATATTGTCGGACAAAATCCAAGTAGTAAAATTATAAAGATGAAATCACAAAATATAATTGTAACTGGTTTCGTTAAAGACATTTGCAGTGAATATTTACAATCAGACATTGCTGTTTCACCTATTAGATACGGAGCCGGAACATTAACCAAAATATTAGAATCGTCTTCATTGGGAATTCCTGTAATTGCAACTCCAATCGGATCCTTAGGGCTGAATTTACAACACAATAAAGAAATATTAATTGCGAATTCTAAAGAAGAATTTGCTGATTATGCTATAAAATTATTAAACTCGAAAAAAGAAAGAGAAAGAATTGGTATTAATGGAAAAAAGAAAGTTCGAGATTTATACGGATTAGGTAAAATAACAAACGACTTAAATAAAATTTATAGCCAATTATAAAATAATATAATTAAAATGTTAAAAATTCTTTTAATAGCAGGAACACGTCCCGAAATTATAAAACTTGCTCCGATATTTATAGCTGCAAAAAATCGTAAGTATAAAAATAAAATCAAAATTGAGTTTTGTTATACTGGCCAACATAAAAAAATGGCGGAAGATGCATTATCAATATTTGATATTAAACCAGATATAAATCTTTCCATAATGAAGGTTGGACAAACAATTGATCATGTTGCTTCGGAAATCTTTAAAAAACTTCCTAAAATATTTAAAAAAGTTAATCCTGATGTTGTGTTAGTCCAGGGAGATACTACGACTGCTGCTATGTCAGCAATATGTACATTTCAAAATAAAATTCTTGTCGGACATATTGAAGCGGGATTGCGAAGTTTTGATATTAATTCTCCATTCCCAGAAGAATTTAATCGGCTTGCAATAAGTAGAATTGCGAAATATAATTTTTGTCCAACGAAAAATTCAAATCAAAATTTAATTAGTGAAGGTGTTAATAAAAAATCTTTGTTCATAACAGGTAATACTGTTGTAGATGCACTACGAATAATTTCAAAAAATAATAAGTTAAACAATTTAAATAGAATTAATAAAAAAATTAATAAACCATTTATTTTAATAACTGCACATCGAAGAGAAAGTTTTGGTAAAGGATTTAAGAATATTTGTAACGCAATTCGAGATTCAGCAATTAAGTATCCAAAATTGCAATTCGTATATCCTGTACATTTGAATCCAAACGTTCAACAGCCTGTAAAAAATATTCTTGGAAAATTAAAAAATGTAATTCTTTTAGAGCCGGTAAATTATTTAGAGTTACTCACTTTATTAAAAAATTCACTTTTTGTTTTAACAGATTCCGGTGGTATTCAAGAAGAAGCTCCTTCATTCAACAAATACTGCATTGTAATGAGGTATGTTACAGAAAGGGTGGAAAGTATTAAACTTGGAAATTCTAAATTAGTTGGCACAAATAAAGATAAAATTTGCAAAGCAATTGAAAAACAAATTAATAATCCTTCAAATAAAAAATTTATTAGTCCCTTCGGTGATGGATTTGCTGCTGAAAAAATATTGGAAATATTAAGTAGATAAATATGAATATTACGAATAAGAAATTTTTATTCCTTTTTGATGTTTTTTTGATTTCACTTTTTTGGACATCATATTATTTATTAAGAGTGAGGTTTGGAATATTTGAACTTCAATCTGAAATAGATTTTGTACTTCCGTTAGTTGCAATATTAATTTATTGGATATTTATTTTCTTTTTATTTGGTCTTTACAAAGATCAATATGTAAAATCCAGAACGGATGAATTTATCCAAATATTTAAATCCGTAACAATTGGTTCGTTGCTACTTTACATTCTTATTTATGTTGATGAAGCAATTCCTAATCCAAGTCAAACGAGCAGATCATTAATGTTATTCCATTGGATTTTAATTTTAATAATTGTTTCTGTTGGAAGAATTGGATTGATATCGTACTTACGCAGAATGTATTTGAAGGGAAAATATTTACGAAATACTTTAATTGTAGGTTGGGATAAAAAGGGAAAAGAATTGTTTGACAACTTGCAAACATTTCCTGCGTTAGGATTAAAAGTTATTGGATTTATTTCATCTAATAAACATAGTGGACAACATTCATATAAAAATTTAAAATTAATCGGAAGCATTGATCAGTTATCTGAAATAATAATTATCAAAAAAGTTTCTGAAATTATTATTGCATTGGAATCAACTGATCATGGTAAGCTTCTAAAAATATTAAATTATTGTGAACCGAATAAAGTTAATTTTAAAATTATTCCTGATATGTACGATGTAATTAGTGGACAGCTTAGAACAAACCAACTTTATGGATTCCCGTTAATTGAGATTACGCCAAGACATATGCAACCTTGGGAGGTTGTATTAAAAAGAATAATCGATATTATTTTTTCAATAATAATTCTAGTCATTACATTTCCAGTTTCATTAATAATTTCAATTGCAATAAAATTAGAAACAAGAGGTCCAATAATATTTAAACAAGAGCGAGTTGGATTCGAAGGCGAAATATTTATTATGAAAAAATTCAGAACTATGATTCACAATGCAGAATGGGAAACAGGTCCGATTTGGTCAACTCTGAACGATCAAAGAATTACAAAAGTTGGATTCTTTTTACGAAAAACACGTCTTGACGAAATTCCTCAACTACTAAATGTTATAAATGGCGATATGAGTTTAGTCGGTCCACGTCCGGAAAGGCCATATTTTGTTGAGAAATTTAAAAAAGAAATTCGATTTTACGCAAGACGCCTTCAAGTTTTGCCGGGAATTACTGGCTGGGCTCAAATAAAACAGGGTTACGATTCTTCAATTGCTGATGTTAAAATGAAACTAAAATATGATTTATATTATATTGAAAATATGTCTCTGAGAATCGATTTGAAAATTTTATTCAATACTATTTATACAATGTTATTGGGAAAAGGGCAATAATTTATGGCTGAAAATATTAAAAGTACACTTGTAATAATTCCGACTTATAACGAAGCTGAAAATATTAAACAATTAATTTCAGAAATATTATCAAAAGGAAAAGGAATCGAAGTATTAGTTGTCGATGATAATTCAATTGACGGAACTGCAAAAATAATTTGGACTCTACAAAAGAAAAATAAAAAAATTCATTTAATCGAGCGGGAAAGTAAGCAAGGACTTGGTACTGCATACATTGCAGGATTTAAATATGCATTGACTCATAACTTCGATTATATCTTTGAAATGGATGCCGATTTTTCTCATAATCCGATTGAACTCCCAAATTTTTTATATGAAATTCAAAAATATGATTTAGTTTTAGGTTCACGATATATAAATGGAGTTAGTGTTGTTCACTGGCCAATTAGAAGATTGCTTTTAAGTTATTTCGCAAATAAATATAGTCGTGTAATCACCGGTCTTCCATTAAAAGATGCAACGGGAGGATTTAAATGTTTTAGAAGAATTGTTTTAGAAAATATAAATCTCGATAAAGTTAAATCAAATGGTTATTCATTTCAAATTGAAATGAGTTTCAAAGCGTGGAAAAAAGGATTTAATCTTAAAGAAATTCCAATAACATTTGTTGATCGGCGTAAAGGACTTTCAAAAATGAATAAAAAAATTGTTTACGAAGCCGTTTTCATGGTTTGGAAATTACGCATTCGTTCGTTTCTAAATAGATTGTAATTTTCTTTCAAATGGATCTTTCAATAATAATCGTTAATTATAACGTTCGAGATTTTTTAAGACAATCGTTAGAATCACTTCAAAAATCAGTTCAACATTTACAAAGTGAAATAATTGTAGTTGATAATGCCTCTGACGATGGCAGTATTGAAATGCTCCGTTCGGAATTCGAAACCGTAAAAATTATTACTAACCAAACCAATATTGGTTTTGGAAAAGCAAATAATCAAGCAATGCAAATTGCAAAAGGGAAATATTTTTTACTTATAAATCCGGACACTTTAGTTCAAGAAGATACAATTAGTATACTTCATAATTATTTAGAAAATAATAAACAAGTTGGATTTGTTGGTTGCAAAATTTTAAATGCCGATGGAACTTTGCAGCTTCCTTGCCGAAGAAGTATCCCAACTCCGTGGGTTGCTTTCTCTAAAATCGTTGGTTTAAGTAGGTTATTTCCTAAATCTAAATTATTTGCTAAATATAATTTAACATATTTAGATGAAAATGAAATTACTGAAGTTGATGCATTAAGTGGTTCATTTATGATGCTTCCTCGAGAAATTTTTGAAACCGTCGGTGGTTTTGATGAACAATATTTTATGTACGGCGAAGATTTAGATTTGTGTTATCGAGCAAAAAATAATGGATGGAAAGTTATTTACAATCCTTCAACTCAAATAATACATTACAAAGGTGAAAGTACAAAACGAAGTTCAATTGATGAATTGAATCATTTTTATACTGCAATGAAAATATTTTACAGAAAACATTTGCATTCAAGTTTAATATTCAATTTGATTATTGAGTCCAGTATTTCTTCTCGTTATTTATTTGCATCATTGAAAAATATTCTTCGTAATTATTTAGCCCCACTTATTGATTTTATTTTTACGCTACTTTCATTTTTTATTGCAGAGTATTTACGAAAAGAAAAAATACTTTCATTCCCGGAATATGCATATCCTTGGGTTTATATTATTCCATCATTAATAATTTTATTATCACTTTATCTTTCTAAAGTATATACATTATTTAAATTATCAATCTCAAGAACAATACTCGGAGTAAGTTTAGGATTGTTATTGATTGCAACTGTAACTGCATTTGTAAAAGATTTTGCATTTAGTCGCGCTATATTAATTTATTTTTATTTATTCACGTTATTATTTTTATCAAGTTGGAGATTTATTTTATGGTATTTTGGATTTCCTTCAAAAACAAAACCAAAAACACTTTTTAGCAGAAGAGGAATTATTGTTGGCGTTTCAGAAGTAAGCGTGAAGGTACTTTCCAAATTACGATTACAAATTTATGAAGGTTATGATATAATAGGTTTTATCGATACCACACATTTGAGAATTGGAGAAAAAATTAATGGAATTCCTATTTTGGGAAGTGTTGAATCTATTGTAAAAATTGTAAACGATTATAAAATTACAGATATAATATTTTCATCAAGCGATTTAAAAAATGAAACCATTCTTTCTATTGTCGCGAGAACAAAAAGAAATTATTTAGCTTACTCGGTTGTTCCGAGTTCAATTGAAATGATGATAAGTAAATCTGGTATTAATTATTTTGGAGATATTCCTTTTATAGCGATTGAAAATAATTCAAATAAATTAATTTACAAATCAGTTAAACGATTATTCGATCTGTTTATTGGAATTCTTTTGATTATTGTTACCCCTTTTGTATATTTATTTTCTAAAAAGAATAATAAAAAAATAATTATGAATTCAGCTTTATCACTTTTGAAAGGGGAAATATCAGCAGTTGGTAGAAATATTAATTCTAAAAATGAAAATGCTAATTCAATTGGAAAAATCGGATTAACAAGTATTACTCAATTACTCAACACAGAAAATTTCTCACAAAAAGAAAAAGAGGAATTAGATTTATATTATTCCAGCAATCAATCATTATTTCTTGATTTAGAAGTATTCTTCACTGCACTATTTCAAGGAAAAATATTTAATTCAATGAGTGAAATATGGCAAAAGTAATTTTAGAATTTGAGAAGCCAATTGTTGAATTGGAAAATAAAATTGAAGAGATGAAAAAACTAAGTGGCAATTTCGATATTAGTAATGAAGTTGTTAAATTAGAAAAGAAAGTCAATGAATTACGAATGACAGTATTTACAAATTTAACACGATGGCAGAAAGTTCAATTAGCCCGACATCCAGATCGGCCATATACTTTGGATTATATTTCATTAATGTGCGAAGATTTTATTGAGCTTCACGGAGATCGAAATTTTGGTGACGATAAAGCAATTATCGGTGGATTCGCAAAATTAGGCGAACATTCTGTTTTGTTAATCGGTCAACAAAAGGGAAGAGATACGAAATCAAATATTTTCAGGAATTTTGGAATGCCTCATCCCGAAGGTTACAGAAAAGCTCTACGATTAATGAAACTTGCGGTAAAATTTAACAAACCAATTATAACATTGATTGACACTCCGGGCGCTTCTCCGGGAATTGAAGCTGAAGAACGTGGACAAGCTGAAGCGATTGCACGTAATATTTTTGAAATGTCTGGATTTCCGGTTCCAATAATTGTTGTAATAATTGGTGAAGGAGCATCTGGTGGCGCGTTTGGACTTGGTGTTGGTGATAGAATTTTAATGTTGGAAAATACTTGGTATTCTGTAATTGCTCCAGAATCTTGCTCAAGTATTTTATGGCGAAGTTGGGATTATAAAGAACAAGCAGCCGAGGCTCTAAAATTAACTGCTCCCGATTTATTAGAACAAAAAATAATTGACCGGATTGTTCCGGAACCTTTAGGTGGAGCTCATCGTGATCATCAAAAAATTGCAACTATTCTAAAAGCAATATTAATTGATGAATTAAAAATGTTGAAAAAAATAAAACCTGAAAAATTAATTGAACAGAGAATAAAAAAATTCGGAAATATGGGAGAATGGGAAAATTAATAAATGGTTAATAAAGAATTACTAAATATACTTTGCTGTCCAGTTTGTAAAGGAGAACTCAAATTAATTCTTCAAAATAAAGTTTTACAATGCTCTAAATGTGAAGAAAAATATTCCATTGTAGATGATATTCCAATAATGTTGCCAGGGGAATATAGCCGTACTGAAAAAGTACAAACCTCGAAATAAATTAATGCAATTAGAAAATAATAATATCCGAAGGATTGTTGAACAAGCACTCCGTGAAGATATTGGATTAGGTG
Organism: Bacteroidota bacterium; assembly: GCA_005792285.1. Lineage (GTDB taxonomy): Bacteria > Bacteroidota > Ignavibacteria > UBA10030 > UBA8401 > SXSI01. The sequence continues at coordinate 66,441 of SXSI01000049.1, forward strand.
ATATAACTTCGGAAGCTACAATTCCTGAAGATAAATCGAGCAGAGCTTCAATTGCTGTAAAAGAAAATTGTATAATTTCAGGAATAGATATTTCTCAACTTGTTTATTCAATTATTGATCCTGATTTATCATTCAGAAAAAAAGTTGAAAATGGAAGTATGATTTCAAAAAACAGTGAAATTGTTTTTTTAGAAGGTAAAACTAAAAATATTTTACTTGGTGAAAGAGTTGCATTAAATTTTTTACAAAGATTGTCCGGAGTTGCAACACTCACACATAAATTTGTTCACGCAGTTTCAAATACAAAAGCAAAAATTACAGATACACGAAAAACTACTCCGGGATTAAGATTTTTAGAGAAAGCTGCAGTAGTTGATGGCGGCGGTGTGAATCATCGTTTTGGCTTGGATAATATGATTTTAATAAAAGACAATCACATAACTGCAATTGGTGGAGTTAAAAATGCAATTAATGAAATCAGTAAATCCCTTCACCAAAAAAAAATAAATGTTCCTATCGAAATTGAAGTTGAATCACTTGAACAATTGGAAGAAGTTATGTTGATTGGAAATGTAAACAGAATAATGTTGGACAATTTTTCGATTGACGATATGCGAACTGCAGTTTTAATGATAACAGGGAAATATGAAGTTGAAGCTTCCGGTGGAATTAATCTTGAAAATGTTCGTGAAATTGCAGAAACTGGAGTTGATTTTATTTCAGTTGGTGCGCTGACGCATTCTTTTAATTCAATTGATATCTCTTTGGAAGTCCTCACATAATGTTTGATAAAATAAAACGACTTTTTACTGAAACTGCAATTTATGGTTTCAGTACAATTATTGCGCGACTTCTAAATTTTTTACTCGTCCCATTCTATACAAATATTTTAGTTCCGCAAGAATACGGAATCGTTGCTTATATTTTTTCTCTAATTGCAATTTGTGGAATGCTTTATGGATTTGGTCTTGAAGCAGCATATTTTAAATTTGCTTCAAATAGTGATGAAAAAAATGCAAAGCAAACTTTCAGTACTGCATATATTTCAATAATTGTAACTTCAACACTTTTATCTTTAATTATTATTTTTAGTGGAAAATCGATCCTTCAACTTATTTCTTTAGATGAAATATATTTACAAAGTATTTATTCTGCAGCAGTTACACTCGCATTTGATTCATTTGCGATAATTCCATTTGCGGCTTTAAGATTACAACATAGAGCAAAATATTTTGCAATTGTTAAAATATTAAATATTGTAATTACAATTCTTTCAAATATATATTTTCTATTAATTATAAATTATGGCGTAAACGGAATTTTATTAAGTAGCGCAATTGCATCTGTTTCAACTGTAATATTATTATTGCCAGTTATAATTAAGGAACTTAAATTTAAACTTGACTCTAAACTTATTGAGCAACTTTGGAAATATGGACTTCCACTAATCCCCGCAGGAATTGCAACTGTATCGCTACAAATAATTGATAGACCAATTCTAAAATTTCTAACGGACGATGCTACTGTAGGAATTTATCAAGCAAATTATAGATTGGGAATATTTATGATGTTAGTTGTACAAATGTTTGATTTCGCGTGGAGACCATTTTATTTTTCTGTGTCAAAAGATGATAATGCAAAAAAAATAATTTCACGAGTTATGATTTATTTATTAACAGGTTTGGTGATGGTATTTCTGATTATTACATTTTTTATAACTGATATTGTCTCTGTTAACATTCTTGGAAAAACTTTAATCCACCAAAATTATTGGAGCGGATTACCAATTGTCCCAATTATACTTTTAAGTTATCTTATTTTTGGAATGTCAAATATATTTTCTGCAGGATTATATATTGAGAAGAAAACCCATTTGGTTCCGATTGGCTCATTTATAGCGGCTGGAATTAAAATTGTTCTAACAATTATTTTAGTCCCAAAATTTGGAATAATGGGGGCCGCACTTGCAACCTTAATTGCATACAGTACACTTGCAATTGCAATGTTTTATTTGGCTCAAAAAGTTTATCCAATTAAATACGAATGGTTAAGAATTTATAAATTAATATTTGTTGCTTTAGTTATTTTTCTGTTGAATATATTTTTTGGGCAATATGCTTCAAATCAAATAATATTGAAAATAATATTAATCCTTCTCTTTATACCATTGATGTTTTTAGTTAGGTTTTTTGACGAACAGGAAAAAAATAAGTTAAAAAAAATATTTGTTGTATAGTCCTAAAAAATATTCTATGTTTAACCAAAGTTCTTTTTCATAATCGATGTTTGGTGTTTAAGTGCGAAAGCCTTGAGCTAAAAGGGAATTCCGTAGAAACGGAAGCTGACCCGCAACAGTAAATGAAATTTATTTCATTAGCCTGAAAACCTGCCAACATCTTTTGCATAAACCTTCGAGGAAAGAGGAATTATGTTTAACCCAATCATAATTTATTTTCCGATTGGGTTTTTTATTTAATACAAATTGAAAGGATATAAAAATGAAAAAAAGTGAAGTTAAAATTCCAAATTATATTATAATTGGATTGATATTGGTTGCAGCTTTATCAAGACTGCTTCCTCATCAACCAAATTTTACTCCAATTGGTGCAATTGCAATTTTTGCTGGAGTATTTTTACGTGGTAAATATATTTTTGTTTTGCCAACCCTGGCATTATTAATTAGCGACTATATTCTTGGATTTTATAATGGAATGATTTGGGTTTATAGTAGTTTTATTTCAGTTGGATTAATTGGTATTTGGATTAGAAATAAATACAACTTTGCAAGAGTCTCAGTCGGAACAATTTCAAGTTCAATTTTATTTTTTGTTGTAACAAACTTTGGTGTTTGGCTCAATGGAAGTATTTATCCACAAAATTTACAGGGATTAGTCAGCTGTTATGTTGCTGCAATTCCATTTTTTAGAAATAGTATCTCGGGTGATATTGTTTATGTAACTGTTTTATTTGGTTCATACGAACTAATCCGCAGAAAATATTTTGTTAAACTAGCTTCAGATTGAATTTAAATTAATTTAAAATAATTGGTTTTCAATTCTTAACCGAAGTGAATGAAAATGTGAATTCCGTTAAAGCGAAAGCTGACCCGCAACAGTAAGTGAAGATCGCTTCACAAGCCTGGAGACTTGCCAAATGTTTATAACTTAACCTCATGGAATGAGGTGAATAATTTTCAAACCCAATCCTCACAGGTTGGGTTTTTTATTTATGACTAAAATATTATTTATCATTTTGAATTTGGGAAATGAAAATGATAATAATTTACGAATCAGAGCTACAATTGGTAAATCATTTCGCGAACCAATAATGAACGAGTTATATTGGACCCCCGGTGGAAATATAAATCTTAAACCTGAAGAATCTGTAAATATTGATTTTGGAATTTTATATTCAAACATTTCAAATACTGCTGAACTTGAATTAAATATTTATTTAATTGATATTAAAGATAGAATAATTTGGTTGCCAACGAATAATGGTAATTGGTCATCATCAAATAATCATAATGTATCTTCACAGGGTATTGAGTTTCTCTCTTCACTTAGTTTAATAAAAAGTAGTTTGAAGATAAATTATAAATATTCTCTTTCACAAGTTTTAAAGAAGAATAAAACATTTGAAGATGATATTACTTTTAATTAACAACTCCCATATATCCCACAAGAAATTTCAACTTTAGGTGTAAATTATACTTTAGGATTTCTTTCGTTCAATATATTTCAACAAATAACTTGATTTAGATTTACTACTGTAGATAACAATCCAAAATATATTCTTCCCTCATTTAAAAAAACAGATTTAAATATTTTGTGTAAATATTATTCTGATAATTATATCATAACAGGAAAGTTTGAGATTGATAATTTATTTAATGAAAATTATCAAATAGCAGATCAATTTCCAGTGCCACTTCAAAATTATTTTTTAATAATACAATTACAAACAAATCAAATTAAATAAAAGGCGAAACAAATGAAAAATATATTAATAATAATTACTTTCACTATAATGGTCGGATATCAATTAATTGATGATCCTGTTTCACCTAAGGATGAAATTATCCCAATTGCAAAAGGTATTTATATAGTTAACGAAGGAAATTATGGAAAGGGAAATAGTTCGCTGAGTTACTATATTCCTGATTCATTAATACATCTCAATTTAGTATAAATGGAATATTTGTAGATGAAGTGAATGAATTAATTTATATTTCTGACGCAAAAGATTATACAAATGCTGAAGAAATTCATATTTATAAAAATGATGGTTCGAAAATTGGAAATTACAAAACTGGAATTATTCCTGGTTCAATTGCATTTGTAAGGTAGAAGTTTGATATTTTATTGAATGAAAGTGAATGAAGTTGTAATTGTTGGCGGAGGTATCGCAGGAATTAGTTGCGCAGTTACACTTGCAGAAAATAATATTCAAGCAACTTTAATTGAACAAAATAATTTTGTCGGTGGAAATACAACCTCAGGATTATTATCAACGTGGAGAGGATTTAACTCAACAAAAGTAAATGATAAATTTTTACAGGATGTAATTAATTCTTCTGTTAAAAGTGGAATTAGTAAAGGTGTCGTTCCGGATCCATCTGGAATATCGCCATATTTATTTTCCTATCATCCAGATTATTTCAAAGATATATTAATTGAATATTTAAATATTAATAAAGTCAAAATAAGGTTAAATACAAAAGTTGTAAGTGTCGATATCAGTAATAAAAAAATAAAATCGGTATCGACTTCTGAAGATGGGATTCAACAAAATGTTAAAAGTAAATTATTTATTGATGCAACCGGAAACGGAAATATTGCAACTTTATGTGGTGTAAAAAAAATAGCTTCAACTCAAACGGCAGTTTATCGAATTAGAATAAGTGGTGTAAATAAAAATATTTTGAGAGAACATTTAATAAGTCATCCACTTGATTCAAGCATTCCGATTGAGTCACTTCGGAAAAATTTACTTTCATTCTGTGGTTTTGCTGAATCTGCCCGAAAATGGTACTCAAAAAATAATTCACTTTTGCGGCTTGATGGATTTGATATTGATGAAATTCCAAATTCCGATGAAATAATAATTACGATGTTTGCATATAATTATAATTCTTCAGAAGGTAATTCATTCTCAACTTGTATTACAAATAGTAGAATGTTATTACCGGAAGCAATTCAATTTCTAAAAAACGAATTGCCCGGATTTGCAGATTGTTATATTAGTTCTGTTGCAAATACTTTGGGATTTGTAAATAGTGAACAATTAAATTCGGAAATTGTTTTAACAGATGCGGATGTTATGCTTGGAAAATTCTTTGCAGATTCAATTGGTGAATCGCTATTACCTTCACAAAAAAATATAAAATTACAAGTTCCCGGGAAATCGATATTTGTTAATGACGTATCAAATTTATTAGTAATAGGAAGAACTATTTTGCCTTCGTTGGCATTTTATAAAAATGGAAATCCACTTTTAACTATGCAGTTAGGAAAAGCTGCAGGAATTAATGCAATTGGAATTCTTGAAAAGATGGAGAACGAAACTTGAAAACTAAATATCAAGTTGTAATTATTGGTGGAACTTTATCTTCAATTACGGCAGCAATTGATTCTGCAAGAGAGGGTTTTTCAACTTTATTAGTTGAACCAACATTAAATATTGGTGGCAAACTTTCCGGAAGATTTCTACCGAGCGAGTTAAAAAATTATTTCAATGATGACTCTTCATTTAAAGGTGATGATTTGTTATTGAAATATCTTCAGGAAAATATTTTAGTTTCTAATTTATTCACTTCTTGGTATAATAATATTTCCTTTCAAAAATATATTATTAATCAATTAATTAATTTGAATGTAACGGTTGCATTAAAATCTGTCGTCACTGCGATAAGAACAACAGAAAATAAAATTCATCATGTAATAATATCAAATGGTGAAAAAATAAATGTAATTGAAACTGATTTAGTAATTGATTGTTCCAGCTCGATGGACGCAATTCAATTACTTAATCCAAAAATGTTATTGAATGGCTCACATTTTCAAACTTCAATAATAAGATTTTCAGGAGTTGATTTTGTTGAATTACTTTCAGATGTGAGAGAGCATCCGAAAAATTATTCTACATCTTCCTCGCAAAGATATTCTTCAAAAGAGATAATTATCAATGGGCTAAATAGAAACTTTCTTGAAAAGTTAGGGCCATTAGAATTTATTTTTCCTCCAAATCGTAATGAATCTTGTTTAACATTTACAAAAAAGTTCTCAGAAATAAATTCTAAAAATGATGCACATGAAATATTAGAGGAATTAAAAAATAATTGTACGGGATTTAAAAATATTATAACATTAGAAATATCTAATTATAAAAATTATTGTTTAGATATCGAGTTATATAATTCATATTTAGTAAATAATAAAATAACAAATCTGATAATCGCAACTGGCTCACTTCAAGAAGAAGCATATATAAATCCACTTTCAGTTAAATCTTACACAACACTTTTCAGATTGGGAAAATCAGCAGCATTAAAAATAAGTGGGATTATTAAAAATCGAGAAGATAAAAAATAATGCAAGTAATTAATTATCCCGAAAAAAATGGAGTTGCTTATTTTGAAAATCACGAAAGTCTGATATCTGAGTTAATATTAAGCGTTTTTAAACTTTGCAAGAATAATGAGAAAGTAAATAAGCTTATTTCGATTGGTTTTGATACAAGAGAAGATTCTGAAAAATTAGCAAATAGTTGTGCGAAAATACTTTCTGAAAATGGAATAAAAATAAATATATCAAAAGAAAGTATTCCAACTCCAGTATTAAAATATTTTACATATTATTCAAAATCATTTATTGGGATAATGATTACAGGGGGTGCATTAAAAAGTGGATGGAATGGATTTAAACTTTACGATTCGAATTCGGAGGCACTTCAAGTTTCAAATAATATTGTAATTGAATTCAATAAGTCTATAACAAATAGTGAAATAATTATTTCCGATATGTTGAAAAATTATTTAGAATATATTAAGAGTGTAATTAATTTGGAAATAATCGGTAATTATGGAAAAACTCACGAATCAATCGAAAGTATTTTAATCGATTCGATGGGAGGAACAGGGAAAACAATAATTGAGGATGTTGTTTATGAACTAGGATGGAGAGTTCAAACTTTATTCGGAGGTCCTTTAAATTCTTTTTATGATCGAACACCAGAAATAAGTATTCAACAAATTGAACCAATTTCTTATAATGTAAATGTTACTGATGCAATAATCGGTATAATGTTAAATGGCGATTGTTCGGAAGCAGGAATTGTAAATGAGGAAGGAAATTATATTTCGAAAAATAAAATATCAGAATTAATAAATAATTATTACAAACCGAAATCGGATGATATTTTGAATAATATTTTACAAGATGGAATTTTGAGTTCATTAATTATTCTTGAAATAATTTGTAAAAAGGGAAAGGATATTTTAAATAAGTAAATGAAAATGTTTAAACTAGTTTATTTTCTTTTATCTTTTACTTTGTTGTATAGTCAACAAAATGAATCTTCATTAGATGTCAGAATATTTCGCTCAATAAATAATAATCAGACATCGCTCCAAAAAAATATAATTAATATTACCGATCGAACTTTAATTCCAATTGCAATTGCAACTCCACTATCAATAATAAGTTATGGTTTGTACGAAAAAAATATATCGACTTCAAATTTAGGAATTGAAATTGCCTCAACTCAAATAATATCTACAATTATTCGAACTGTAATTAAAGAAACTGTGAAACGACCAAGACCATATTTAACTCTTGAAAATGTTCACGTTTCAAATAAAGAATCGGCAACGTCATACTCATTTCCTTCTGGGCACGCTATGAGCGCATTCGCATTAGCTACTTCAGTTTCGCTAAATTTTCCCAAAAAGGAAATTATTATACCGATGTATTTATGGGCATCAATGGTTGGTTATGGAAGAATATATTTTGGAGTCCATTATCCAAGTGATATTTTGGTTGGAGCAGTTAGTGGAAGTTTAGTTGGATATTCAATTCACAAATTTCTTCAGAATGAAGATTACAAAATATTCAAAGAGAAAAATAATAGTTCAAACTTGGGAAATAAAATAGAAATAATGTTGCATCCGCAAATTTATTCTGATTATCAGGGAATAAATTTAAATATTAAATTTTAAGGGAAAAGAATCGCTGAGGCAATTACAGTAGTCCAAAGTCCATTTTTATCTCCTTCGGCTGACTGAGTAATATTAAAAGTTTTCCAAATTTTACCACTCGTTTTAAAAACTTGTTCACGTTCATCCCAATTTGTATCAGGATTAAATTCAATACCCAAAGTTGTTGCAAGCATTGTTGCTGCGAGATCTTCTGCATATTCACCACATTTTGAATCTGGTTCGCCATATGGATGATGTTCCGATAAATATCCATACTGAGTGATGTCGGAGGGTTGTGCAACACCAATTGAAGCTGCAATGAGCCGATTTGGTTCATTAGTTGCATTTCTTGCCATAACACTAAAAGTAACAGATCCAGGAATTAATAATTTTTGAGCTTCAGCTACGTAAATTCGTTTACAATTTGGAGGATAAATACTTGAGACAGTTACAAGATTACAAATTTCAATTTTGGCATCTCGTAATGCAAGCTCAAATGATTGAAGATAATCTCGATGTCTGCCGACACCTTTTGTGAAAAATACTTTTGTTGGTACAAACATTGCTGCTCCTTATTTATGAAATGGAATTAATTTTATAAAATTTCTTTTTCCAACTTTTAACACAACAGATTCTGAAATTGTAATGTTACTCATCGGATCTGTAATTTTTTTATTTTCAATTGAGACGCCACCTTGTTCAATTACTCTTTTTGCCTGACTTTTTGATTCGCATAATTTAGTATCAACTAATAATTGTAATAGTGAAATTGATTTCGAGTTTAATATAAATTCTTCAATATTCATAGGATTATTTTTCTTCACAAAAATTTCGTCGAATTCCTTTTCAGCATTTTCAGCAATTTCTTTTGAATAATAAAGCGCAACAAGTTCACGAGCCAACTCCCGTTTAACATCTCGTGGATTTATTTCTCCGCTATCCAATAATTTTTTAGAATTCGTGATAGATTTAGTTGAAACATCAGTTGCCAAAGTGAAATAATCAATAATTAAATTATCTGGAATCGAAAGTGTCTTACCGTAAATATCTTTTGGTGATTCACTAATTCCAATATAATTATCAAGAGATTTACTCATCTTATCAACTCCATCGGTTCCAACAAGAAGTGGAAGTGTAATTATAACTTGCGGCATTTGTCCAAATTCTTTTTGTAAATCACGGCCAACAAGTAAATTAAATTTCTGGTCAGTTCCTCCAAGTTCAACGTCAGCTTTAATTGCAACGGAATCGTATGCTTGGGCCAATGGATATAAAAATTCGTGCATCGCAATTGGTTCGCCAGATTTGTACCGTTGCGTAAAATCATCGCGCTCAAGCATTCTTGCGATAGTATATTTACTTGAAATATGAATTATATCTGCAAAAGTTTTATTTGCCAACCATTCAGAATTATATTTTATTGTAACATTTTTTGAAGATAGAATTTTCGATGCTTGATCAAAATAAGTTTTGCCATTAATTTTAGTCTCTTCCAAAGTTAAAGAAGGGCGAGTTTTATTTTTTCCAGTTGGATCGCCGATTATTCCTGTAAAATCACCAATTATTAAAATTGCCTGATGACCTAAATCTTGAAAATGCCGAAGTTTTTTTAACACAACAGAATGTCCTAAATGTAAATCTGGGCGACTTGGATCGCAACCAAGTTTTACTTGTAAAGGTTTGTTCGATTTTATTGAACGAACTATTTTTTCTTCCAGTTCTTTTTCAGGAATTATTTCTTGAACACCACGTTTAATGATGTCCATTTGTTCGTTAATGGATGGAAATTTATTCATTTCTTTTTAGGCGACATAAAACGTCTCAAATCTCTTTCAGTTTCTCTTTCTTTAGTTACTTCTCGTTTATCATATAATTTTTTTCCACGGCAAAGTCCCAACTCGATTTTAACATTGCGTCGAGAAAAATAAACTTTTAATGGAATCAAAGTTAATCCTTTTTCAGAAATTTTTCCAATTAATTTAATAATTTCTTTTTTTTGAAGAAGTAGTTTTCTTTCTCTTAACGGATCAACCAAGTCAATCGTAGCTTGTTTGTAAGGATGAATATACATGCCGTTCAACCAAACTTCTTGATTTCGAATCATTGCATAACCTTCTTGTAAATTAGCATTTCCGGCTCTAATTGATTTAACTTCACTTCCCGTTAAGATAATTCCTGCTTCGTGAGATGATAATATCAAATATTCGAACTTTGCTCTTCTATTGAGAATTGTTGGTTGGTTTGATGACTTACTTTCCATTTGCGAAGATAATCATTTTTTTTTTAAGGGGAACCATTTTTAATGAAATCGATTCTTGAAAATATAGTTCCTTCTTTTTACTTTGTATGATGAAGCAAGACGAAATATTACTCATTCTAGATTTTGGTTCACAAGTAACACAACTTATTGCGCGAAAAATTAGGGAATTAAATGTTTATTGCGAAATACATCCATTCAATATTTCCATTGAAAAGATTAAGCAAATTAATCCAAAGGCAATAATTTTTTCCGGAGGACCACAAAGTGTTTATGGAGAAAATGCTCCAATTTCTGATTCAAGAATTTATGATTTAAATATTCCTTTGCTCGGAATTTGTTATGGTTTACAATTGATCGCACATCAATTGGGAGGGAAGGTTGAAAATTCTTCGAAAAGGGAATTTGGTAGAGCAATTTTAAATTTGAATAATTCTTCTTCACTATTTTCTGGTTTTAATTCTTCTACAGAAGTATGGATGTCTCACGGTGACTCACTGACTTCTTTGCCAACTGGTTTTAATTCAATCGCAAATACAACCAACACATCAATTGGAGCAATCGAACAAAAAGAAAAAAATATTTATGGAGTTCAGTTTCATCCCGAAGTTCATCATACAAAAGAGGGAAAGAAAATATTTGAAAATTATTTATTTAAAATTTCTAAATTTAATAGAACTTGGTCGTCATCATCGTTTATAACTTCTTCCATAAATGAAATTAAAGAAAGAGTTAAAAACGAAAATGTAATTTGTGCTTTGAGTGGAGGAGTCGATTCGTCTGTAACTGCAATTTTACTTGAACGAGCAATTGGAAAACAACTTCATTGCATTCACATTGATAATGGTTTAATGCGAAGTAATGAAAGTAAATATGTGGTTGAAACAATTCAAAATAAATTTAATTTACAATTGCATTTTGTAGATGCATCTAAATTATTTCTTTCGAAACTTGCGAATGTAGAAGATCCGGAATTAAAAAGAAAAATTATTGGAAATACTTTTATCGAAGTTTTCGAAGAAGAAGCCAATAAAATTCCAAATACAAAATATTTAGCCCAAGGAACTTTATATCCAGATGTAATTGAGTCGGTTTCAAATATGGGACCATCTGCCACAATAAAAACACATCATAATGTTGGCGGACTTCCGGAAAAAATGAATTTAAAATTAATTGAACCACTTCGTGAATTATTTAAAGATGAAGTTAGAGAAGTTGGAAAATTACTCGGACTTCCAAATGAGTTACTAAATCGACATCCATTTCCCGGTCCCGGATTAGCAATTCGTGTGCTCGGTTCAATTACAGAAAATAGATTGAATATTCTTCGAAAAGCTGATTCCATTTACATCGAGGAACTTCAAAAAAATAATTTATACGATTTGATTTGGCAAGCATTTGCAGTTTTACTTCCAATAAATAGTGTTGGAGTGATGGGGGACGAAAGGACATACGAAAATGTTTTGGCGCTTCGAGCTGTTACAAGCACAGATGGGATGACCGCCGATTGGTTTAATATGCCAAATGAAGTTTTAGGAATTATTTCAAATAGAATTATAAATGAAGTTAGAGGTATTAACAGAGTAGTTTATGATGTAAGTTCAAAACCACCGGCAACAATTGAATGGGAATAAATTTATATAAAAATATATTTTTTGTATTCATAATTTTATTAGTTAATAATTTAAATTCCAATGGGGAAACAAAAGTTAATTATTCTTCAAAATCAGAAATAGAATTTAACAAAGGTCTTTCTAGATTTGCATCTCATCGATATGAGGAATCAAAAAATATTTTCCAACAATTAGCAAATGATAAAGTTAAACATCAAAGAACTTCATCTTCAATGTTGATGTTTGCAAGATCCTTAACTCTTACAAAACAATTTCAGCAATCAAATGAAGTATTAAGTCTACTATTTCAGCAATTTCCAAATATTAAATATCGATCAGATATTTTAGAAACTATGGGAGTAAATTATTATCGATTGAATAATTACTCAAAATCAATTTTATTTTTTGTTGACTTGCTAAATAAAAACGAAAGTTCAGTTTTTAATAAAGTTATTGCTCGAAGTTTTATTAAAGAAATAATTATTTTTCAAGCAGAACAATCTTCCATTCCAAAATTAGTTAATGAGTTTGAAAATCTGAATGAAACTTTTGGCTACTCATATTTATTATTGCAAGTAGCCGAAAGATATTACAGAGATGGAGATGATTCGAATGCCCGAAGTAAAATATTATCACTTCTAAAAAATACAGAAGATCAATTATTAATTTCACAATCGGATGCATTACTTCAACACATCAATAAAAAACATTTTGTAGAAATTGGAGTAATTTTGCCATTGTTCGAACAATTAGATTCATCATTTACACAGAAAAAAATTGCAAAAGAAATTCGTGACGGATTAGAAAAAGGAGTTGCATTTCATAATCAGCAATCTCGCACGCAAATAAAATTGATTTATAACGATATGAGCAATAATATTAAATTAGCTGCGAATCAGTTACACGAATTATCTCAAAATAATTATTGCATCGGAATAATCGGTCCACTTTTTAGTTATGATGCGCAAATACTTTCAGCATTGGCTAAACGAAGAAAAATTCCACTAATTACACCGACCGCAACCGACACCGGAATTTCTTCGAAAGGAGATTATATATTTCAACTTAATTACGATTATAATTCCCGCGGAAAATCTTTGGCAAAATTTGCACTTCAACATTTACAAAAAAAGAATATTGCAGTTATTTCTCCTTCCTCTTATCCATATAGATACACAACAGATATTTTTGTGAAAGAAATTATTAATGGTGGAGGTTTAATAGTTTCAGATATAAGATATCCAAAAGGTGCAACTGATTTGCGTTCATCATTCAGAATGATTCGAACTGATGGAATATTAATTGAAAGTGATACGAGTTATATGAAAAAGAAAAGAAATTATTATGTTGATAGTTTGCAATTTCCAATTAATTCGATTGATTTAATTTATATGCCGATTACTGATAAGCAGCAAGTTAGTATAATGGCTTCACATTTAAAATTATTTAATATTTCAACAACTGTACTTGGTTCAAATGAATGGATGAGTAAAGATGAATTGGAACTCAACAGAAATAATTACAAGAATATTTATTTTCCTTCCGATAATTTAACTTCAACTTCAGAAATAAATAGTAACTTTGCTTTCGGTTTCGATACAATTTCACTGTTATCAATGTTAGTCGATCAAGGTGCACGAAGCAGAGATGTTTTAGAAAATGAATTAAGTAATTTACTTTCCAGCGAAGGAGTGCGTGGAAAATATTCTTTACACCCAACACAATCAAATAGTTCAATTTCAATTTTTGAATATCAAAATGGAAAAGTCAAACAAGTTGACGAGGTCAATACTTACGAATAAAATAAAAAGTGATCACCGAACTTTAAAAGAGTGGCCTGAAGGTGATCGCCCTCGTGAAAAATTATATTCAAAAGGTAGTTCATCACTATCAAATGCCGAGTTACTTGCAATTTTACTTCGAACGGGAACTGGAAATAAAACTGCAGTTGATATTGGAATTGAGTTATTGGCCAATAATTCGTTGCACTTTTTATCCGATAAAAATATTTCCGAACTGACTTCGATAAAAGGAATTGGAATAATTAAAGCATTGACTCTTGTTGCTGCGTTTGAACTTGGAAGAAGATTAATGAGTGAACCATCTGCGAAATTATCACAAATATTAACGCCAAAAGATGTTAGTAAAATTTATATTCCAAAATTGCAACATTTAAAACAGGAAGAATTTTACGTTTTGCTTTTAAATAATAGGAAACAAATAATTCGGGAAATTCCGGTTTCGAAAGGAACACTTCACGCAACTTTGGTTGATCCTCAACAAGTTTTCAAAGAAGCAATAATTTATTCTGCAGCGAGTATTATTTTAATTCACAATCATCCAAGTGGAAATCCGGAACCGAGTCGTGAAGATATTAATTTAACAAGACAACTTTTACAAGCGAGTAAGATTATTGGAATCCCAATTGATGATCATTTAATAATTGCCGGCGATTCATACACAAGTTTTGCAGATAGGGGATTGTTTAATTTATGATAAAACGAAAAACATTTCCTAATTATTCTAATGAATTATTCTTTCGATTTAATTACGTTCCAAATATTATCCATTTCTTCAAGTGAAACTGATCCCAATATTTTATCAGAAGATTTAATTATATCCTCTAACTTTGAAAATCTTTTGTTAAATTTTTTACACGCATTTTGAAGTGAAATTTCGGGATCTATTTTTAAAAAACGAGAATAGTTCACAATAGAAAAAAGAAAATCTCCAAATTCTTCTTCAAGATTTTCAGGGGAAGTAGCATTTTCAATTTCGGTTAATTCCTCGTAAACTTTTTTAAGAACATCAGCTCGATTATTCCAATCAAATCCAATAGTTGCAACTTTTTTTTGAATTCGAAAAGCTCTAACAAGAGCTGGAACTGAAGATGAATTTAAATCATCGAGTAAATTTCCAACTTTATTTTTACGTTTAATTTCATGCCAATTTGAAATTTGATTTTGAAGATTTGGCGGAGTACTGCCGGAACTAATTTCAGGATGACGCTCATTTAATTTTGTAAATATATTTTGAATTACATCATCAATTGTAAAATCTCCAGATTCAGAAGCTATTGAAGTTTGTAACAGAATGTGAAAAAGAATATCCCCCAATTCATCGCAACGATCTTTTTCATTTTCAACAGAAGTTGCTTCATAAACTTCTTCGATAAAGAGTGGACGAAGCGATTCAAAAGTTTGTTTGGAATCCCACGGACATTCCTTTCTTAATTTTTTTACGAATAAATTAAGTTCCTGAAACGCTAAATTTTGAGATTCCATTTATTCTCCAAATAAATTATTTGATTATTAATTAATATTAGCAAAGTTAAACAATTCTTTCAAAATTGCAGAATGAATTCAACAGAAACAAAAACTTGGACGATACTTTCTTTACTTGAAACTTCAACAAATTATCTTCTGCAAAAAAATTTTGATGATGCACGATTGAGTGTAGAAATTCTACTTTCAGATTCCTTAAAACTTCCCAGAATTCAACTTTATTCACAATTTGATAAAGTTATAACACAAAGTGAATTGCTAACTTTTAAGAAAAAGTTCACTTCTTTAGTTGCAAACGAACCACTTCAATATATTGTCGGTCAAACTTCTTTTTATGGATTGCAAATTCTTTGCGATAAGAGGGCATTAATTCCGCGTCCGGAAACAGAACCAATTGTTGAAAAATGTATCGAATATATTAAACTTCATTTCCCGATTAACAAGCAACTTTCTGTATTAGAAGTTGGAACCGGAACAGGTTGTATCTCAATTGCGCTTGCAAAGAGTTTAAGTAATTTAAAAATTGTGGCAATTGACATTGATGAGCATTCTTTAAATTTAGCAAATGAAAACATAAAGTTGCATTCACTTACAGATAGAATTGAATTAAAAAAAGTTGACATAAATAATTTTATTTCAAATTTAGAACTTCAGGATATCGATATAATTATTTCCAATCCACCATATATTTCAAAAGAGGAATATCAAAATTTACCAATTCATATTCACGATCATGAACCGAGACATGCTTTAACTGATGAAAATGATGGATTGCAATTTTATCATAAACTAAATGAAATAAGTCAAACAATTTTAAAACAAAATGGATTATTAATTATTGAACATGGAAGTGAGCAATCCGAAAAAGTAAAAGAAATATTTTCAAATGAAGTATGGAATTATGAAAGCTCAATAATTGATATGAGCAAACATGTGAGAGGCGCAATTTATAAATTTCAAAATTAATGAAAGCACTAATTCAAAAAGTTTCTTCATCTTCTGTGAGTGTGAATGAAAAAATTATTTCTTCAATAGGAAAAGGATTGCTAATATTTTTAGGAGTAGGCAAGTTCGACACAATTAACGATGCAAGAAAACTTGCAAAAAAATGTTGTCAGCTTAGAATATTTGAAGATGAAAATAATAAAATGAATCGTTCGTTGATTGATGTTTCGGGGGAAATAATGATCATTTCGCAGTTTACTTTATATGCAGATACACTAAAAGGATTAAGACCGAGTTTTGAATTAGCAGCTCCTCCTGAAATTGCTGAACCGTTGTACCAAAAATTTATTGCTGAGTGCAAATTAATAATTGAATCTGAAAAAGTTAAAACAGGAATATTTCGGGAAATGATGAAAGTATCTTTAGTTAACGATGGTCCAGTTACAATATTAGTTGAATCTGAAACTATGAAAATATAATATGGAAGATTGGGCTAAAATAAATTATTTAAGAGATAAGCCCGCTTTTATTATCGCAATTATTATTTGTATTGGTGTAACTATTGCAAATATATTTCCACAAATAATATTTTGGATAGGTGCCACACTAATTCTACTGTTTCTACTTTTAATAAATATTATCTTTACAAAAAATAAATTATTTACAAGTTTACTTTTATTATTTCTATTAATGAGTGGAGCAGGAACAAGGCATTCACTTGAAAAAAGTTTCTTCCCAGAAAACCATATTTCTAATTATTTACAACTGAACAGGGAAGTAAAAATAATCGGGGAAATTATTAATGACCCGATAGAAAAAAAATATAATTATTCATATTTAGTTAATATTAAAAAAATTATAATTGAAACAGATACGTTATCGGTTGAAGGTAATTCAATATTAACGCTTCAAAAAAAATCATTTCAAAAAAATAAGAACATAAATTATGGGGATGTAATTTCAATTGAATGTTTACTTGAAGAACCATCTCGTTCGAGAAATCCGGGGGGATTTAGTTATCGAGATTATCTTTCAATACATGATGTTTATGGAATTATTACTCCAGTTAATAATATTATTGAAGTAATTGAAATTGGTTCACCAAATATTATTATTGAAAAAATAATTATTCCTTCAAGAAAATTTATAAAAAATGTAATTAATTTTACAATGAGTGGTGAAGGATCTTTTGTGATGAAGGGATTACTTTTAGGTGATCAAGCTATGATCTCACTGGAAATGAAAAGTTCCTTTATTAACACCGGAACAATTCACGTATTGGCAGTTTCCGGTTCGCATATTGCATTGATAAGTGCGGTGCTTTATCTTTTATTTGGGATGATAAGAATTCCATTTAAAATTAAAATATGCGTAACAATTTTGGGAATAATATTTTACATGTTATTAACCGGTTCAACTCCATCTGTTGTTCGTGCATCAATTATGGGAATTGTAGTTTTGACCTCACAATTGTTGGATAGAAAAACTAATTTATATAACACGTTGGGAGTTTCCGCTTTAATAATTTTAATTTGGGATACGCGGCAATTATTTGACGCTGGTTTTCAACTTTCATATTCTGCAGTTTTTTCAATGGTATTATTTTATCCAAGAATAAAATTATTTATCGAAAACAGAATTCCAAAAACATTAAATAAATTTAAGTTCACTAAACAACTTATACTTCTTTTTGGAATTACACTTGCTGCACAAATTGGAACTATCCCAATAACTGCCGGATATTTTGAAAAAATTTCCATCATTTCACTTGTTGCGAATTTAGTTGTTGTTCCGTTGATTGGGTTTGTAATGACGATTGGGCTTATTTCAGTAATAACAAGTTCAATTTCATTTTGGATTGGTTCTTTTTTTATGGAAGTATCAAAATATATTTTACTCTTTATAATTTATTTTGTTGATTTAATGAATCAAGTTCCATTTGGAATAATTCAAACAAGTACATTTACATTTTGGAGTTTTAGTTATTACTTAATAATTATTTTATTCTTTCTTTCATTAAATAAAATTCAACGGTTACGAAAAATATTTTTATTATTATTTGGAATAATCACATTAAATTTATGGTTCAGTAATTTTCAGTTATTAAATAAAAATAATAACTTACGAATTACAATTTTAGATGTCGGACAAGGTGAAGCAATATTAATTCAAACTTCTGAAAATAAAAATATTCTTATTGACGCCGGGACTACGACTCGAAATAATAATAGTGGAGAAAAAATTATTACTCCATTTATTAGTCGATCTGAAATTTCTAAGATCAATTATCTTATAATAACTCATCCGCACAGTGATCATATCGGAGGTGCGAGTAATATTCTGAATTCAATAAAAGTATTAAATGTTCTGGATTCCGGACAACCATATTCATCCAAAATTTATAAAGAGTTTGATAGTATAATTTCTAAAAATAAAATTAATCGTATTATTTTATCTCGCGGAGATGTTATTGAAATCGAAAATAATTTAAGATTATATGTTTTACATCCAACCAAATATTTTATCGATATTGATTCTTCTGATGGATTTACAGAACTCAATAATTCATCAGTTATTCTAAAATTAGTTTATGGACAATCTTCTATTTTATTAACAGGCGATGGAGAAATTGAATCTGAAGACGAAATTGTAAATCAATACGGAGATTTTTTAAATACAGATATATTAAAAGTTGGACATCACGGCTCAAAAACAAGTACAAGTGAAAATCTTTTAAAATATGTAAGGCCGGAATACGCAACTATTTCAGTTGGAAAGTTTAATAAGTTTCATCATCCATCTCCAATTATTTTGGATCGACTTAAAAGTTATAATTCCAAAATATTTAGAACTGACAAAGATGGAGCAATAATATTCGAAAGCAATGGTGTAAAATACGAGCAAATTAAATGGTGATTTCATTTACTTTGTAGTTTGTCTTAACTTCTTCTATTTTGCAATCACTAAAAAAATGAGTTCATCTGAATCAAAAAAATACTTTACAGACTCCGGAATAAAAATAAATCAGAGTTATAATCCTTCAGAAAAAGAAATAAAGCAATCCGAATTTCCCGGCGATTTTCCATTTACTCGTGGAATTCATCCAACAATGTATCGCTCAAAATTATGGACAATGAGGCAATATGCCGGATTTGGTTCTGCTGCACAATCCAATGAAAGATTTAAATTTCTAATTTCACAGGGCATCACCGGACTTTCGGTCGCATTCGATCTTCCAACACAAATGGGATATGATTCCGATCATCAACTTGCAGAAGGAGAAGTTGGAAAAGTTGGCGTTGCAATTAATACACTTGCCGATATGGAAATTATGTTGGAAGATATTGACGTTGAAAAAATTACTACATCAATGACAATAAATTCTACTGCGGCGATACTTTTAGCATTTTATGTTGCAGTTGCAAAAAAGAAAAAAGTTGATCTCAAAAAAATTAGTGGTACAATTCAAAATGATATTTTAAAAGAATATATCGCGAGAGGAACTTATATTTATCCTCCAATGCAATCGTTGAGATTAGTTACAGATATTTTTTCTTGGTGCAGTAAAAACTTGCCGGAGTGGAATACAATTTCGATAAGTGGTTACCATATTCGTGAAGCTGGATCAACTGCTGTTCAGGAAATTGCATTTACATTTTCAAATGCGATAGAATATATTCGATCAGCATTAAATACTGGACTTTCAATTGAATCTTTTGTTTCAAGAATTTCTTTCTTCTTTAATGCACATAATAATTTTTTTGAAGAGATTGCTAAATTTCGTGCAGCTCGTAGAATTTGGGCGAAAATATTAAAAGATGAATTTGGTTGTGCTGATCCGAATAGTTTAAAAATGCGATTTCACGTTCAAACTGGTGGTTCAACATTAACAGCGCAGCAAATAGAAAATAATATTACACGAACAAGTTTGCAATCCTTATCAGCAGTTCTTGGCGGTTGTCAATCGCTGCATGTAAATTCAAAAGACGAAGCACTTGCACTTCCAACTGAAACTTCTGTTCGAACTGCATTGCGAACTCAACAAATAATTGCAAACGAAATTGGTGTTATAAATACAGCCGATCCTCTCGGCGGTTCTTATTTTATTGAATCTTTAACAGATGAAATTGAGGTAAAAGTATTCGAATATTTGGATAAAATAAAAAGTATTGGTGGAGCAGTTAATGCAATTGAAGCAAATTATTATCAAAATGAAATTTCTGAAAGCGCATATAAATATCAACAATCAATTGAAAGTAAAGAAAAAATAATTGTTGGAGTTAATGAATTTGTTGAAGATGAAAATGAGTCTCCAGAACTTTTAAAGATCGATAGCAAATTGCAAAAAAAAAAAATTGAATTTCTAAATGAAATAAAAAGAAAAAGAAATAACAATGAAGTTAAAGAACGGTTACTCGCAATTGAAAGATGTGCAAGTTCAACAGAAAATCTTATGCCACATTTAATCTCAGCAGTTGAATCTTATGCGAGTATTGGAGAAATTTCCGACACATTAAGAAAAGTTTGGGGCGAATATAATAAATGAAAAGTTCAACGATAACAAATTATACAATTCAATTTTTAAGGTCTCTTTCTCAAAAAAAAGTAAGAGACAAAAATAATTTATTTATTGTTGAAGGTTGGAATTCAATTAATGAATTAATTAATTCAAATTTAAAAATAGAAATATTAGTCACTTGTGAAGTTCCAAAAAAACGCCAATCTATTTTTGAAAAAGCGAAAACAGTTTCAACAAAATGGTACGATGTTACTGAAAAAGAAATGAGTAAAATTTCTAATACAGAACATTCGCAGGGAATATTGGCAGCAGTTTCGCAAATTAATAAATCAACTTTATCAAGTTCCATTTTAAAAAATGAAAAATTGAATATTATTGTTACGCTTGATTCAATTTCTGATCCTGGAAATCTTGGTGCAATTATCAGAACTTGCGATTGGTTTGGTGTTAACTCGATTTTAATAAGCAAGGAAAGTGTCGATTTATATAATCCAAAAGTTGTTCAATCTACTATGGGTTCACTTTTTCATCTCCCAATTTCTAACAATATTGATTTGCTTGAATCGATTCATGGAGCAAAAAATAGTGGTTTCAAAATTATTGGAACAGATGTTTACGGTAAAAATATTTTATCAAACAAAAATGTTAAAAGTGATTTAGTAAGTGGAAAAAAAATTATGTTAATAATTGGGAATGAAGCTCACGGAATTTCTGAAAATATTAAAAAGGAAATTGAGAGTTTTATTACAATCCCAAAATATGGCAATGCTGAATCTTTAAATGCAGCAGTTGCTCTTGGAATTATTTTAGCAGGAATTAAAAATGAATAATCTTTTAACAGATATCGATGGTGTAAAAGTTGGAAATTACACAGATGTAAAAAATGGTACAGGTTGCACCGTAATACTTTTACCTTCAAACACAATTGGAAGTTGTGATGTTCGTGGCGGCGCTCCCGGTTCCAGAGAAACTGCGTTACTTGCTCCAGATAAACATGTTCAAGAAATTAATGCAATTCTTTTAACCGGTGGAAGTTCATTTGGTTTAGATGCAGCTGCCGGAGTAATGAAATATTTACAAGAAAAAAATATTGGATATAAAACTCCATGGATTAGAATTCCAATTGTTCCAGCTGCAGTTATTTTCGATTTTAATATTCGAGATTCAAAAATATTTCCAATAGCAGAAAATGCTTATTACGCTTCAACTACTGCAGCCAAAAAATATTCTTCAGGAAGTGTCGGCGCAGGAACTGGTGCCTCTGTTGGAAAATGGAACGGCGTACAATTTGCAATGAAAGGTGGAATTGGATCTTCTTCAAAAAAAGTTGGAAAATTATCTGTTGCTGCTTTGGCTGTTGTAAATGCCGTTGGTGATATTTTAAATGAAGATGGAACAATTCTCGCCGGAGCATTAAACAAAAATAAATTTTTAGGCAAAAAGAAAAGAGAAAATTGTTTCTTCGATAAAGAATTGTTACAGACAAATTCTAATACAACTCTTGTTGTACTTGTATCGAATGCAAAATTAACTAAAACCGAAACAAATATTGTTGCACAAAGAATGCATAATGGATTTGCTCGATCAATTTCTCCAGTTCACACTTCTTTCGATGGTGATATTTCTTTTGCACTTTCGACAAATAAAATAAAAGCAACTGTCGATATGGTTGCTGAAATAGGAATTGAAGTAACTTCAAATGCAATCCGTTCTGCAGTTAAAAATGCAATGTCTCTTTTCGGAATTCCTTCTTTAAAATAATTTTTTACTTCTCGCAAAATTTAGTATTTTTAGGAAATTATCATGAAAGTATTTTTAACTGGTTGTACTGGATATGTTGGAAGGGAAGTTGCACGACATTTAATTAAAGCAAATCATTCTGTAGTTGCATTAATTCGAGAAGGGACTGAAACCAAAACACCTTCCGACATCGATGGAAAAATTCAATTGGTATTTGGTGATTTAAAGAATCCAGAATCGTATCGCTCGGCATTGAAAGGTGTTGATGCAATAATTAATCTTCCTGGTTTATTAAGAGAATTTCCAAATAAAGGAATTTTATTTGAGGAAGTTCATTTTCTCGGTGCAAAAAATTTAATTGATGAAGCTAAAACTGCAAATATAAATCGCTTCATTCAAATGAGTGCTTTGGGAGTTAGAGAAAATTCAATTACAAAATATCAAATCACTAAATTTAAAGCGGAAGAATATCTTCGCAGTAGTGGTTTACAATTTACAATATTTAGACCTTCGCTTATTTTTGGAAATGAAAAAGAAGGAATGATGAACTTCTTTTCTGTTTTGAATGAACTGCTCGAAATGCTTCCATTTTTTGTTCCTGTAATTGGAAATGGAAATTATTTATTTCAACCGGTTTCAATTCAAAATATCGCCGAAGGAATTATAGCTTCACTTTCAAATAGCGAATCAATTGGTAAAGAGTTTGATGTCGTTGGGCAGGATAGATATTCTTATAATCAACTACTTGAAATGATAATGCATGTTACAAGAAATTATAAAATAAAATTTTATCAACCGATTAGTTTAATGAAAATGGTTGCTGGTATTTTTGGAAAATATAAATTCTTCCCTATAACGAAAGATCAGATTATTATGTTGGAAGAAAATTCAATTTCTGATAATTGGAAAAATTATTACGATACCTTTAATATAAAACCAATTCGTTTGGTTGAAACAATAAATAAAAATTTCACTACAAAGTAATGCCAGTTTTTGAATGCAAGATTGTGGAAGTGTGTGTTTGTTCAAAAATAAATGGAGCTTATAAATTTTTGTTATTAAAAAGATCTAAAAATGTTTCTCTTTATCCCGGACAGTGGCAAATTGTAACTGGTCATCTTGAAGAAAATGAAACTCTTTTGAATGCATCATTGAGAGAATTAAAAGAAGAAACTGGATTCGTTCCGACTAAATATTGGATTTTACCACACACAAATACTTTTATCGATCCTCAGAAAGAAATTGTAAATGTTACAGCTATATTTGCTGGAGAAGTTTTAAGTAATACCAATCCAATTTTATCAAATGAACATGATGAATATTATTGGGCAGATTTACAAGAAATTAAAAATATATTGGTTTGGCCAGGACAAATAAATGCAATTAATATTTTCAATGATTATTTGCTTTCGGGAAAAGAAACAGAAATACTTTCACGAATTAATTTAAATTAAAAATATGAGCTTACTTGTAGTTGGGTCTCTCGCTTTAGATACAATTGAAACACCATTTGGAAAAGTTGATGAAGTTTTAGGTGGTGCAGCAACTTACATCTCAATAATCTCAAGTTATTTTGTAAAAAATATTCAACTTGTTGGAGTAGTTGGTTCAGATTTTCCTGAAAAAGGAATTGAACTTTTAAAAAATAATAATATCGATTTACAGGGATTAGTAAAAATTGAAGGTGGTAAAACATTCCGTTGGTCTGGTAAATATTTACACGATATGAATCAACGAGAAACACTTTTTACTCACCTAAATGTATTTGAAAAATTTAATCCTAAACTTCCGGATGAATATAAAAAAAGCGAATATGTTTGTTTAGGAAATATTGATCCAGTTCTTCAACAAAAAGTAGTTGAACAAGTTGAAAAACCAAAATTAATTGTTTGTGACACAATGAATTTTTGGATTGAAAAAAAATTAACTGAGCTTAATTCAACTTTAAAAATAATTGATGTTCTTATTATAAATGATTCGGAAGCAAAAATATTGGCAAACGATTCAAGTATAATACTTTCTGCAAAAAAAATATTAAAAATGGGTCCCAAAATTCTTGTAATAAAAAGAGGGGAACATGGTTCAACAATTTATTCTGATTCATTTATGTTTTCAATTCCGGCATTTCCAACTGAAAAAGTTGTCGATCCAACCGGTGCTGGAGATTCTTTTGCAGCTGGATTCATAAGTTACATCGCTTCAAAAAATTCTATTTCAGAAGATATTTTAAAAAATGCTTTAATTAATGCAACACTTATGGCATCATTTTGTGTTGAAGGCTTTGGCGTAAATGGAATTCTTAATTTGGATAAAAATGATATCGAAAATAGATTAAATAAATTTCGTACAATTTTAAAATTACCTTCAGCTTGAAATGATTGTTGAAACTTCGGCAATAATTTTGCGTTCCATGAAATATGGAGATACAAGTAAAATTGTAACTTGTTATTCGCAACAATGTGGACAGATTAAAATTTTAGCTAAAGGTGCTCGAAGTTCAAAATCTAAATTTGGCTCTTCACTTGAACCACTTACAGAATCACATTTAGTTTTTTACAAGAAAGAAGGAAGAGACTTGCATCTTCTTTCGAAAAGCGAAATTATTAATTCAATTAATCCATTTATAAGTGACTCAGATATATTAATTGAAGCACTTTCGGTTATTGAAATATTTTTTAGAATTCATCACCATGAAGAAAAAAATGAAAGTGCATACGAACTTCTTTCTGAAACTTTAAAAGCTTTACCAAAAAATAAATTAAACATAACGCAACTTATTATTCATTTTTATTTAAACCTCTGTTCATTATTTGGTGTCTCATTAGCGTTAGAAAAATGTCAAAAATGCAATACAAAATATCAAGAATTCGAAAATGTTTTAACTTCTTATTTTATTCCCGTAACTGGAACTTTAATTTGCGAAGAATGTTATTCAGATCATCATTCAATTAGTTCAACAAAAATTGAAAAGTTATTACTGGAACAATTAATTCTTATTTCTAATTTAACTCCGAAATTAATTGTAACTAATATCTTTTCAAAAAATAATTATAAAGAATTAAAAAATATTTTATTCGATTATATAGTACTGCATGTTGAAGGTGTAAAAAAATTACAAAGTCAGCAATTGTTTTAGTAAATGTTTTTAGAAAAAATTATATGGAGATTTAAAAAAATGAAAAAACGAACAAAAATATCAATTCTGTTTTCAGGAATACTAACATTAATTCTGTTAATTATTTTATTTAACAACACAAATTCAATTCTCGGTTTTGCCGAAGGAAAAAAAGTTAAAATCGGAGCTGGTAAAAAAGAAGTTAACGTTCCTTCGGAATTACAAAAATTGAACGACGCTTTTGTAAATGTTGGAAGTCAAGTTACTCCTTCGGTTGTATCAATTGTTGTGACAACAAAAGCTCAACAAACAAATCCTCGTCAGTTTGACGAATTCTTTAAATATTTTCCAAATGATC
Source organism: Bacteroidota bacterium (assembly GCA_005792285.1). Classification (GTDB taxonomy): domain Bacteria; phylum Bacteroidota; class Ignavibacteria; order UBA10030; family UBA8401; genus SXSI01. Next base: position 92,469 of record SXSI01000049.1, read on the forward strand.
CAAAAAGCCCACAACCAAAATCGGAGGACTTTCAAATTCAAGGTGGTGGTAGTGGAGTCGTTGTAACTTCGGATGGATATATTATTACAAATAATCATGTTATTGAAAATTCTAATGAAGATGGAATTGAAGTAATTTTCAATAATTCAAAAAGAAGTAAAGCAAAATTAATTGGACGCGATCCTTTAACTGACGTTGCAGTTATTAAAGTTGAAATGGAAAATCTTCAACCAGTATTTTTTGCAAACTCAGATGATGTAAAAGTTGGACAATGGGTTCTTGCGATTGGAAGTCCACTCGGTTTAAATTCTACTGTAACTGCCGGAATTATAAGTTACATTGGTCGCCGAATAGATATAATTCAAGATAATTATGGAGTTGAAAATTTTATTCAAACTGATGCCGCAATTAATCCTGGAAATAGTGGCGGCGCTTTAGTAAATATTAATGGTGAAGTTGTTGGAATAAATACTGCAATTGCATCTAACAATTATCGATATCAAGGATATGGATTTGCAATTCCAATTAATTTAGTTAAATCTGTTGCTGAAGATTTAATTGAATACGGAAAAGTTAATCGTGGTTATATCGGAGTTCAAATTCAATCTGTTGATGAAACACTTGCAAAAGCAAATGGATTAGTAAAACCGGAAGGTGTTTTTGTTCAAAGTGTTTTGGAAGATGGAGCTGCAAAAAAAGCTGGCGTTCAAGAAGGAGATATTATTTTATCAATTGATAGTAAACAATTAAAAACTTCAAATGAACTTCAAGCATATGTAGCCGCAAAACATCCGGGCGATGTTGTAAAATTACAAGTTTGGAGAAATAAATCTAATATCGAAATTCCGGTTTCACTTAAAGCACGTTCAGTTGAAAATCAAACGGTTGCATTAAATGATAATTCTGGCTCTAAACTAGATAAAAAATTAGAAACTAAAACTGCAGATTTTAAATCACTTGGGTTTTCTGTTGAGAAAGCAACTAATAATATTATGTCTACACGAAAAGTTGTAAGTGAAATTCTTGTTAAAGAAGTTCGAAAATTTTCTGAAGCTGAAACTAGAGGATTAAGAGCCGGAGATATAATAATTGAAATTGATAAAAAATCTGTTAATAAAATTGAAGAGTTTGAAACAATTCTCAAACAAAAAAAGAGTGGCGAAGCTGTTATGTTGAGAGTTAAAGACACAAACGGTTCATCAAGATTTGTGGCATTTGAAATTACAGCAAACTAATTTTTTGGTGAATTAAATTTCACCAAAAAAAAGTTAACAAAGGCAACATTATATCTTGATTAATTATCGACAGAATTGTAACTTAAAAGGAAACTTTAACTAAATTCAGGAGGTCGGTCTTCAGTCAAAATGTAGCCCATCGGTATCATGGAAATGGGTTTTTTTCAAACAAAGTATTGGTGCTTAATAATAATTATGAGCCACTTAGCGTCTGTAATGTTAGAAAAGCAATTATTCTTATTATTCTCGATAAAGCCGAGCTCGTTGAAAAACGTGGTGCAAAAGTTGTTCGTTCGGTCTCAAAAGAATTTCCTTTTCCTAGCATTGTCAAATTAGCTCATTATGTAAAAGTTCCTTATAAACGAATTATTTTATCAAGAAAAAATATTTTGAGAAGAGATAAACATAGTTGTCAATATTGTGGATCGGCAGATTCTAATTTGACAATTGATCACGTTCTGCCAAGATCAAGATTTGGTGAAGATACTTGGGAAAATTTAGTTTGCGCTTGTGTTGAATGTAATAATGCAAAAGGGGACAAAACTCCTGATGAAGCAAAAATGCATTTAATTCGAAGACCAATCCGGCCGAACCATATAATTTTTATAAAACATTTTGTCGAATCAATTGAGGATTGTTGGAAGCCATATCTCTTTATCAATTAATGAAAAATAAAATTTAATTAATGGCAACTAAAAGAATACTTAGTGGAATGAGGCCAACGGGAAAATTACACCTTGGTCATTTAGTTGGCGCTTTAGAAAATTGGGTTTCATTACAATCGGCATATTTGAATTATCATTTGATCGCCGATTATCATGCATTGACAACAGATCTTGAATCGTCTGAACTTGAAAATAATTCTCTTGAAATGGTTATCGATTGGTTGTCCGCAGGAATCGATCCGAATAAATCAATTTTATTTAGGCATTCACAAATTAAAGAACATGCTGAACTTCATCTTATTTTTTCAATGTTGATTACAACTTCACGATTAGAAAGAAATCCAACTTTAAAAGAACAAGTAAGAGATTTGTCAATTGAAAATATCTCTTACGGACATCTCGGTTATCCAGTTTTACAATCGGCAGATATTTTATTATACAAAGGAGAAGTAGTTCCAGTTGGTGATGATCAACTTCCACATCTTGAAATTACCAGAGACATTGCACGAAAATTTAATAATCAATATGGAAAAGTTTTTCCGGAAGCAGAACCATTGATAACAAAATTTTCTCGTTTGCCTGGTTTAGATGGCGGACAAAAAATGAGTAAGTCGTTAAATAATACAATTCTCATTTCGGATAATCCTGAGAATGTAATTACAAAAATGAAGTCTGCAGTTACTGATCCTTTAAAAATAAAAAGAAACGATCCCGGAAGACCAGATGTTTGCACAGTTTTCACTTATCACACTAAATTTAATACTAATGAAGAAAAAGAAATTCGTGGTGGTTGTGAATCTGGCTCTTTAGGTTGTGTTGAATGTAAATTAAAATGTGCTGCTGCAGTTTCAAATTCAATTGCACCAATAGTTGAAAAAAGGATTCAACTTGAAAAATCGCCAGCTACAATTTGGGATATTCTATACGATGGTGAAACTAAAGCTCGTAAAGTAGCCGAACAAACAATGCAAGAAGTAAGATCAAAAATGAAATTAGGAATTCTGAAATGACTTATAAAATAAAATTATCAGAATTTGAAGGACCACTCGATCTTTTACTTTTTTTTATTAAACGAGATGAGTTTGATATTTATGATATTCCAATTTCAAAAATTACAAAAGAATTTTTATCGTATCTCCAATATTTACAGGAACTTGATTTAGAAGTTGCAGGTGAATTTATTGTGATGACTGCAGAACTAATGCAGATAAAAGCGAGAATGCTTTTGCCTCCACCAGATGGAAATCAGGAAGAAGAATTTGATCCTCGTGCAGAATTAGTTAGAAGACTTTTGGAATATAAACGCTTTAAAGAAGTCTCCGAAATTATGGAAGGACTTCATAACGAACAACATTTGATTCATTACAGAAGTGATTTTTCAAATGATCCGAGAGAAGGAGATCAACTTGAAGTTGAAGACATTTTAAAAGATGCAACTTTATTCGATTTAATTATTGCATTTAAACATGCTGTAGATAGAATGCCTCGGAAATTTACACACGAAGTAATTAGATTAAATGTTACAATCGAAGAGCAAGTTGAAATAATTAAAGAAGCATTTCTCAAAGATCCCAGAATTAGTTTCAACAAATTAATTCTTTCAATGAGTGAAAAAATAAGGATTATTGTCACCTTTTTAGCTATTTTGGAGCTAGTGAAATCTAAATTTATGTACATCGAACAAGATTCAAATTTCGATGATATAATAATGGTTAAAGTCGCATAATGGAAAAAGAAATAGTATTATTAAAACAACCTTCGATTAAAATTACACCTCGTGCAAAGCGCTTGGTGGAAGCATTTATTTTTGGTTCCGACGAGACAATTACTGCAAAAGAAATTTCCGAAATTACAAAATTTGTTAATGAAGGAATTGAAGAATCAAAACGAATTGAGTTGGACGTAAAAAAAATTGATGCAATTGTTACAAGTTTAAATGACGAATATGCAATTGCCGGAAGAGCTTATCAAATAATAAAAATTGCTGGTGGATATGCTTTCGCTACTTTAAAAGAATATGCACCCTTTTTAGGAAAACTTTATAAAGAAAAAGCTAAAAAGAAATTAAGTGTTACTGCAATTGAAACGCTTGCAATAATTTCTTATAAACAACCAATTACAAAAGCTGAAGTTGAATTTATTCGTGGTGTAAATGCCGACTACATAATGAAAACACTTCTGGAAAAAAATCTTGTTACAATACTTGGAAGAGCACTCACTCCCGGAAGAGCACTTCTTTATGGTACGACTGACGAATTCTTAAAACAATTCGGATTAAATAATATTAACGATTTGCCAAAACCGAGAGAAGTTGAAGAACTTCTTCAAGAAACTGAAAGAGAAGTTGAAAAAAGAATGTTGCTCGAACAACAAGATTTAGAATTAAAGCCAGTTATAAAACGAGAACCATTCGATCCAAATTCAAGAGCGCCACATATTCCACGAAAAAAATCTGCACTCCAACTTCCTGAAAAAAAACCACAAGAATTAAAGCCATTACAAAAAATTAAACAGGATGACGAAGTTAAAGAAAATGGTAATGATCAAAATTTAAAAACATCAAAAAAGAGAAAGAATCTTATTTCTTTGGAAGAAAAAATAATTACAATACGAAATCAGCCAACTGGAAATTCAGAAATGCCGGTTGAATCATTTAAAAAAATTGATTCTAATATTGGCAGTGAAGAGCAAAGAGGATGGAAAAAATGGAAATCAAAAATCCAGGGATTCTTTCAAAAACTGTTCGAATAAATCGCTTTCTCGCGATGTCAGGAGTTACATCGCGCAGAAAAGCTGAAGAATTAATTTTACAAGGTCTTGTCACAATAAATGGAAAAACTGTAACTGATCTTGCAACTAAAGTTCGCCCAAATTTTGACAATGTCTCAGTTGAAAATAAAGTAATTCTTTTAGAGCAAACCAAAATTTATGTAGTTTTTAATAAACCAAAAGATTGCATTACAACTACCCAAGATGAAAAAGGTCGAACAACAGTTTTTGATTATGTTCGATCGAAACATAGAATTTTTCCAGTTGGTCGGCTCGATAGAAATACAACCGGTGTTTTGCTTCTTACAAACGACGGCGATTTTGCATATCAATTAATGCATCCATCTTATGAAATTGAAAAAACGTATCACGTAACTTTAGATAAAAGTTTAGATACAAAAGATATTAAACGAGTTGAAGGTGGAATAATTCTCGAAAAAAAAAAGACAGCTAAAGCAAAAGTTACACTTTATCCTAAAACTCATAATAGGCAATTTGCGATTACAATTCACGAAGGAAGAAATAGACAAATTCGTAAAATGTTAGAAATATTAGGTTACGATGTTGAAAAACTCGACCGCGTTTCTTACGGTGGAATTACACCTAAAGGTATACCGCGGGGTGGATGGCGATATCTTACAAATCCAGAAATGCGACATCTAAAAAAAATGTTTATTAAAAAAAATAGAAATGACGATTGAAGCAGGTTTAGATGATTTAAATTCATTAATGAAACGAAGACGCGAAGAGCTCGATGAACTTCTCGCGAAAGGGATAAATCCATATCCATATAATTTTGAACGAACTCATTTTTCGCAAGATATTATTTCTTCTTACAAAGATGATCAGCCAAAACAAAATGTTGCAATTGCTGGAAGAATTGTTTCTGTCCGCAAAATGGGAAAAACTTTATTCAGCCATATTTTGGATTCAAAAGGGAAGATTCAAATTTATTTAAAAAAAGATGAAATTGGTGACTCGTTTGATGATTATCATCTTTTAGATATTGGCGATATAATTGGTGCGGAAGGATATCTTTTCAAAACGAAAACCGGTGAAGTTTCAATTCATCTTACAAAATATACTTTACTTTCGAAATCTTTAAGACCATTACCTGTTGTAAAAGAAAAAATTGATGAGGCGGGAAATAAAATTATTTTCGATCCATTCTCGGATAAAGAATTGCGTTACCGCCAGAGGTATGTTGATCTAGTTGTAAATCCAAAAGTCAAGGAAACATTTTTAAAACGAACTCAAATTGTTACAGCCCTGAGAGAGTATTTGGATTCGAAAAATTGTATTGAAGTTGAAACTCCAATTTTGCAACCTTTGTATGGCGGTGCTTCAGCTCGTCCATTTTCAACACATCACAATACACTTGATGTGAAATTGTATTTGCGTATTGCAGATGAGTTGTATTTAAAAAGATTAATCGTTGGTGGATTTGATGCAGTTTATGAAATTTCAAAAGATTTTAGAAATGAAGGAATGGATCGTCATCATAATCCTGAATTTACAATGCTCGAAGTTTACGTTGCATACAAAGATTATATTTGGATGATGGAATTCGTGGAAGAGATGTTGCGTTTCATTCTGAATAAAGTAAATAATTCTAACAAAGTAACAATTAGTGGAACTGAAATTAATTTCGCTCCAAATTGGAAAAGAATTTCAATGTTCGAAAGTATAAAAGAATTTACTGGAATTGGTATTCAAAATTTATCTCTCGACGAAATTCAGAAGGTTGCTAAAAAATTAAATATTGATATTGTTCCTCCAATGTCTCGTGGTGGAATTATTGATGAAATTTTTTCGCAAAAAGTTCAGCCACATTTAATTCAACCAACTTTTATTACAGATTATCCTATTGAGCTCTCGCCACTTGCAAAAAAACATCGTACCGAAAATGGATTAACAGAAAGATTCGAAGGATTTATTAATGGACAGGAATTGTGCAATGCATTTTCTGAATTAAATGATCCGCTCGATCAGCGAGCAAGATTTGAAGATCAGAAAAAATTACGATTGCAAGGGGATGTTGAAGCGCATCAAATTGATGAAGATTATTTACGGGCGCTTGAATATGGAATGCCGCCGACTGCGGGACTCGGAATTGGAATAGACCGATTAGTTATGTTACTAACCGGTGCTGAATCGATTCGCGATGTGATCTTCTTTCCTCAAATGAAATCTGAGGAATAATTATTTCTTTTCTAAAGTCGGATATTTAATTCCAAGTTGATCTAAATAAGTATCATACTTTGAAGGATCGTAATAATATTTTTTCAATTCTGGTTTAAACTTCTCCATAATTTTTGAATTCAAATGAATTGCCGGTGCAGTTTTTGCATCTACAAATGGAGTATACTTTGTCTCTTTTGTCTGAACATTTTTAAAATAATCCCACGAATCATCTAAAATTTTTGGTTGAGTAAATAAATCAACTAAAGTATGTGCAAGCGCTTTAGCACCGTAAACTGCTCCTTTATGTGCAATTGGTGTTGCCATTGAAATTGCATTCGACCAATGATGTCCCGGAAGTCCGGGAATATTTGATGGAAATCTCAAGACAATTGTTGGGACATTCCAACCGATATCTGCGATATCGTCCGAACCGCCCCCCCAGGAAAATTGAACCGAACCGGATAATGTATCGAGTTTAGTTTCAAGACCATCAATTATTTTTCCAAGTTGATCTATTTTCGGAGCATTGACAAGTTTTTGAGTTGCGCGCGCAAGTTGTTGATCAGCTTCACTCCATTTCGGCAAACCAACATTTTGAATATTATTGTGCATAGTTTGTGCAAGAACTTTATTGAAATGTCCCGGCCATGCTGTACCAAGTAATCTATGTTTTACAGTTGTACCTGTAATTGCTGCAACTGATTCTGAATATTTTATTGCCTCATCATACATCGATTTAATATCTTCGTAATTTCTTTCGCGCAAATAATACCAGACACTCGCTTTCGATGGAACAACATTTGGTTGATCGCCGCCATCAGTAATTACATAATGAGATCGTTGAGTTGGTTTTAAATGTTCACGTTTATAATTCCAAGAGATATTCATAAGTTCAACTGCATCGAGTGCACTTTTTCCGCGCCACGGTGCGCCAGCAGAATGTGCAGCGCTTCCTTCAAAATAAAATTCAACAGAAACTAATCCATTACCGCCACCATCGCCGTAACTTGTACCTAAATTATTTCCAACGTGAGTAAAAATACAAGCATCAACATTTTTAAAATATCCGTCACGAATATACCAAGCTTTTGTTCCGACAAGTTCTTCAGCAACTCCCGGCCAAATAACTAAAGTGCCAGAAAGTTTTTCACGTTCCATAATTTTTTTCATTTCGAGTGCGGCAATAATAATAACTGCCTGTCCGGAATTATGTCCTTCGCCATGTCCCGGTGCATCTTCAACAATTGGATCTTTATATGCAACTCCAGGTTTTTGTGAAGCTTTTGGAATACAATCAATATCGCTGCCGAGTGCGATTACAGGTTTGCCAGATCCCCAACGAGCCATCCACGCAGTTGGAATACCCGAAACGCCATGCTCAATTTTAAATCCATTTTTTTCTAAAATACCTGTAAGATATTTTGAACCTTCAACTTCCTGAAAGCCGAGTTCCGAAAAGCTGAACATCATATCAACAATTTCTTGAGCTAATTTAGAATTATTATTAACTCCGATTGATATTTGCGATTTCCATTTATTTATTTTTATTGAATCGACCGGAGGGGTTGAGGCATTTAGAAAAACAGAGAAGATATAAATAAGAAAAAAATATTTGTTTAAAATAATTTGATTCATTGTATTTCCTTTCATTGAAATTTCAATATTTTACAACAGAAGAAGGTTAATTACAAGGAATTAAAATAAATTAAAATCTAATTTTTTGTACACAGTATTGTGCACACTTCGCTGTTTAAGTTTACAATGATTAAAAATCTCCTAATTCTATGCGGGGCCGACGAGACTCGAACTCGCGA
>SXSI01000050.1 GCA_005792285.1 Bacteroidota bacterium
TCGATGAAATTGAAAAAGCGCATCCGGAAGTTTTTAATTTACTATTACAACTTCTCGATGAAGGTAGATTAACTGATTCCAAAGGAAGAACTGTTAATTTCAGAAATACGATTGTGATAATGACATCTAATTTGGGATCGCAACTTATTCAAGAAAAAATAAGTGAACTTGAAAATGAAGATGGCTGGGATGAAATTATGTCGGAGTTGCGAGCGCAATTATTCGATTTAATGCGACAAACAGTTAAACCAGAGTTTATAAACAGAGTAGATGAAATAATTTTATTTAAACCACTCACTTCCGGAAATATTCAAAAAATTGTAGAACTTCAACTTAATCTTTTAGAAAAAAACTTAAAAGAAAAAGGGTTGAAGTTAACTATTTCAAATGACGTAAAAGAATGGCTCGGTATTTTAGGATATGATCCACAATTTGGTGCTCGACCATTAAAAAGAATAATTCAAAAACATATTACAAATAAACTTTCTGAAAAAGTTCTTGACGGAACATTTACAGATGGGGATATTATTGAAGTTAATATGAAGGGGGAAGGACAAATAGAATTCAAGAAAAAATAATATTTTTATATTATTTTATTCTTATACTTAATAAGTGAAAAACCTACTTCTTAAATCAATTGCATTATTAAAAAATGTTATTTTTTTAATTCGACCTAATTTATTTTTAGGATTTTTAAGAAGCCCATCTCTTTTTTTCTCAAATGTTTTAAGTTTAACAAAATGGATTTCTGAACAAAGCAAAGATGTAATCTTTAACGATTATTTTACTTTCAAAAGAGATTATTTAAAAAGATACAAACTGTATGAAAATATAGTTGCAAAAAATAATTTATCAACCGAAGCAATTGATTACATCGAGTTTGGTGTAAGTGACGGGAGTTCTTTTAAATGGTGGGTAAATTCAAATTCAAATCCAAGTTCAAAATTTTATGGATTTGACACTTTCGAAGGGTTGCCGGAGGATTGGGGATTTACTTATGATAAAGGGGAAATGTCTGCGCCAATTCCGAAAATAAACGATTTGCGTGCGGAGTTTGTAAAAGGATTATTTCAGAAAACAGTTCCGGATTTTATTACAAATCATAAACTTAAAAGTGAAAAGAAAAAAATAATTCATTGCGATGCGGATTTATTTTCGTCAACTCTTTATGCATTATCAATGATTTCACCATTTATACAAGTTGGAGATATAATTTTATTTGACGAATTCAATGTCCCAAACCATGAGTTTCTGGCTTATGAAATATTTACTAGAACATTTTACGTTAAAACAAAATTAATCGGCGCAGTCAATAATTATTACCAAGTTGCAATGGTTGTAACAGAAGTCCCAAAAAATAGTTTAAACTTATTTACATTATCTTAAAAATTAATTATATTTAAAATAAGGAGAATATATGTCATACCAAATAAAAACAGAAACATTAGAACAGGATATTGCAAAAGTTCAGCAAGCTTTTTTAACAAAAGTTTATTCATGGATGTCCATAGCACTTTTAATTACAGCTGGATTTTCTTACTTCACACTCACGAATGAAGTTTTGCTCGAGTTAATATTATCAACTCGATGGGGAATTTGGGTTTTACTTTTTGCTGAAATTGGACTTGTAGTTTATCTGACTGCAAGAATAGAAACAATGAAAGCAGAAACTTCCATTTTATTATTTTTACTTTATTCAACACTAAATGGAATAACACTCGCACCAATATTTTTAATTTACACTGGCGAATCGGTTATGAATACATTTATAATTTGCTCTGGAATGTTTGGCGCAATGAGTTTGTATGGTTATGTCACAAAGAAAAATTTAGATGGAGTTGGAAGTTATTTAGGCATGGGTTTAGTTGGAATAATTATTGCATCAATAATAAATATGTTCATTGCAAGTGAAGCCTTAAATATGACAATTGCAATTGTTGGTGTAATTATTTTCACCGGATTAACAGCATACAACACACAAAAAATGAAAGCAATGTCTTATGTAATGATGGAAGATGGATCGGTCGCACAAAAAGGTGCAATTATGGGAGCATTAGTTTTATATCTGAACTTTATTAATTTATTTTTGATGTTGCTAAGAATTATGGGCGATAGAAGAAGGTAAAAAATTATTAATATCTAAAAATTAAAGGCGTTCGATTGAACGCCTTTTTTATTTTATTAAATCAGTACTCACACCAGTTGTTGAATAACCACCATCGTGATAAAGATTTTGCATTGTTACCATTTTTGTTAAATCTGAAAAAAGTGTAATGCAATAATCTGCGCAAGAATCTGCAGAAGCATTTCCCAACGGAGCAATTTGGTCTGAATATTTGTAGAAATCATCAAATCCTTTTATTCCAGTTCCGGCAGTTGTTGGAGTTGCCGATTGTGAAATTGTATTAATTCTTACTTTTCTGAATTTTCCATAATGGTAACCAAAACTTCTTGTGATCGATTCCAATAATGCTTTTGCATCAGCCATATCACCATAAAAAGGAAATACACGTTGCGCGGCAATGTAAGATAACGAGACAACCGAACCCCACTCATTAATTGCATCCATTTTATATGCAACACTTAACATTTTATGAAGTGATGATCCAGAAATATCCAAAGTTTTTTGGAAAAAATCATAATTCATTTCTGTATATGGAATTTGTTTTCGAACATTAGGCGACATTCCAATTGAGTGAAGTATAAAATCAATTTTACCACCGAGCAGTTCAATTGATTTTTTGTAAAGCTCTTCAATTTCGACAACAGAAGTTGCATCAGCAGGAATTACTTCAGTATTAATTGTTGAAGCTAATTTTTGAAGTGATCCCATCCGAAGTGCAACTGGTGCATTCGATAAAGTAAAAATAGCACCTTCATCGTGAGCACGTTTCGCAATTTTCCACGCAAGCGATCTTTCGTCGAGAGCGCCAGTTATAATACCTCTTTTACCTTTTAATAAATTATAATTCATTTTTAACCTCGTTTATTATATTTTATGCAAGTTATTAAAATTAATGCGCATCCCCAAGTTAGAGAAAAAACTCTGTATATTTACAAATCAAAAATGAAAAATAATAGCTTGCATACAAATTATGTTATTGGAATTGATGGCGGAAGCACATCTACAAAAGCTGTTATTTCAAATGAAGCTAGTAAAATTCTTTCAACCGAAAATGGATTGCCGATTAATTTCCAAATTATTGGTGAAGAACTTGCTGCGAAGAGAGTAATTCAATTATTAAAAAAAAGTTTTTCTAAAAGGAAAATAAATTCTTACACAATTAAAAGTTTAGTTATTGGTTCAACTGGCGCCGGAAGAACTTCAGACCAAAAAAGATTTTATAAAGCAATAATTTTACAAGCCAAAAAAGAAAAAATTAAAATAGAAAATTTACAAGTAATAAGCGATGCTATAATTGCACTTGAAGGAGCTTTTGGAAATAGTGCCGGAATAATTATAATTGCAGGAACTGGTTCAATTGTTTTTGGAAGAGATGTTAATGGAAAATTTCACAGAGTTGGCGGTTGGGGAAGAATTATTGGCGACGAAGGTTGCGGATACTTTATTGGCAGATTGGCAATTAATTTAATTTCACGTTCGTTTGACGGAAGAAATTCATCAACATTACTTAAAAATTTAGCTGCAAAAAAATTCGGATTTACTTCTCAAACAAAAATAATAAATAAAATTTATAAGAATCATTTCGAATTGTCAAAGTTAGCACCAATTGTAATTCAAGCTTCAGAAAAAGGAGATTTGGAATCAAAAAAAATTATTCAACTTTCTATAAATGAATTATTATTGATGGTAGAAACTTTGGTTAAAATGGGAGATTTCAGTAATTTTATATCAAGTCGTAACAAGAAACCCATTCCAATTGCCTGTTTTGGTGGATTGGTTGAAGCTTCAAACTATTTTAAAAACAAATTAAACAGAGCACTTATTAACTCAAAATTCAAATTCAAAATAATAAAGGGACCTTTATCCCCTTCGATTGGTGCATTGCAAATTGCCTTGAAAAAAATAAATAAAATATGATGAAAAGTTTAATTACGGTGCTGATTTTTAGCGGATTGTTTATTAATGAAGGTTGCGCATCTAATACAAAAGAATTAACTGAACCTTTAGTTCAAATTAAAAAAATAAATAAAGTAGAAAAGCCAAAACCAATTGTTGCTGTTGATTGGGTTGAAAAAACGCTTTCTAATTTGTCTCTTGAAGAAAAAGTTTCTCAATTGGTTTTTGTTTGGACAGGAAGTAATTATTATTCGCGAGAATCCGACCAATGGAATAAAATGGAAGAGCTTGTTACAAAACAAAAATTGGGCGGATTTATTTTTTCAATCGGAGATGTTTATGAATATGCAATTCAAATTAATAAACTTCAGAAAATTTCAAAAGTTCCACTTTTAATTGCCGGAGATTATGAATGGGGAATTGCAATGCGAGTTCGAAATTCAACAATGTTTCCGAGAGCAATGTCAGTTGGTGCAACTGGCGATAGTTCACTTGCATACGAAATGGGATTTGCAATTGCAAAAGAAGCTCGCGCAATTGGCATTCATCAAAATTATGCACCGGTCGTCGATGTAAATAATAATTCCATGAATCCTGTAATTAATACCCGCTCGTTTGGAGATAATCCTTTCATCGTAAGTAAACTTTCATCTGCATTTATTCGTGGCACACAAGATGGTGGAGTGATTGCAACTGCAAAACATTTTCCGGGACATGGTGATACTCAAATTGATTCGCATTTAGATTTGCCAACTTTAAATTTTCCAAAATCACGGTTTGATACTTTAGAATTAATTCCATTTAAAGCAAGTATTGAAGCCGGAGTTCGATCAATGATGGTAAGTCATATTTCGATTCCTGCATACGATGGTGTTTCAGGAATTCCTGCAACATTATCTCCGCAAGTAACAACAAATCTTTTGCAAAATGAACTTGGTTTTAAAGGATTGATTGTAACAGATGCACTCGATATGAAAGGTGTTACAAAAAAATATGGAGTTGGCGAAGCAGCAATTTTGGCGATTAAAGCTGGGAATGATATTTTATTAATGCCACCAAGTGAACTACTTGCAATTCGTTCGGTCGTAAATGCAGTTAAGCGTGGAGAAATTCCTGAAGAAAGAATTAATCATTCTGTCAGAAAATTATTGAATGAAAAAAAGAAATTAGGATTAAATGCAAACAGGTTAACTGATGTTGATAAACTTTTTGATGTTGTCGGATCTCTCGAACATAAACTTTTAGCACTTAAAATTGGGCGGAAGTCAATTACAGTTCTTGGAAATAAAAATAAATTACTCCCTTTATCAAAAAAGTTTGAAGGCAAAATATTAGATCTTGTAATTTCAGATTCTGAAGAACCGGCTGTTGGAAAAGATTTTCATTCCGAATTGCAAAATCGGTTGAACTCAAAAATTTCTTTCGAACGACTCGACATAAGAAGCAATCAAATGGATTACGAAGAAATATTAAACAAGTCGAATAAAAATGATTTGGTAATTATTCAATGCCATTATTTTATTCGATCTGCGGCGATGACCGGATTTCTTAAAAAAGAACATCAGAATATTATAAACTCAATTCTCGCACAAAATAAAAATGTAATAATTATTTCTTTCGGCAATCCTTATCTTATTTCGGAATTTCCAACAGCGCAAAATTATATTTGTAGTTACAGTCCATCGGAAAGTGCAATTCGTGCAACTGCTGAAGTTATTTTTGCAGAAGTTCCTGCGGCAGGAAAATTGCCAATTACAATTCCAGCGAATTATAAATTTGGTGAAGGTGTTGAATATCCTGCAACTATTTTGCGAGATGGAATTGTTGAAGAAGTCGGATTTGATTCCCAAAAATTCCACAAAGTTGATGAAATTATAAATAGCGCAATTGTTGATAGTTCATTTCCAGGTGGTGTGCTTTTAGTTGCAAAAGATGGTGCAATAGTTCACAATAAAGGGTATGGTTTGTACGATTATAGTTTGAATTCGCAACTTGTGAATGCAAATTCAATTTACGATTTAGCTTCAGTTACAAAAGTTATTGCATTAACATCTGCAGTTATGAAATTAGTTGGTGATAAAAAAATATCGTTGGATGAACTTGTTGTAAAATATATTCCCGAATTTGGTAAAAATGGAAAATCTAATATTACAATTTATAATTTGATGGTACATAATAGTGGTTTGCCAGCATGGAGAAAATTCTACGACTTTACAAAAGATGAAAAAATAATGCTCGACAGCTTATATGCTTCTCAATTAATTTACAAAACAGGTGACTCAACTATTTATAGCGATCTCGGAATAATAACAGTTGGAAAAATAATTGAGAAGGTTTCTAAAACTACATTGGATAAATTTGTTGAAAAAGAATTTTTCGATCCGCTAGGAATGCATTCTACTTTTTATAATCCCAAAGCTCAGTATTTGGAAAGGATTGCGCCAACAGAAATTGATACGCATTGGCTAAAAGATAATAAAGCAGTTCATGGAAGAGTTCACGACGAGAATGCAGCAGTACTTGGTGGCGTTTCGGGACATGCTGGATTATTTTCTACAACAAAAAATCTCGCAATTATTTTACAAATGTTGCTGAATAATGGAAGTTATGGCGGAAGAGAATATCTTCAATCAAAAATTGTTAAAGAATTTACTACACGACAATCAACTTCAAGTACACGCGCAATTGGTTGGGATACAAGAAGTTCAACAGGATCATTTTCAGGAAAATATTTTTCATCAAACTCATTTATACATACAGGATTTACAGGAACTTCAGTTGCAGTAGATCCAACAAAAAATTTAATTGTAGTTTTATTAACAAATCGAGTTTATCCAACAAGAGAAAATAAAAAAATCGGAATAATTAGACCAAAAATTCACGATGTAATTATGGAATCATTAATTAATAAATAAAATGAAATTATCTAAATTTAAAAACGAACCATTTACAAATTTCTCCACTTCGAAAAATAAAGAAGCGATGGAGAAAGCATTATTAAAAATTAAAAAAGAACTTGGCCATGAGTATCCACTTGTAATTGGTGGAAATGAAATTCGATTGGATGAAAAAATAATTTCAATCAATCCTTCCTTGCCAAAAGAAGTAATTGGTATTTTCCAAAAAGGAAAAGTTGAACATGGAACAGCAGCAATTGAAACTGCAGCTAAAACATTTGAAAGTTGGAAAAATGTTTCTGTTGAAAAAAGAGTTTCATTTTTAATAAAAGCTGCATCATTAATCAGAAAAAGAAAATTCGAATTTAACGCAGCGTTAGTTTATGAAGTTGGCAAAACATGGGCAGAAGCAGATGGTGATACAGCAGAAGCAATTGACTTTATGGAATTTTATGCGAGAGAAATGTTGCGACTTAGTAAACCACAACCGCTTACAAAAATTGCGACAGAAAAAAATGAATTAAAATATTTTCCACTTGGTGTTGGCATCATAGTTCCACCATGGAATTTTGCACTTGCAATTTTAGTTGGAATGTCAACCGCAGCAATTGTTTCCGGGAATACTGTTGTAATAAAGCCATCGAGTGATTCAATGTATACGGGTTGGAAATTTTTTGCATTATTGAAGGAAATTGGTTTGCCGGATGGCGTAATTAATTTTATAACCGGTCCCGGCGGAAGTGTTGGCGAGGAAATGGTAAAACATCCACAAACAAGATTTATTTCTTTCACAGGTTCGCGAGATGTTGGTGTTAGAATTAATGAACTTGCTGCAGTTGTACATCCTAGCCAAAAATGGTTGAAGCGTGTTGTCGCTGAAATGGGAGGAAAAGATTCAATTGTGATTGACGATAAAACTGATCTTGATGCAGCAGCACAAGCAACAGTAACTTCAGCATTTGGATATCAAGGCCAAAAATGTTCTGCTGCTTCGCGAGCAATTGTACATGAAAAAGTTTATAATAAATTTGTAAATCTAGTTGTGGAAAAAACAAAAAAGATTTCAGTTGGAAATCCTTCTGAAAAAAATTCAAACATGGGACCTGTTATAAATAAAAGTTCGATGAATAAAATTCTTTCATACATCCAAAAAGGAATTGAAGAAGGTGGAGAATTATTAACGGGCGGATCTCAAATTGGTGAAGAAGGTTTTTTTATCCAACCAACAGTTATTGGAAATGTTTCTCCAAAAGCAACGATTGCACAAGAAGAAATTTTTGGACCGGTACTTGCAATAATTAAAGCAAAAAATTTTGATGATGCATTAACAATCGCCAACAATACAGAATATGGATTGACTGGTGGTGTTTGGAC
This sequence comes from Bacteroidota bacterium, assembly GCA_005792285.1. Classification (GTDB taxonomy): domain Bacteria; phylum Bacteroidota; class Ignavibacteria; order UBA10030; family UBA8401; genus SXSI01. The sequence goes on from SXSI01000050.1 coordinate 8,293, forward strand.
AAATGATCGTAAAAAAATTGAAAAAGCTAAAAATGAATTTCATGTTGGTAATTTTTATATTAATAGAAAAATTACTGGCGCTTTTGTAGGTGTTCATCCGTTTGGTGGATTTAATATGTCCGGAACTGATTCAAAAGCTGGTGGAAAAGATTATCTGTTACTTTTCACACAAGCAAAAACAATTTCAGAAAAAATAAAATAATTTTTAGGAAAATATCAATGCCAAACGAGATAAACAAAAATAATATATTAAGTGAATTAGGTTTAAGCAACATTGGAAATGTTTACTGGGATCTTTCAGTTGAAGCATTATATGATGAAATAATTAAAAGAAAAGAGGGAAGTAAATCTAAAGATGGTGCAATTGTTGTAACTACTGGCCAGCATACAGGAAGATCGCCAAACGATAAATTTATTGTAAAAGAAGCTTCTTGTGAAGATAAAATTAATTGGGGAAAAGTAAATTGTCCAATCTCTGAAGAAAAATTTAATATTTTATTTAATAGAATTACAAAATATTTATATGGAAAAGATTTATTTATCCAGAATTTATATGGCGGAGCAGATGAAAATTATAGATTGCCAGTTAGAGTTATAACTGAATTTGCATGGCACAGTTTATTTGCGCAGGATTTATTGATTCTGCCAGATTCGCCGACACTTCACACTTCGAATGAGACATTTACTATAATAGATGTTCCAGGTTGTATTGCAACACCTGAAACTGATGGGACAAATTCCGAAGTATTTATATTAATTAATTTTGCAAAAAAAATTGTAATTATTGGTGGAACAAATTACGCAGGTGAAATTAAAAAATCGGTATTCACAATTTTAAATTATCTACTCCCGGAAAAAAATGTTTTTCCAATGCACTGTTCTGCAAACTCGGGAAAAAATAATGACTCTGCTATTTTCTTCGGATTATCCGGAACTGGTAAAACAACTTTATCTGCCGATCCAAACAGAAAATTAATTGGCGATGATGAGCATGGTTGGAGTGAAAATGGAATTTTTAATTTTGAAGGGGGATGTTACGCAAAAGTAATTCGACTTTCAGAAAAAGCAGAACCGGAAATATTTCAGACAACAAAAATGTTTGGTACTGTACTTGAAAATGTTGTGATGAATCCAATAACTAATGAAATTGATTTGAACGATTCTTCACTAACAGAAAATACACGAGCTGGATATCCACTTACATTTATTCCAAACCATGAGCCAAGTGGAATTGGGACTCATCCAAAAAATATTGTGATGCTAACTTGCGATGCATTTGGAGTGATGCCGCCGATTTCGAAATTAACTAAAGATCAAGCTATGTATCATTTCCTTTCGGGATATACAGCGAAAGTTGCAGGGACTGAAAAAGGAGTTGGCAACGAGCCGCAAGTAACTTTTAGTACATGTTTTGGAGCGCCGTTTATGCCATTACATCCAACTGTTTATGCAACAATGTTGGGTGAAAAAATGGATAAGCATAATGTAAATGTTTGGTTAGTAAACACCGGTTGGAGTGGTGGCCCTTTTGGAATTGGTTCGAGAATTAAAATTGCATACACTCGTGCAATGGTAAATTCTGCACTTGAAGGGAAATTACAAAATATTAATACCGAGGAAGATAAATTTTTTGGTTTGAATTATCTGGTTAGTTGTCCCGATGTTCCTTCTGAAATATTAAATCCAAGAAATACTTGGAAAAATCCAAATGAGTACGACCAAAAAGCGATTGAGCTTGTAAATAGATTTAAGAAAAATTTTGAACAATACCATCAATTTGTATCTGATAAAATATTAAATTCTAGGATTAAATAACAATTCAATTTTATTAATGCAAAAGAATTAAAATAAATTTATAAAAACAAAAAAATAAATGAAAATTCACGAATATCAAGCAAAAGAAATTCTCGCAAAATATAAAGTCGCAATTCCAAAAGGGAAAGTTTCATTCACAGTTGATGAAGCAGTTGATGCTGCAAAATTAATTCAAGGAAATGTTTGGGTTGTTAAAGCTCAAATACATGCCGGTGGAAGAGGAAAAGGGGGAGGAGTAAAAATTGCAAAATCGATTGATGAAGTTAAAACTCATTCTCAAAATATTTTAGGTATGCAATTAATAACTCATCAAACTGGTCCGGAAGGAAGAAAAGTAAAAAGAATTTTAATCGAACAAGGTTTGAATATTGAGAAAGAATTTTATGTTGGAATTACACTTGATCGTTCTTGTTCGGAAAATGTTGTAATGGTATCAACTGAAGGTGGGATGGAAATTGAAAAAGTTGCTGCCGAAAATCCCGACAAAATTATTAAAGAACATATTAGCTCGTCTGTTGGTATGAAACCATTTCAAGCGCGTAAACTTGCATTCGCACTTGGACTTGAAGGAGACGCATTTAAAAATTGTGTGAAATTTTTATTATCACTTTATGAAGCTTATCAAGATACCGATGCTACACTTTTTGAAATTAATCCATTAGTTCTGACGAAAGAAAAAAATATTATTGCACTCGATGCAAAAATGAATTTTGATGATAATGCTCTAAACAGACATCCTGAAATTTTAGCTCTTCGAGATTTAGATGAAGAAGAGCCACTGGAAATTGAAGCATCAAAATCTAATTTGAATTATATAAAGCTCGATGGAAATGTTGGTTGTATGGTAAATGGTGCGGGATTAGCAATGGCTACAATGGATATTATTAAACTTGCTGGTGGCGAACCTGCAAACTTTTTGGATGTTGGAGGAGGTGCGAATGCCCAAACTGTTTCCAGTGGATTTAAAATAATTCTTGCAGATAAAAGCGTGAAGGCAATTCTTATAAATATTTTTGGTGGAATTGTTCGTTGTGACAGAGTTGCAACCGGGATTGTTGAAGCTGCAAAGATTGTAAAAATAAATATACCAATCGTTGTTCGACTTGCCGGAACAAATGCCGATATCGCATCAAAAATTTTACAAAACTCAGGATTGAAATTTGAAATAGCACATAATTTAACTGATGCTGCAGAAAAAGTTACAAAAGTATTAGCCGCATGAGTTTAGAGAATTACGAACCGGTTATTGGTCTTGAAGTTCATGCTCAGCTTTTAACAAAAACAAAAGCATTCTGTTCTTGTCCAACTACTTTCGGTTCAACTCCAAACAGCAATGTCTGTACCATTTGTTTGGGAATGCCGGGGGTCCTTCCAGTTTTAAATAAACAAGTTGTGGATTTTGCAATTTTAATGGGTCTCGCAACTAATTGTAAAATTTCTAATCGTTTTGTTTTCGCAAGGAAAAATTATTTCTATCCCGACTTACCAAAAGGATATCAGATTTCTCAATATGAAAATCCAATCTGTGAAAATGGATATCTTGATATTGAATTAGAAAATGGAATATCAAAACGAATTGGAATTACAAGAATTCACATGGAAGAAGATGCTGGCAAATCAATTCACGATCTTGATGTTGATACTTTAGTTGATGTAAACCGATGCGGAGTTCCTTTAATTGAAATAGTAAGTGATCCGGATTTTTGTTCGTCGAAGGAAGCATTCAAATATTTAACACTCATAAAACAAATTGTAACTTATCTTGGAATTTGCAATGGGAATATGGAAGAAGGAAGTTTGAGGTGCGATGCAAATGTTTCTGTAAGAAAAAAAGGTGAATCAAAATTCGGTACGAAAACTGAAGTTAAGAATATGAACTCCTTTAGAAATGTTGAACGAGCATTGGAATTCGAAATCAACAGACAAATTGAACTTGTAGAAAAAGGGGAAAAAGTAATTCACCAAACATTATTATGGGATGCAAATAAAAATATTGCACTTCCAATGCGAAGTAAAGAAGATGCTCACGATTACCGATATTTTCCCGATCCCGATTTAGTCCCTGTATTAGTTGATGAAATTTGGAAGAATAACATTGAGAAGACAATGCCAGAACTTCCAGTTGCAAAGTTGAGTCGATTTATAAAAGACTTTTCATTGCCAAATTATGATGCCGAAATATTAACTTCCGAAAGAGAAACTGCTGATTATTTTGAGAATTCTGTTAATTTGCTTCAGGATAAAAATGTTGAAAATTATAAACTTACAAGCAATTGGATTATGACCGATTTGTTGCGAGTTATGAAAGATGAACATGTTAAAATTGGCGAAATAAAAGTTACTCAGAAACATCTTGCAGAGTTGATAAATAATATTTCAACAGGATTGATAAGCGGTAAAATTGCAAAAGATATTTTTACAGAAATGCTGCAGTCAGGAGAAATGCCAAAAGAAATAATTTCAAAAAAAGGATTAACTCAGCTTTCCGATGAAACAGAAATTGAAAATATTGTAGTAAAAATTATCGAACAAAATCCAGATGAGACAAATAGATATCGAGAAGGAAAAGTTCAGTTGATTGGATTTTTTGTTGGAGAAGTTATGAAAGCAACGAGAGGAAAAGCTAATCCAAAAATTGTAAATAAAATATTAGAAAGTAAATTAAATAAGTGAGAACTAAACTTGTAGTTGGAAATTGGAAAATGAATTCCGGAATTGAAGAAACAAAAAACTTTTTTGAAAATTTAATTGAAAATTCCAGTTTACAAAATATAAATCACTTGATGCAAGTTTGTATTTGCCCCCCTTTTACTTCATTAAATACGGCTTCTCAACTTTTACAAAATTCAACAATCGCATTGGGAGCGCAAGATGTATCTGTAAACGAAAATGGTGCATTCACTGGCGAAGTTTCAATTTCAATGTTGAAAGAATTGAAATGCCAATTTATAATAGTCGGACATTCAGAAAGAAGAATGTATTTTAAAGAAACAGATTCACTTATAAATAAAAAAGCAATAAAAATTTTAGAACATAAACTTACTCCAATAATTTGCGTTGGCGAAACACTCGAGCAAAGAGAAGCTGATGAGACAAATGAAGTAATTAAAGAGCAAATAAATGGTGTTATTGAAAATATGTCGAATGAAGATTTGCTAAAAATTGTAATTGCATACGAACCAGTTTGGGCAATCGGAACGGGGAAAAATGCAACATCGAAACAGGCGGAAGAAGTTCATTTATTTATTCGCAAACTATTAACTATTAAATCTAATATTAATGTTTCAGAATCAATTTCAATTTTATATGGTGGAAGTGTAAAGCCTGAAAATGCAAAAGAATTATCTGAACAAGAAAATATTGACGGCTTTTTGGTTGGTGGAGCATCTTTGAAAGTTAATTCTTTTATTTCGATAATTCAGAGTTTTTAAGTTTTATCCGTTTTAATTCAGAAAAACCCTAGTTATATTAATTAATAATGAAAAATCTGTACAGACTAAATAATTTATTAATACTGGTTTTTTTGCTATTTGTGAATGTTTTTACAGAAGAAAAATCAAGCGTTATAAAAAAGTCACGAAATGAAATTAGTCTTTCAGGAATTTGGAAAGTAACTTCTATAAATGGGGATTCAAAAGAAATAAAACTTCCTTCATCGAATCATGTTAAAGGGAAATTTATTTATGAGAGAGAAATAAATTATTTCTTCAATAATTCAAATAGTTATTCATTGGACTTACAAGGAGTTAATTATCAATGCGATGTTTTTATAAATGAAAAATTTATAGGAGTTGCAGAAGGATATTATTCGAACTCTATAATTGAGATTCCAACTAATTTATTATTAAATAATAAGCCGAATAAAATTAAATTTATAATTTCTAATGAGTTTAATGAGCAATCAATTCCTGAGCATGATTTGTACAACAGCATTAAAAATTTTAATGGTGTAACAAGAAAAATTGCAATTATAGAGACTCCCGGAATTTGGTTAGACGATCCAGTAATAAAAATTCAATCATTGAGAAAAGATAAAGCCGAATTGTTAGTTAGCATACATATAAATAAATTAAAAAATATTACAAAAAATAAAACCCAACTCTCATTGTTAGTTGAGGATTCTTTAAATAGCGAACCTATTTTTGATGAAGAAGTCAATTTTATTTTAGCAGATTCTATAATTTCGTTCAAAGTAATTGTCAACAATCCAAAATTATGGGAATTAAATTATCCATTTCGATATTCATTTTCGCTTAAGCTGAATTACGAAACCGACTCTTTAACTGTTAATGATGAATTAAATATTTTATTTGGTATAAAAGAATTTAAAATAGCTGGTAAAAATTTTATTCTAAATAACCAACCGATAATTGTAAAGGGAATAACTTATCATCAATTATCACAAAATTCAGATTTAGATATTACAAATGAACAACTAAGTGAGGATGTCAAGTGGATTAAGGAAGTTGGGTTCAATACTATTCAAACTGAATATGTTACTCCTTCTAATGAACTGATTGCACTTTGTAATAGATATGGTTTATTGTTGTTTCACGCATTGCCATTAACAGATATACCTTCAAAATATTTTTCTCAAAAACAATTTGAAGATGAATTATTTAGAACTGTTCAACACAATAATAAAATAAACTATCTGCAAAATTATATTTCAATGTTTATGATTGGGTCCGGGATAACATTTGAAAATAATATCATTGCAAAACAAATGGATAGAATATCAGTTGAAACAGGAGATAAAGTAGGATTGATATTAAATAGAAACGAAGCCAATAGTTTAAATTCGAGAACGCCAATATTTGTTAATTATTCTAAGAAAGATACGGCTGGTTTAATTAATGAAATAGATAGATTTAAATCAGTAAATAGTTCTCCTTTTTTACTTTATGGAATTGGCTTTTCCGCGGTATGGAATGATCATAATGGATATTTATCAAAACATTCTGAGGAATATCAGGCAAAAAATTTACAGGATGTTATATATAAATTAAATAAAATGTCGACTAGTTTTATTCTTAAAAGTTTTTCGGATTATGAAATGGAATATCCAACAACATTATCATCTGAAAAATTTCTTAAATATAATTTGTCGGGATTGTTGACCTCAGATAGAAAAGAGAAAATTGGTGGACAAATAATTAGAAATATTTTATCGAAACAGCCAAAAACAAATTTATCTAAAGGTTCTTCTCCAACATTCGCAACTTTATTTTATACAATCTTAAGTGTAATTGGTTTAATTGCTGTTGCTTGGTTATTAAGTGTTAATCAGAGAATGTACACTCAATTAAGTCGCTCGCTCTTTCATCTTAAAAATTATTTAGATGATATCTTGAATGGAGAATTCACTTCACTCTCACATTCATTAATAATTCTTTTTATAATTACATTTCCAATGGCGATACTTGTTTCATCTTTAATTAGTCATCTTCTCGGAACAGAAATCTTTGATAAATTTTATCACATTGGAGTTGCAACTATAGACAGCCGACTCTCTGGGATTTCTACATTTAATAATCCAATTGAGTTATTTTTGACAATTTGGATTAAAATAATATTACTCATGCTTTTGTCCGCCATTTTCACTTTTATTATTTACAAACTATTACGAACACGAATATCCTTCATAAAAAATTTTACAATTAATTCTTGGATTAGAACACCAACAATTTATTTATTAATTTTAGCAACATTTATGCCACGACTTTATGATTCAACTATTTATGTTGTAATTACGATCTCAATAATAATATTTTTGATAATATGGAATGAAGTAAGAATAGTTCGATCAATTAGTATTTTAAGTGAAAAGCCAATTATTAAAATTCTTCAATGGTATTCTGTTATTGCAATTGTTTATCTCTCGGGATTTTATTTTTATAATCCACAAATAGTAAATACTTCAATTAGAATTGCTCACTTCTTAGTTAATATTTACCCTTATTATTAAAAATGTATCTCTCCAAAATTGATATCGTCGGCTTTAAGTCGTTTGCAAATAAAATTCATTTAAAATTTGATACAGGAATAACTGCGATCGTTGGACCAAACGGATGTGGTAAAACAAACGTAGTTGATGCAATTCGTTGGGTTTTGGGGGAACAAAAACCTACGACTTTAAGAAGTGATAAAATGGAAGATGTTATTTTTAATGGAACTAAAAACAGAAAACCAATCTCATTTGCAGATGTTTCGTTAACTATTGAAAATACAAAAGGGATTTTGCCAATTGAATATTCTGAAGTTAAAATTACAAGAAGAGTTTATCGTTCGGGCGATAGTGAGTATTTGTTAAATGATACAGTTTGTCGGTTAAAAGATATCAGAGATTTATTTATGGATACGGGAATGGGATCTGATGCATATTCTGTTATTGAATTAAAAATGGTTGAAACAATTCTAAGTGATCGAACAGATGATCGTAGAAGATTATTTGAAGAAGCAGCTGGTGTAACTAAATATAAACAGCGCAGAAAAGAAGCAATCAGAAAACTTGAAACAACCCAAATCGATTTAGTTAGAGTTAATGATATTGTAAAAGAAATTCAGAAAGCTGTTAATTCATTAGAAAGACAAGCGAAAAAAGCTGAACAATACAATGAAATTTCAAAATCTTTACGCGAAATTGAAATAGAAGTAATTCAACGAGAATTTACATCCTTCCAAAATAAAATTATACCTCTCCAAAATGAACTTTCAGGAACTCTAACTCAAAAAAATAAAATCGATTCAACTTTATCTCAACAAGAAGCATTGCTCGATGTTATGAGGGGAGAGTTGACACAATTGGAAAGTAAAACTTTACTTTCTTCCGAAGAAATTCAAAGATTGCAAGAACACCTCAATAATCTTCAGAAACAACAGCTTTCTGCTACTGAGAGAAAAACTTTTCTTAATTCATCTATTAAAAGATATGAAAAAGATAAAGTTGAATTAACAGAGCAACTTTCAAAAATAGAAATAACTCTTGAAGCAATTCAAAACTCAATTTCAACTCTGGAAAATGAAAAATTAGAATCTGAAAATAGTTATAAAATTAAAAAAAGCGAATATGACGTTTTTGCAAAACAACTTGAAGTTAAAAGAAGTGAATTAAATGCAGCGCAGAATAATGTAATTAAATTGATTGAAAAAATATCTTTAAAACGTCAGGAACTTGAACGTTTAAAAACCAGAATTGAAAATTTGCAAGGTAGAATTCAACTTGCAGAAGAAGAAAATCAATCTTATGAAAATACAATTACTGCAAACCGTAATTTGATTGCAGAATTAACATCTCAAGATAAAGAGTTTCGACAGCAATTTGCAGAGCAACAAGTAACATTTAATCAAAGTGAAAATAAATTTGAGAAATATCAGATTGAAATCTCTGAGAGTAGACAACAACATGTAAATTTAGTTGGTAAGTTAGAGAGAGTTCGATCGAGAGCTGAATTTCTTCAAAAATTAATTGAGGATAATGAAGGACTTTCTGAAGGATCAAGACATTTACTTCACAATTCGGATTGGCATAATAAAATCCCAACAACCGTTATAAATGCAATTTCAACTTCACCGAAATACAGACATGCAATTGAAACCGCAATTGGCTCTATGGCTGGTTATTTAATTGTTGATTCAGTTTCTGATGCAATTTCTGCCGGAGAATATTTGAAAAAAGAAAAAAAAGGGAAAGCTACTTTTATTTGTTTAGATAGAATCCCAAATAATAAATTTGACAATAAATCCATTTCAGAAAAAGGTGCGATTAATTATGCTATTGAGTTGATAACTGTTAATGAAAAATATTTTTCGTTATTAAAATTATTATTGGGAGATACATTAATAGTAGAGACAATCGAACAAGCACAAAAAATATTAGCAAATCAAAATATTTCGCAATGTGTAACAATCGATGGTGAAGTAATTACAAAAAATGGACTTTATAAATTAGGAAGTCAACGAAAAGATGAAGGAAGTTTTATTGACAAAAAGAATCAATTAGATGAAGTTCTTTTGGAAGTTAAAAGTATTGACAAAGAAATTCATAAAATTGAACAATTAATTTCTTCAAGAGAAGCTGAAATAAAACAAATCGATCTTAAGCAACTTAGAGAAATTGTAAAAGAAACAGAACTAAAAATGACTTCTGTGGAAATGAAAATAGCCCAAGTAGAATATGAGAGAAAAAGAATTGAAGAGGCGCAAAAAAGGAATATTACTGAAATAAAAAAACAGAATTCTGAGATTTCAGAACTTCAAAAAGAATATGAAATAATTATTCCAAAAATTACAGAATTGGAATCAGAAAGATCCGAAGTTGATCAACAAGCCGGTGCAGTTCGAAGTGAATTGGATTCATTAGAAGTAATTGCTTCAGAGATGAATCGCAATGTTGAAAATGCAAAAATAATTTTGCTTCAAGCTGAAAATAAACTGACAACTGTTCAAAGAGAAATAGAATTTAATAAATCTTCTTCGGACACAATAAAGTTAACTTTAAACCAGAGAGAAATTGATATTACTGAAGGTATAAAAGAAATTCAACTTAAAGATGAACAGCTTATTACAATTGAATCAGCACTTACTTTGCAACAAGAAGAATTTATGATTGTAGCAGAAGAAAAAAAGCAACTTGATAAGCAATACGTTTCAAAAAGAAATAAAATGCATGAAGTAGAATTAACATTAAAAGATGAAAGACGACTTCATGAATCATCATTAACTCTTTCGTATGAATTAGAACTAAAAATTGCAGAATTAAAATTAAAATCAGAAAACCTTAGAGAGCGCGCAAAGGAAGATTTTGAGTTGATATTAGAAATAAAAATATATCCATCGGATGATAATTACAGCATTAAAGATGAAAGCAAAAAAATATCCGAGATGAAAGAAAAAATTAAATCTCTCGGAGCAATTAATTTTGCTGCTTTTGATGAATACTCTTCTGAAAAAGAACGACTCGATTTTATATTTACACAGCATCATGATTTACAGGAATCTGAAAAAACATTATTGCAAACAATTGATGAGATAAATACAACAGCTCAACAGAAATTTTTATCAACTTTCCAAGTAATTAGAGATAATTTTATTTTAACTTTTAAAGGGTTATTTGATGAAGGTGATGAATGCGATTTACGATTAGAAAAAGATATCGATCCTTTAGAAGCCAAAATTGAAATTGTAGCAAAACCGAGAGGAAAGAGACCAACTTCAATTGATTTATTGTCAGGTGGTGAAAAAACGCTGACAGCAATTGCACTTTTATTTGCAATTTATTTAGTGAAGCCAAGTCCATTTTGTATTTTAGACGAAGTCGATGCTCCACTTGATGATGCAAATATTGATAGGTTTTCTAAAATCATAAAAAAATTTAGTGAGAATACACAATTTATAATTGTAACTCATAACAAGCGAACTATGGAATGCGCAAATGCGATGTACGGAATTACAATGGAGGAAGATGGAGTTTCGAAACTTGTTTCTGTTAAGTTTGAAAAGGAAACAACAAAAGTAAATTGAAGCCGAACTCGAAATATATAATTTTCACTGATTTCGATGGAACAATTAGTAATGGCGATGTATGTGATAATTTATTTAGTGAATACAGTGATTATACAAAAGTAAATGAGTTGTATAATGAAATGTTAAATCATAAAATTACAGCCACCGATTTTTGGAATAAGAGTTTTGAACTCCTTGTAAATATTAATCCAAATAATTTAAATGATTTTGTAAGCAAACAATCAATCGACGGTTCATTTGTAAAATTTAATTCATTTTGTAAAGAGAATAATGTACCATTAATAATTTTAAGTGATGGAATGTCTTTTTATATAAAACAAATTTTGGAAAAATATAAAATTTCACTTCCATATTATTCCAACAGCTGTGAAATAATTAACAACCGATTAATTCCAAATTTTCCGTTCACTGATTCTGATTGTACTTCATGTGCAAACTGTAAAAGAAATCATATGTTAACAAAATCATCGGATGATCAAATTATTATTTTAATTGGAAATGGAAAATCGGATATGTGTCCCGCTCATTATGCCGATATTGTTTTTGCTAAAGATGATTTACTAAAATATTGTGAATCTAAAAATATTACTTATTATTCATTTCAATCCTTTTTAGATATTGAAAATCAAATGAAGAATATTATCACTCGTAAACCAAAACATCGACAAACAGCGTTACATGCAAGACGCGATGTTTTTATTTCTGAATAAATATGAATTACCGACAATATTGGTTTTCTATTAGAAGTTATGTGCCGATTCCATTTTTTCTTTTAGGAATTTATCTCGCATCTCCAACATTCACTTCTATTTTAATCGGAATTATATTAATAATAATAGGTGAATCCATTAGACTTTGGGGAGTTTCAGTTGCTGGAAGTGAAACTCGAACAACTGGACCAGTTGGTGGAACTCATCTTTTTACAGATGGGCCTTTTGGACACGTTCGTAATCCACTTTATCTCGGAAATATTTTAATTTACATTGGAAGTATGTACGCTGCAAATTGGTGGATGCCATGGCTGCCAATTTTTACAGGAATATTTTTTCTAATTCAATACAGAATATTTATTTCAATTGAAGAAGAATATTTACAAAAAACTTTTAGTTCAGAATTCGATGAATATTGTAAACACGTTTCGAGATTAATTCCAAGAATAATTAAATATAAAGGAACACATTCATTTCATCGCGAGCCAGATTTAAAAAGAGGAATCGAATCAGAAAAAAGAACTTTACAAATTATAATTATATTTTTATTAATTATGTTTATAAAACTAAAGTAGTAATATCATGAAACGAATCATGATAATTACTGGCGAAGCATCTGGGGATATTCATGGTGCTGAGGTTGTTCGAGAATTAAAAACGCAAAATCCACATTTGGATATTTTTGGTGTTGGTGGAAATAATATGCAAACCGCTGGGATGGAATTAATTCAACACATTGATACAATTTCGTTAATGGGGTTTTCAGAAGTTATAAGACATCTTCACAAATTTATTTTACTTAAAAGAAAAATAATCAATTTATTAATTAATAGAAGACCAGATATTGTTTTATTAATTGATTATCCTGGTTTCAATATTAAAATTGCGAATGAAGCAAAAAAATTAAATATCAAGGTTGCATATTATATTGCTCCTCAACTATGGGCTTGGAAACCGAAAAGAATAAATGTCCTCAAAAGAGTGGTTGCAAAAATGTTTGTCATTTTTCATTTTGAAGAAAAAATATTTCAAGAAAAAGGAATTCTAGTTGAATTTGTTGGACATCCGTTGTTAGATGAATTACCAAAAAGATTTGATAAGGAATTATTTTACAGAAATTATGGGCTAACAATTGACCGACCAATTATTACACTTCTTCCCGGAAGCAGGGAAAATGAAATTGATAATATGTTTCCAGTTATGCTCGAAACAATAAAGGAATTTTTAAAAACACATTCAGCTCATATAATAGTTGGAGTTGCACCGACAATAAATATTGATAAATTACGTGAAATGAGCAGTGGTTTAGCAGGATTGCATTTCATTCAAGGGGATTCGCATTCTGTAATTCAAGTTGCAGACGCAGTAATTGTAACTTCAGGGACTGCTACTTTGGAAACTGCATATTTTGGAAAACCAATGATAGTACTTTACAAGGTATCACAAATTACATATCGGATCGCAAAAATATTTGTAAAAATTCCATATATCTCTTTAGTAAATATTATACTTGGCAAAGAAGTAGTGAAGGAAATATTGCAAGATAAGTTACAGCCCAAAATAATTTTAGAAGAATTAATAAGAATTATAGATGATAAAAATTATAATTCTGAAATGAGAGAAAATTTAATAAAAACAAAATTAATTTTAGGTGAACCGGGAGCTGCTAAAAAAGTAGCAAATGGCTTACTTCAATTGGTTAAGTAATTTCTAAATGAAAGAACTATTATTTATTTTTCTTTATCCATTATCAAAATTATATTGGATAATAATTTCTATTCGTAATTTATTATTTGAAATTGGAATTTTTAAAATAACAAAAGTTTCAGTTCCGGTTATTTCGGTTGGCAATATTACTATCGGCGGAAATGGTAAAACTCCAACTGTAGAATCAATTATTTCAATTCTATTAAAGAAAAAAATTAAAGTTGCTGTAATTAGCAGAGGTTATAAAAGAAAAACATCCGGACTTAAAATAGTAAGTGATGGAAATTCCATTTTATGTTCAAGGGAAGAAGCAGGCGATGAAGCAATTCAAATATCAAATAAATTTCCATCAGTAATTGTCATAGTCGATGAAAAAAGAGTTCGCGCTGCAAATTACGCAATTAATAATTTTGGTATAAAAGTTATAATTCTCGATGATGGATTTCAGCATCGATGGATTTATAGAGATCTGAATTTAGTTATTTTTAATGAATCCACACTAAAAGAAAAAAAAGATTTAATTCCTGTAGGAAATTATCGAGAGCCGATGAAATCTTTGTCTCGTTCTGATGCAGCAGTTATTTATTCCAACCAAAATAATTTTTTGAATTTAGATCAATATTGGGAAGATATACTGCCTACAAAAAAGATACATTGCAGATTACAAATCGATAAAATAGAAAATACAGCTGATAAACATTCGCTAAAAATAAATAAGCTAAAGAGGCAAAATGTCCTTATATTTTCAGGAATTGCTAAACCAGAACGATTTAATTCTTTGTTGCGTGAAGAAGGAATTTTGCCAAATCTCCATTATTTCTTTCCCGATCACCATTGGTACACAAAAAAAGATAATGAGCTGATTATGAGTAAGATTAAAAATTATAATATTAAAACTGTATTGACGACCGAGAAAGATTATTCCAGAATGTCCACAGAATTTTGCAACCAATTATCTGAATGTGTTACTTTTGGAATTGTTTCAGTTTCGACTGTTTTTGAAAATGAATTAGAATGGGAAAAATTAATTATTTCAACATTTGATAAGTATTAAAATGATAAAAATTGGAATTACAAATAATTATGGAAGTGAAGCGAAATTCAAAAATTATTTTGATTGGATTTCTAAAATAGATTCTACTGTTAAATTAGAAACAATTAATATTGAAACGGATTTACAAGCGGCAAAATATGATGGAATTATTTTATCCGGTGGACATGATGTTGATCCCTTGAAATATGGAGGAAATAAAAATCATCCTAAACTTGGCGAAATATATTCCGAAAGAGATGAATTTGAATTGAAAATTATTGAATGTGCAATGAATGAAAAAATTCCAATACTCGGCATTTGTCGTGGACTTCAAATTGGAAACGTATTTTTCAATGGAACATTGCATGAAGATTTAGTTCATGAAGGTTTTAAAGTTGATCATAAAAATAATCATGCAATAAAAATTAATTCACAAACATTATTGAGCCAAATTGTAGATTGTGAAAATGCACAAATTAATTCTGCTCATCACCAAGGAATAAAAAAATTAGGAGAAGGGTTAATGATTTCCGCTACATCTCCCGATGGTGTTATTGAAGCTGTTGAACTTGAAAATAAAAATTTAAATCTATTTTTTCTTTTAGTGCAGTGGCATCCCGAAAGAATAAATGATGAAACAAATCGATGCTCAAATTCAATTGGTAAAACATTTATAAAAGCTGCTAAAGAAAATTATTCAAAAAAATATTATTTAATGAAAGAGGAACAAAATGAAGTTAATTGATTATGATTATCCAATCCCGAGAAATTTAATCGCGAAACATCCCACAAAAAAAAGAGATCATTCGAGGTTGATGGTATTAAATAGAAAGCTACAAACTATTGAAGACAGAATGTTCAGCGATATTGTTGACTATATTTCGCCAGGTGATGTAATGGTTGTTAACAATACAAAAGTATTTCCAGCAAGATTAATTGGCAGAAAAGAAAAAACTAATGCAAAGATCGAAGTTTTTATGTTGCGACAATTAAGTCAACCTGAAAATATTTGGGATGTAATTGTTGAACCTGCAAGAAAAGTTCGCATAGGAAATAAAATTTATTTTGACAACGGAAGTATTTGGTGCGAAGTTATTGATAATACAACTTCGCGTGGCAGAACTGTTCGTTTTAACTACGAAAAAGATGATTTTTATAATGTGCTTGAAAAAATTGGATTAACTCCAATTCCGAGATATTTGAAACGCGATCCAAATGCAAAAGATAAAGAACGATATCAAACTATTTTTGCTGAAGAAATTGGTGCTGTTGCTGCTCCAACTGCAGGGCTTCACTTTACAAATATATTGGTAAAAAAAATACGAAAAAAAGGTGCTTCAATTGTTCCGGTTCTTCTTCATATTGGAATTGGCACTTTTAGAATTGTTGAAACAGAAGACCTTTCAAAACATAGAATGGATTCAGAATATTTTTCAATTCCACCAGCAACAATACCAATTGTAAATAAAGCAATTGAATCTAAAAAAAAGGTGTTCGTTGTTGGAACTAGTGCATGTAGAGCTGTAGAAAGTAGTTATACGAATGACGGACTTTTAAAATTAAATGGTGGTTGGACTGATAAATTTATTTTTCCGCCATATGATTTTAAAATCCCCGACGCTTTAATTACAAATTTTCATATGCCTTGCTCAACTTTAATGATGCTCACTTCAGCATTCGCTGGTTATGATTTATTAATGCGAGCTTACAAACATGCAATAAAAAAGAAATACAGATTTTATAGCTACGGCGATTCAATGTTGATTATTTGATGATTCCAACAACTGTAATTATTCCTGCAGCAGGAAGTAGTTCGAGATTTGGAAATATTCCAAAACAAACCTATTTACTTTCTGGGGAACCAATTATAAATTATTCATTGCGACAATTTCAGGAAAATGAAAATGTTATTTCTATTATTATCGCAACTCAAGAAAATCTCAGAAATGAAATTCAAAAATTAGTTATTGAAAATAATTTTTCGAAAGTTAAAGAGATTGTTATTGGAGGAAAAGAGAGACAAGATTCAGTTCTGAATGCTGCCAAGATTGTAAATAATGAATCAGAAATAATTCTTGTTCACGATGCAGCTCGCCCATTTATTAATCAAGAAATGTTAAATTCTGTAATTACAAAAGCAAAAACAAATGGTTCAGCAATTGTTGCAGTGAAGATTGTTGATACAATAAAAAGGGTTGATGAGAACCAAAAGATTAAGGAAACAATTGATCGTTCAAATATTTACGCTGCTCAAACACCGCAAGCATTTCGGAGTGATGTTTTCCAAAAAATGATAACTTTTGCAACTTCAAGTAATTTTATAGGAACCGATGAATCTATGTTAGCTGAAAAAATAAATTCCTTTCCGGAAATTGTTTTAGGTTCAACAAGAAATATTAAAATTACAACTCAAGATGATTTAGTAATTGCTGAAAAATTATTAGAGTTATCGAATAAAAAATATCAATATGAATAACGACTTAATAATTATTTTGATTAGTTATTTACTTGGTTCAATTCCAACGAGTATCATTTTATCAAAAGTTTTTGGTGGGATTGATATTCGCGAACATGGAAGTAGAAATGCTGGTGGTACAAATGTAGTTCGAGTGCTTGGTTGGAAAATTGGAATATTTGTGATGATAATTGACGTGTTGAAAGGAACGGTTGCAACGGCTTGGGTTTCGCAAATGCAATTAATTAATTCAAATACAGTTTCAATTTTCGATCCATTTATGTTGAGTGTCATTTGTGGAATAGCAGCCATTATTGGGCATGTTTGGACAATATTTGCTAAATTTCGTGGTGGTAAAGGTGTTGCAACTGGAATGGGAATGATGATTGCACTTTCACCAACTGATATTTTAGTTGGAATTATTATTTTTATTATTATTGTTTCGATAACTAAATATGTTTCGGTTGGATCAATGTTTGGAGTTGCTTCTATAGTATTAAGTATTTTTATTAGGAAAAATATTTTTAATGCCGAAATTCAAGGTTTTGAAATTTTACTATGGAGTACATCTTTGATTTCTCTATTTATTATTTTTACTCATCGAGCAAATATTAAACGCCTTTTGAGTGGAACAGAAAATAAATTTTCATTTAAGAAAAAATAATTTTTGTGCAAATTCTGAAAATTGGAATTCTCGGAGCTGGTAGTTGGGGAACTGCATTAAGTATTGTATTTCAGCAAAATGGACATGAAGTTACTCTTTGGTCTCATAAAAAAAGTCATATCACAAAAATTCAAAAAAGTAAAGGCAAAAATGATTATTTACCTGGTGCCAAATTAAATTCAAAAATTAAGCTCACTTCAAACTTAAATGAAGTAACTAAAAATAAAGATATAATTTTTACAGTTGTCCCTTCGCAATTTCTTAGATCTGTTTTGGAGAAAATTCCATTTTCGAATATTTCTCAAACAATAATTTGCAATACATCAAAGGGAATTGAAATTTCAACTTTGAAGACCATGACGCAAGTTATTTCTGATGTATTTCCTTTGATAAATAAAAAACAACTTGCAGTGTTATCTGGACCAAGTCATGCAGAGGAAGTTAGCAAAAATGTCCCAACAACAATTGTTACTGCATCATATTCAAGAAGAAATGCAAAATTAATTGCTGGAACTTTATCAACTCCATATTTTAGAATTTATATTGGAGACGATGTTCGAGGAGTTGAATTAGGTGGTTCACTTAAAAATATAATTGCACTGGCTGCCGGAATTATTGATGGAATCGGTTATGGCGATAATACTAAAGCTGCGTTAATGACGCGTGGAATGGCTGAAATTAGCCGTTTAGGAATAAAATTAGGTGCGTTACCAAGAACTTTTAGTGGGCTTTCCGGAATGGGAGATTTGATTGTTACTTGCATGAGCAAGCATAGTAGAAATAGATTTGTTGGCGAAGAAATTGGTAAAGGGAAAAAATTAAAAGACATTCTTAAAAATATGGTTATGGTTGCCGAAGGAATTGCCACAAGTAAATCGGCTTTTAATCTTGCAAAAAAATATAAAGTTGATATGCCAATTAGTAATGCTATTTATAAAATTTTATATGAAGGAAAAGATTGTCGCGAAGCAACTTACGAACTAATGACAAGGGCGTTAAAAAATGAAAATTGAATTAAATTTTATAAAATTATTTATTCTACTTTTTTATTCTGTGAATTTTCTCATCTCACAACAAAAAGCTGATTTAGTAATTCTAAACGGAAAAGTTTGGACAGTTGACGAAACAAAACCTGAAGCCGAAGCAATTGCAATTTTAGGTGAAAAAATTATTGAAGTCGGAAGTGAAAAAGAAATTCGACAATATATTTCAACTTCTACAAAAATAATTGACGCACAAAAAAAATTAATCCTTCCCGGATTAATTGATAACCACGCTCATTTTACTTCCGGCGGATTTGAAATAACAAATATAGATTTAAGAAATGCAAAAAGTGAAATTGAATTTGCTTCAAGAATAATTAAACGTGCAAAAGAAAAACCGGGAATTTGGATTAAAGGAGGAGGATGGGATCATGAAAATTGGAAATCCGCTTCACTTCCAACAAAAGAATTAATCGACAGTGTGACACAAACTACGCCAGTTTTTGTGGATAGGTTAGATGGACACATGGCATTGGCAAATTCATTTGTAATTAAATTAGCAGGAATTACAAAAGATACACCAAATCCACCAGGAGGAACAATTGTAAAAGATTCCAAAACAGGTGAACCAACCGGAGTTTTGAAAGATGAAGCAATGTCACTTGTTTATAAAATAATGCCACCGCAATCTTTTGAAGAAGCAATTCAAGCAACATCCGCTGCATTAACAAGAGCAAAAGAATTAGGATTGACAAGCATTCAGGATATGACAAGCAGTATGGATCTCAAAGCATATCAGGAATTGAAAAAAAGAAATCAATTGACTGCAAGGTTATATTGTAGAATGCCAATTTCTCAGTGGAAGGATCTCGAAAATTTAGGAATCGAAACAAATTTTGGAGATAACTTTATTAAACTTGGATCTCTTAAAGGTTATGCAGATGGTTCGCTTGGCTCATCAACTGCATTATTTTTTAAAAAATATGAATCTGAAAATACTTTTGGTTTACCAAGTGATATTTTATTGGATGGAAGATTAGAAAATTGGGGAACTAAAGCAGATAAATCGAAATTACAACTTTCAATTCATGCGATTGGTGATAGTGCAAATAACGAAATTTTAAATATTTTTCAGCGAATTCAAAATACCAATCCAATTTGGGATAGACGATTCAGAATTGAACATGCTCAGCATCTCAATCACAAAGATGTTTTAAGATTTAAAAAATTAAATGTTATTGCATCGATGCAACCATCACACGCAATCGATGATGGACGATGGGCTGTGAAAAGAATTGGTTCCGAACGTGAGAAAGAAGCATATGTTTTTCGTTCTATTCTGAATGAAAAAATAACTTTAACTTTTGGAAGTGATTGGCCAGTTGCTCCATTAAATCCAATGTTGGGAATTTATGCAGCAGTAACTCGAAGAACTCTTGATGGAAAAAATCCAAACGGATGGATTCCTGAACAAAAGATTTCTGTAAAGGAAGCAATAAAATGTTACACAATTAATAATGCTTATTCTTCATTTGAAGAAAATGAAAAAGGAAGTATTACAAAAGGAAAATTAGCTGACATTATTATTTTGTCGGAAGATATTCTAACAATTGATCCTGTGAAAATAGAAAATGTAAAAGTAGAAATGACAATTGTTGGTGGACGAATAGTTTTCCAAAAATAGTTATTTGATATTTCCATGGATGAAGTTTCGATTCAATATGGAAAAGGAATTGGTCCAAAAAGGGGAGCCGCACTTCAGGAAATCGGGATTAATACAATTGAAGACCTTTTTAATTATTTCCCATTTGATTATTTAGACCGCTCGAGAATAATTCCAATTGCAAATTTACCTCAATTTGTTGGAAAGGGAATTGAAGTTACAATAATAGGCAAAGTTTGCAGGCACGAATTAAAACGAACAAGGAATGGTAGAAAACTTTTCTTCTTAACATTGGAAGATGATTCAGGATTCGTTACTTCAATATTTTTTGCAGGATTTCAATGGTACCAAAAAATGTTTCCTATTGGAAAAGTAGTTGCTGCTTCTGCCTTTCCCGAAATTGATCAACATAATAAACTAGTTTTTATTCATCCCGAATTTGACAGATTATCTTCCTTTGAATCAATTGATGACGACGACACGACGAATTGGGAAGAATTAATTCATACTGGAAAACTTGTTCCAAAATATCGAAGTTCAGAAAAATTAAGAAATGTTGGATTAGATAGTCGTGGATTTAGAAAAATAATTCACTCTGCACTTTCTAATTTTTCTCAAAAATTAATTGAAACTCTCAATCCTGAAATTTGTACAAAAAGAAATTTAATTGGATTAAAGGAAGCAATTAATGAAATCCATTTTCCGACTACAAAAGATAAACAACAACAAGCCGAGCAACGATTAAAGTATGAGGAATTATTTTATTTTCAGTTAATGATATTAAATAGGAAGCGAGCTAGAAAAGAAAAATTAAACGGGCTTGAGTGCAAATTAGAATCAAAAATAAATAAAAAATTTATTTATTCACTACCTTTTCAATTAACATCTTCACAAGAAAAATGTATCACAGAAATAATAAATGATTTGAGACAGCAATATTCTATGAATCGATTATTGCAGGGTGATGTTGGAAGTGGAAAGACAGTTGTTGCAATTGCTGCAATGATTCATGCAGTCGCAAATGGAATGCAATGTGCAATAATGGTTCCGACAGAAATATTAGCCGAGCAACATTTTCAAACTTTACAAAAATGGTTGAATGCATTTTCGATTAAAATAGATTTACTAGTTGGAAAACAAAAAAAGAAAAATAGATTGGCTGTTCTTCAAAAACTTCAAGAAGGCGAAATTGATATTGTAGTTGGAACACATGCTTTAATTGAAGAAAAAGTAAAATTTAAAAAATTAGGATTAATTGTAATCGATGAACAACACCGCTTTGGTGTTGCGCAAAGATCTTTACTAACAACTAAAAGTGAAATTCAACCGCACGTTCTTGTTATGACTGCAACACCGATTCCAAGAACATTATCAATGACACTTTATGGTGATTTAGATATTTCAATATTGTCCGAATTGCCAACGAACAGAAAAAAAATAATTACCGGAATTCGGAATTCAATTGATAGGAATAAAATATACTCGTTTATCAAAAAGGAAATTAGTTTAGGGCGACAAGCATTTATCGTTTATCCATTAATTGATGAATCTGAAAAAGTTGATTTGAAGGCTGCGCAAATAGAATATGAATCCCTTTCGACAAATACTTTTAAAGATTTTAAAATTGGTCTTTTACATGGAAGACTTTCATCGGAAGAAAAAGAAAGTGTAATGAAAAGTTTTAAGAATGGAGAGATTAATATTTTAGTTACAACAACTGTAGTTGAAGTTGGAATTGATATTAAAAATGCTACTGTGATATTAATTGAACATGCAAAACGATTTGGATTATCTCAACTTCACCAGTTACGAGGAAGAGTTGGAAGAGGAAGCGATCAATCTTATTGCATACTGATTGCAGATTACGAAAACCAAAATAAAAATAAAAAAGAAGTAAGAAAAACTTCTGAGACTCAAATTGAAGTTGAGAAAGTTAAAAAACGGCTTCAGGCTTTAGTTGAATCAACTGATGGATTTGAAATTGCACAATCCGATTTAGAAATTCGTGGGCAAGGAGATTATTTTGGATTTCGACAAAGTGGAACTCCATCATTTCGAATTGCGAATATTATTACAGATGTAAATTTACTCGAGCAAGCTCGTGAAGACGCAACAAAAATTATTTTAAATAATTTATTAACGAGCGATCAATCTTTTCATGAAATGAAATTTCATTTAGAAAAAAAAATCCTAGATCAAGTTGCTCACACAAAAA
The DNA here is from genome assembly GCA_005792285.1 of Bacteroidota bacterium. Classification (GTDB taxonomy): domain Bacteria; phylum Bacteroidota; class Ignavibacteria; order UBA10030; family UBA8401; genus SXSI01. The sequence goes on from SXSI01000050.1 coordinate 31,063, forward strand.
TCTAAAAAATATGTTTAAAAAATAATTGCAATAAACACTTGACTATTTGAATAATAAGTATATATTTGTATGTAAATGATGATGCTTATTAGCAAAGAAAATTGTGTTCGACAGATTCCGATGGGGAAATCTGAAAAACTTCAAACTGAATGCGCGTAGCTCTAGTTTACAACATCAATCACGAAGTTGCTGAGGAGAAAAAAAATTCTTCTCCATTTAATTCCTCAAAAAATTATACTCCAAATCATACTTCTGCTTTATATAAACAACGTCATCAAGAAGTGAATGATGAGTTTGCGGAATGGGATACAATTGAAACTGTTCATGCAATGCAAAAAGCAATTGCACTTAAGCACGAAGTTATCTTAATTGAAGCTGATGAAAATGTGGCAGAATCGTTAAAAAAGGCAAAGCCACAAATGGTTTTTAACGTTGCTGAAGGCAGATATGGACCTTCTCGCGAGGCTCAGGTTCCGGCAATTTGTGAAATGTTACAAATTCCGTATACTGGTTCCGATCCAATTACACTTGGAATTTGTTTAGAAAAATCTCGTGCAAAAGAAATTCTTTCATACTATAAAATTCCGACACCAAATTTTCGTGTTATCGAAAATTTAAACGGTTTAAAGTTTACTCCACAAATTTTACCGGCAATTATTAAACCACTTTCCGAAGGAAGTAGTAAAGGAATTTTTGACAGTTCACTTGTTTCGAATGAAACTCAACTTAGATCGGAAGTCGAAAGAATTCTAACTCTTTATCATCAACCGGCAATTGCTGAAGAATATCTTCCTGGAAGAGAATTTACTGTTTCACTTCTTGGCAATGGAGATAAAGTAGAAGTACTTCCAATTGTTGAGCTTAATTTTGAATCTTTACCTGATGGTGTCAATCCAATTTATTCTTACGAAGCTAAATGGGTTTGGGATCAACTTGATGATCCATTAGATATTTTTAAATGTCCGGCAACTCTTTCAACACGACTTCAAAAACAAATTGAAACAATTTGTTTAGATGCATTCGAAGTTTTAAAAATTAAAGACTGGGCAAGAATTGATGTTCGTTGCGATGGAAAAAACAGACCACATATAATAGAGATCAATCCTATTCCTGGAATTTTACCAAATCCTGATGACCATTCTTGTTTTCCAAAAGCAGCACGTGCAGCGGGAATTGGTTATGATGAAATGATAAATAAAATTTTGGATTCTGCAATTGAAAGATATGCGAAATTAAATGCATAAAAAATTAAGCGTTGCCATAATTTACAACGAACCAACAATCCAAACTCAAACTGGAAGAAAATTTATTTCTGAATTAAAAATAAATTCAATTCTTATAAATCATCCAAATACTCCTGCAAAGGGAATTGATCTTTCAGAAGTTGGAATACTCGAAGAGAAGCAGGATATTCAAAACGCATTACAAAAATTAGGACACGCTTGTTCAATATTTAATGTTGCAGATGATATTCAAAATTTAATAAAATTTATTGAAGGGACTAATCCGGATGTAATCTTCAATATGGTTGAAGGCATTGGAGATTGCTCTATTCACGAAATGCACATTGCAGGTATTTATGAATTATTAGATGTTACTTACACAGGAGCTGGACCAGTTTGTTTAGGATTATGTTTGAATAAGAACAAGACGAAAGAAATTTTAATTGCCAATAATATTAGTACTCCAAAATTTGCACTTTGTACTGCATCAGAATTAGGAAAAGAAATCTCAAAATTAAAATATCCACTAATTGTAAAACCAGCTGGTGAAGATGCAAGTAATGGAATAGATAATAACTCAATAGTTTATAATAGAAGATCTCTAAATAAACAGGTTAAATATATTTGTAGAAAATTTAAAGGGAAGGCTATTGTTGAAGAATATATTAATGGAAGAGAAATTAATGTTGCCGTAATCGGGAATAAAAAACCAAGAACACTTCCAATCTCAGAAATATCTTTTGCAAAACTGCAGAAACATTTACCACCAATTGTAACTTATAATGCAAAATGGATATCTGGTAGTGATGAATATAAAGGAACCAATGGAGTTTGCCCTGCGGAACTTCCAAAAAGACTTGAAAAAGAAATAAATGCAATTGCGTTGAAAGCTTTCAAAATTATGGGATGTCGAGATTATGCTCGAGTTGACATGCGTTTGAATAAAAATGGAAAACCGTTTGTCTTGGAAGTAAATCCAAATCCGGATATTAGTGATGATGCCGGTTTCGCTCGTTCTTCAAAAGCAGGCGGATATACTTACGAAGAAATTGTTCAGCAAATTTTAGTTTATGCATCAGAAAGAAATAAAAAGATAACTACTCGCAAGAAAAAAACAAGACTTGTCGGAATTTCGGCGTGAATGATACGCACATTACTTTCTCATGATCGTGAACCGATCGTTAATATTCTTATTTCAACCAAATTTTTTTCAGAAGAAGAAGTTTCTATTGCCAGAGAAATTCTCGATATCTACATCGACGATCAAAATCAAAAAGATTATTTAGTGTACGTCTCCGAAGAAAATGATTTAGTTACAGGATATGTTTGTATCGGTAAAACTCCTGCAACAGTTGGTACGTTTGATTTGTATTGGATTGCAGTCGATCCATCGATTCAAGGAAAGGGAATTGGGACACAACTTTTTAATTATATAAAAAATCAAATAAAAGAATTAGCGGGGAATTTAATAATTGCAGAAACATCGTCAACAGAAAAATATATATCGACGCAAAAATTTTATGAAGCAAAAGGATTTCAATTATTTACAAGAATTAAAAATTATTATAAACCAAACGACGATTTAATGATTTACGGAATTTATATTTAAAGGAGGAAAAAATGGAACTTTGGCAAAAAATGATTCGTGATAGTGTTAACTCTGGAGAGGATTTAGTTAAAAAATTTGATTTCGATAGAGAGCTTGCCGACAAATTAAATAATTTATTTCATATCAGAATTAATCCTTATTATTTAAGTTTGATTAGGGAAAAAGGAGATCCAATTTGGTTGCAATGTATTCCAGATGAAAAAGAATTAGTAGAAGACAATATGCCACTTGATCCATTGGAAGAAGAAAAATTTAGTCCAGTGCCAAGTATTACGCACCGATATCCAGACAGAGTTTTATTTTTAACTACAAGTCAATGTTCGATGTATTGCAGATTTTGTACAAGGAAAAGAAAAGTAAGTGATCCAACGAAAATTAGTATGAAGTTTATTCAAACTGGAATTGATTACATCTCTGCTCATCCCGAAATCCGTGATGTTGTATTGTCCGGAGGTGATCCTTTAATGTTGACAAATGTTATGTTAGAAAAAATACTTGCCGGTTTGCGCGCAATTCCTCATGTTGAAATTATTAGATTAGGAACAAAAATTCCATGTGTGCTTCCACAAAGAGTAACTGCAAAACTTTGCAAAATGATAAAAAAATATCATCCAATTTATGTGAACACACATTTCAATCATCCATGGGAATGTACACCTGAAGCAAAGTTATCTTGCGAAATGTTAGCAGACGCAGGTTGCCCAGTTGGTAATCAGGCAGTATTAATGAAAGGTGTAAATGACAACGCAGAAGTAATGTTGGAGCTCCATCGAAAATTACTTGCAATGAGAGTTCGGCCATATTATTTGTATCAAGCTGATCTTACAAAAGGAACAAATCATTTTAGAGTTCCCGTAAGAGTTGGATTAGAAATTATGGATAAACTTCGTGGTCACACTTCTGGGCTTGCGGTTCCATATTATGTAATTGATGCACCGGGAGGTGGAGGAAAAATTCCAATTTTGCCGCAATATGTTCTTGGCAGAAAAGACAATAAAATTATTCTTCGAAATTATAAATATGATGTTTTTGAATATCCAGATGTTGTTGAAGACGAAATAGTTGAACCAGTAACTAATGGGAAAAAAGATCAACCTTCAGAAAAGATAAACGAAAAAGTCTTAGTTTAATTGAAGTTATAGTTCGTCGCCTTCTTCTCTAATTTTGTAGATTTATTAATTTTTTCTTACAAATTTTTTTACCTAAATTTTTAACATGCCAATCTCGCAATCTACAATCGAAGAAATCCGTAGCTCAACTGATATAGTTGAAGTTATTGGCAAAGTAGTACGGTTAATGAAAAAAGGAAAATCGTACAAAGGGCTTTGTCCATTCCATTCCGAAAAAACTCCTTCCTTCACAGTTAATTCCGAAAAAGGATTGTACTATTGTTTTGGTTGCCATAAAGGGGGAGATGCAATAAAATTTGTAATGGAATTTTTCAAATATTCTTACGTTGAAGCTTTAGAAATGTTAGCTGAGAAATCTGGAATAAGAATTATTCAAACTACTGAAAATATAGATTTAAATGAAGAAAATGAAAAGTTAACTTACGCACTTAATTTTGTCTCAAATTTATTTCAGACTCAACTTTTTGAATCTGAAGAAGGTAAAAATGCAAGTGAGTATCTTTATTCCAGAAAATTAAATGATGAAACAATTGATAATTTCAAAATCGGCTACTCATTAAAAAGTTGGGATGGATTAATACATGCAGCAGAAGTTGAAGGAATTTCTACAGAACTTTTGTTAAAAATTGGTTTAATTAAACGGAAGGAAGATAACACGCATTACGATACCTTTCGTGGTAGAATAATGTTCCCAATTCATTCTACAATGGGAAGAATTATTGGATTTGGTGCGCGTAAAATGTATGATGACGATCCGCTTGGAAAATATATTAATTCAAGCGACTCTGTAATTTATCAAAAAAGTAAAATACTTTACGGATTAAATTATTCAAAAGATGGAATCCGCCAAAAAAATTACGCTCTTCTTGTTGAAGGTTATCTGGATTATTTAAGTTTGTATCAAGCAGGATTTAAAAATGTAGTTGCTTCAAGTGGGACAGCATTAACAAATCAACAAATTCAGATTCTCGCGCGATACACTTCAGTAATTTATTTTGTTTTCGACGGAGATTCAGCAGGTTCTTCTGCAATGGTTCGTGGAATTGATTTGATTCTTGAATCCGGACTCGACGTTCGCATTATTGATTTACCAAGTGGAAATGACCCCGATCAATTTATTCGTGAAAAAGGAAGTGAAGAATTTACAAAACTTATATCCAATGCAATATCGTTTATCCAATTTAAGGCCAACACTTTACAGAAAGCTGGAAAATTTAATTCTGCTGAAGGAAAAGCTGAAGCTGTGCGTGAAATTGTTAATTCAATTGCTAAAATTAAAGATCCAATAAAACAAGCGTTCTTTATTAGAGAAGTTGCTCAAAAATATGATTTATATGAATCAACTTTGAATACAGTGTTGGAGGAAATAACTATTCAACAAAGATCTGAAAGAATTAGAACGGAGGCTCACCAATTCGATACTATTCCTGAAGATGTAAACGAAACTTTATTAACTCGGGAAGAAAATAAAATAATTCCTGAAAATATTCCAATTGAAGAGAAGGAATTGCTTTCATCAATGATTGAAAATCCGAAAAAAATATGCTCGTTTGTTTTTTCACATATTAATTTAGAAGAATTTACACACCCAATTTCAATTACTCTTGCAGAAATACTTTCGCATTCATCTACCGAAGGGGAAGTTATTTCTGTTAATTCAATTTATAGCAAAGTAGAAAATGAGCAATTAAAATTATTTCTTTCTGAGTTATCCGCAATGCAATATCAATTAAGTAGTGATTGGGATTCTATCGGTTCAAGATTAAGTGAGGACAGATTATTGAATGTTGCTTTTGGTGCAATTAAAAAAATGAAAGTTAAGAAATTAGAAATCGAAAGAGATAAAAATCAGGAACAACTTAAAACCTCATCATTAAATAAATTAGATCCTTCAGGTTATTTAAATAAACATAAAGAGTTGCTTCAACGAATTAAAAATATTCAGGAAATGAAATTAGAAACCCGATTGAATTAATTACATATGGTCAATAATATTTTGACCGAACTCTGAACATTTAATTTCAGTTCCACCTTCCATCAATCTCGCAAAATCGTAAGTAACCTTTTTAGATTTTATTGCGCCATTGAGTCCTTTTAAAATTAAATCTGCAACTTCAATCCAACCTAAATATCTAAACATCATTTCTCCAGATAAAATTACTGAACCGGGATTTACTTTATCGAGGTTTGCATATTTTGGAGCAGTGCCATGTGTTGCTTCAAAAATTGCGTGGCCAGTTATGTAATTTATATTTCCACCTGGCGCAATTCCAATTCCTCCAACTTGTGCAGCAAGCGCATCGGATAAATAATCGCCATTTAAATTTAAAGTTGCAATCACATCAAAATCTTCCGGTCGAGTTAAAACCTGTTGCAAAGTTATATCGGCAATCGCATCTTTAATTAAAACTTTGCCATTTAAAAGTGCCTGTTTTTGCTCGGCATTTGCAGCGTTTTCGCCATTTTCTTTTTTGGTTTTTTCCCATTGATTCCAAGAATAAATTTTATCACCAAATTTTTCTTCAGCAATTTTATAACCCCAATCGCGAAATGCACCTTCAGTAAATTTCATAATATTAACTTTGTGAACAAAAGTAACCGATTTTTTATTATTGATGATTGCATAATTTATTGCTGATGAAATTAATCGTTCACTTCCTTGTTTTGAAACTGGTTTAATTCCAATTCCAATTTGAATGGAATCATCGCCAGTTTCAGAAATATCTTTATTCCATTTTGATATATTTTCTTTTGTGCCGAATCTTATTTTATCAAATTGTTTTGGAAATTCTTTTGAAAGAAAATTTAAAACTTTTTCTGATTCAATTGAGCCAGCAGAGTATTCGATTCCCGCATAAATATCTTCTGTGTTTTCTCTAAAAATTACCATATTAACTTTTTCTGGATGTTTTACCGGCGAAGGAACTCCATTAAAATATTGAACTGGTCGCAAGCAAACATATAAATCCAGCATTTGACGAAGTGCAACATTTAGCGATCTTATTCCACCGCCAATTGGAGTTGTGAGTGGACCTTTTATTCCGACAAGATATTTTTTAAAAGCATCAACAGTTTCATCGGGCAACCAATTATTAAATTTATTAAATGCAGTTTCGCCAGCATAAACTTCGAGCCAAGAGATTATTCTTTTTCCATTGTAAGATTTTTCAACTGCTGCATCAAAGACTTTTTGTGATGCTCGCCAAATATCTGGCCCAGTTCCATCTCCTTCAATAAAAGGAATTATTGGATTATTGGGAACATTTAATTTACCCTTTTCAATTGAAATTATTTGATTTGGCATTTTATATTTTTTTCTTATTTGAGAGATTGAATTGCATTTCTAATTTGATCAGCATATTTGTTGAATTGATTTTCATGATATTTTTTTATATTTCTTACAAAATTTATATTATCGTTTTTATGTCTTGGAATTATATGAAAATGAAAATGGAAAATCGATTGTCCAGCGATTTCACCTTTGTTTGCAACTAAATTAAATCCTTCAAGAGAAAAAGCATCTACCAATGCTTTAGAAACTAGTTGAACTGCTGATAGAATTTCTTTTAAATCATTCTCCGGAATTTCTAAAATATCCGAATAGTGCCCTTTGCTAATTAATAAAACGTGTCCATAATTCATCGGGTTAATGTCGAGAATAGCAAATGCTTTTTCATTCTCAAATAGAATAGAAGAAGGGATTTCTTTGTCGCGAATATTACAAAAGATACAATCCATAATCCATAATAATATGAATTATTGGATTGAACTTCAATACTCCTTTATGTAGTAAACTAAATTGAGGATTTTCACATAATCTTGTATATTGTAATTAACTATTAACAATTTTTAGAATAAAATTTATATGAGAACAAATTTAAAAACACAATTAATTTTTGCTACTATAATTTTCATTTTTACAACTGCATTTCAATGTTCAAGTCCGGAAATGACAAGTGCAAAATTATATCTTCAAAGAAAAGATACAAAAAAAGCCGCAGAGCAATTACAACTTGAAATTTCGAAAAACCCTAAAAATGCAGAGGCGTATTATCTTTTAGGAAAAATCAAATATGAAAATCAGGATTACAAGGGAATGAAAGATGCATTCACAGGCTCACTTGCAGCAGGAAATGTTCACGAAAAAGAGATTAAAAATTTTACTATGAGTGCGTGGGCAAAAAACTTTAATGAAGGAGTTGATGTTCTTAATAATGCAATTGATGATACAACTATTGATAGATCAATTTTATCATTTGAGATGGCTTATTATTTATTACCTGAAAGCACAATGAATATCCGTAATTTAGGACTTGCTCATTATAAAAGAGGAAATATTCCTGAAGCTTTGAGTTATTTGCAGAAAACTTTTGAAAAAGAAAAAGATGATTTGTCAATTAGAATCATTGGAAGAGTTCACACTGACTCTGCATCAAAACTTAAAAATAAATATTTTGAAGAAAATTTTGAAATTATAGAAAAAGTAAAAAATTTAAATTCAGTTCAAGTAAAAATGAAATCAGAGGATCTTAAATATCTGATTGGCCAACCAACATCTATAGTAGTAAAAGATAAAAAAAGTAAAAGGGAAGAATGGGCTTATGATGCTTATTCCACTAAATTTATAATCGAAAATGGTTTAGTTGCCGCAATTAATAAATCTATAGAATTAACTCCAGATGCAACCTTATTGCAACAATCAAAGCAGGAATTTAGTAAAGCTGTAGAAATATTAAAAGTTGGAATTTCACTTTATCCTGAAGATTCAGAAATCTCAGAAATGTTGATGAATGCATATATTGGATCCGAAAAAAATATTGAAGCAAGATTATTGCTTGAAGAGAGAGTTGTAAAGTTTCCAGATAGCAAATACGATCATTACAATCTCGGAGTTTATTATTTAAAGGATAATGATTATCCTTCATCAATAAAACATTTTGAAGCTGCAATTAAAATAGATTATTCTTTTAGCGCTGCAGTTTATAATTTAGCTGCGAGTTATGTTAACTGGGGAGTTGCTGAACAAGAACGATTGAAAAAAATAAAAAAAGATGACGATAAATCTTACAATGAAAAATTTAAAATAGCATTGCCATATCTTGAAAGAATAATTCAGGAAAAACCAGATGATGTACAAATGTTAGAATTATTAGGACAAGTTTATGCTAATCTTGGAAATTCAAAAAAAGCTGAGGAATTTTATAAAAAAGCAGATTCAATTCGAAGTGGAAAATAATAGGAGTACAAATGACTGAACAAAAACAACAACAAATAAATATTGAACTTGGTGAAAAAGAAGCGGAAGGAATTTATTCCAATCTCGCAATTATTACACACTCAACTGCGGAATTTGTAATTGACTTTACACGCTTGTTACCGGGAGTTCCAAAAGCAAAAGTTTATTCTAGAATAATAATGACACCACAACATGCGAAATTATTATTAGGCGCATTAAAAGATAATATCAGTAAATATGAAGGATCGTTTGGGGAAATAAAAACTATTCCTAATGATCCAAGCGCTCAACAATTTGGATACCCTTTGAGCGGTAAAGAAGGAAAAATTAATTAAGTGTGAATGAAGAAATTATTCATTCCTTCATTTTTAATAGCAATATTTTTTACCGCTTGCGTAGATTTAACAGGACTTGATCCTGTACTTCCAACTTGGTCAACTTCAATAACAGTTCCATTAATTGATAGAAAGTTTACTTTTGCAGATGTAATTGAAAAAGATCCAAAAATGGTAAGTGATACAGCTGTAAACTCCGAAGTAATCTATTCTCCAGCATTATCAAAACCCGATCCAACTTTAATTGAATTACCAAGTTTAACTCCAAAGGGTTCAACGATTACACAAAAACTTGGTATTATACCGCTTGATTTGCCAAGTCTACCAACAATTGCCTTTACAGCTTTGTTATTGGGAATTCCAACTGGATTTGTACTTCCCGGGCCTGATCAACAAATTAGCAGAACGCTTCCAATAGTTGATCCAATAACTGCAACTATTTTTGATTATACGATTATTGAAAATGGAAGATTGGTTGTAAAAATTACAAACACATTTCCATTCGATGTAAGTTTTCCATCTGGAATTCGACTTTATAATACTAGCGACAATAGTGAGTTCGCGTTACTAACACCACCAAATATTCCAAAAAATACTTCAATTGCAGTTGAAGTAACGAAGAGTGTTAATGGTAAAAAAATGACGAACAATTTGAAAATGGATATGATAATTCAAACCATTGGAATAACCGGAACAACTTTAAGTAGTTCAAATAAATTAGAAGTTAAATCTTCATTTGATGCTGGGACTCCGGGAACAACCGCAACACTTTCTGAAGCAAAACTTTTATTAGCCGGAGATTTTGATATTTACGATTCAACATATACAATTGCACTTCAACAACTCGATGATTCAACTTCTTTGAAAAGTGCAAAATTCGAAAGTGGAGAATTTGACATCACAATAGATAACGGAATCGATTGCGATGTTGTTGTCGGTTTTCTATTAAATGAATTAAAAGAAATTTCGACTGGCAATCCTTTCCAATTAAAATCCGGAAGCACTGCAAGTGAGTTTGTTAAAATTACAAGGAAGACAACTTTTAAGCAAACAGTTAAATTAAAGGAATTTGAATTTCGTTCGAATCTAGGAGAAGCTAAAAATAATTTGAGTTTTGGAATGAGAATTAAAACTCTAATTGGTTTTCCTGATAAAAGAGTTATTTCAAAATACGATTCTGTTCGTGTAAAAATTACTCCGAAAACAAAACCAAATGGCGACACAGAGCCATATGTTTTAGGCCAAATTGTTGGAAGAATTAAACCAGTTTACATTTCATTAAACGATACAATTGATGTTTCAATGGGAGATGTTACAGGAACCTTTAAATTCACAGAAATAAAATTTGATTCATTGATTTTCAATCTTAATGTATTTATGTCCGGAGGTTTTGTAACAGATTTAAATATGAAAGTGAAATCATTAACTAGTAATAACTCGCCAAGAGATTCAATGTCAACAGGAAAAGTTAGATTAAATATTGGAAAAGAGAATGTTATTAAATTTGCAAATATTGATCGATTCATTTCTAGTTTTTTTAAAGGGGGATTAAGTCTTCCTTCAAAGTTAGTTATGACTGGTTTGGTTGAAGTTAATCCTGTAGATATTTATATGGACACGACTAAATTTGGCACAATTACAAATAAGGATAGTATTGTAACGGATATTGAATTCAAATTTCCAATTCGATTAGGAATTAAAGATGGCTATATGAGTGATACTTTAGATTTTGCAGGAACTGGTTTGAAGAGTAGTGATATCGACATAATCAATGTTGGCAAAATTGGATTAATTATGGACAATACTTTTCCAATGCAAATAAAAGTTAAAGCGGCATTTTTAATGAAAAGAACTGATACTTCTGCGGTTGCTGATTCTATTATTATGTATGTGCCAATGACTGCAGATACAATTTTAGTTGATAGTTCAAGATATAATAGTGGTGGTGGCGCTGGAAAATATTTTACACTTATTTCACTTAAACCTGAAGACTTTGATAAATTAAATAAAGCAACCAAATTATTATTTTACTCAGAATTAAGAACATCTTCAAATGGTGCAACTGTAGTTCGATTCAAAAAATCAGATACATTTCATATAAGAGCTTATTCAACAATTAATTTAAAAGTGAATCAGAAAAAATAATGTCACAGAATATAAAACTTTTATTTATTTTTTTATTAATTGGAATATCAAATTTATATTCTTTTAACGAACGAATCTCAGCACGAAATGTTGGAATGGGAAGAACTTTCGTTGCATCTTCAAGAGGACTTGATGCACTTGGATTAAATCCCGCAAATCTTGCTTTGCATGATAGAAAAAATAATATAACATTTCATTTTACACCAGTTGGTTTTCATGCAGGAAGTGATTTTTTAGATTTTACTTTATACAGAAGACATTTTACGGGAACTGATACTGGAAGTGGAGTAAATAAAAAAACCATCGCAAAAACTTTAACACCCGAAGACAAATCTGATATTCTTAGCGCGTTTCCCGGAGGAATTTCGACTACACAAATTGGTTTAGATTTAGCATGGTTTGGAATAGCAAGCCAAATAAACGAGTGGGGTTATGGATTAACTATTACTGAACATATTAATACAGCTTTTGATTTAACTTCTGGATATATGCGTTTAGCACTTAATGGATTGGAAGAAGATGGTTCAAATTATGATTTCAATGGAACAGCAGTTAATGCTTCATGGTTAAGAATGACTAATTTTTCGATCGCTTATAAAATTCCGGAATTAATTAAAAACCAACCAGATATTTCTGTTGGAATGGGTATTAAATATGTTCAAGGGATCAGTTATTATGGAACAAAAAAATTTAGCGGTTACATTAAAGATAAGGTTTATAAAGATCCAACTGATTCAAAAAAAATTGATTCACTTAAAATTAGTGCTGAAATAGATTTTCTCCAATATCAAAGTTTGATTACAGATTTTAATGACATAAATGAAATTTTATTAAAACCACCTGGTTCTGGTTTTGGATTTGATTTCGGTATTTCTATTGCTCCCAATTCTAAAATTAGATTAGGAATGAGTGTAATAAATTTAGGAAGTGTAAAATGGAGTAAAAATACTCAAGTTGTTTCCGGAAAAGGGAAATTTAATATTTCTGATATTCTAACACAGGCAACTGAATTGAGAGAAGCATTTAAAGGAGAAACAAAAGATACTTCAAGTTTTACAACACAACTTCCAACACAATTACATTTTGGTGCAGAATTTAATGCTGATGCATTTACATTTTTAAAAAATAAATTTTGGGGAGAAGATTTAACACTTGCTGTTGATGTGCATCTTGGATTTAATGATGAACCGGGAAATACTAAACAACCAAGAATTTCATTTGGAATGGATTATCGTCCAAAATATTATCTCCCAATTCCAATTCGCCTCGGAATGTCTTTTGGTGGTAGAGAAGGATTTGGTTATGCATTTGGAACTGGAATAAGTATGGCTGACTGGGATTTAGATTTTGCAACAGAAACATTAGTTGCACTTTTTAGCCCAAAAGCAACAAGAGAACTCTCATTTACTTTGGGTTATAGAGTAAGATTATAATTTTCTACGAAGGCGAGCAATTGGGATTTGAAGATTCTCCCGATATTTTGTAATTGTGCGACGTGAAATTTTAAATCCAGAATCTTCAACTAATTTTTGTAATTGTAAATCGCTGTGTGGTTTCTGCGTATTTTCTTTTTTTACAAAGTCAGTTAATTTAAACAAAATTTCTTTTGTTGAAATATCTTCTCCAGATTCGGTATGAATTCCTTCACCAAAATAATATCGTAACGGAAATACTCCATAATCAGTTTGTGCATATTTACCATGAACTACTCGGCTAATTGTTGATTCATCCACTTTCAAATTTTCTGCAATAATTTTATTAGTTAATGGTTTTAATGTGCCTTGCGAAAGGAAGTATTCTTGTTGGTGTTTTACAATTTCATTAGTCACTTTGCCAAGTGTGCTTCTACGTAAATCCAAAGCATGTAAAATAAATTTAGCAGTGGAATATTTTTTATCTAAAAATTCATTAATGTTAATGTCTGAAGAATTAAATGCATCGTAATATTCTTTTTTAAGTTTCATCTTCGGGATTTTTGCTTCATTTACTTTTACAATTATTTTTTCGTTTACTTGCCTAATAATAACATCCGGAATAATAATCATTGAAGGGTTATTAAGTGATTCACCAGGTTTTGGATTAAGAGAATTAATCAACTCATTAATTTTTTTCATAATTGAAATTGAAATTTTCAATTTCTTTGCAATTTCTTCAAAGTGTTTTTTAGAAAATAAATCGAAGTAATTTTTTATGACATTTTCAGCTAATAGAGCAAGATGTGAGTTCTTAGAATTAATGTGCAATTGAATTAAGAGACATTCTTGCAGAGAACGGGATCCGATAGCAATTGGTTCAAGATGTTGGATAATTTTTAAAAGCCATTCAACGTCGGCAATTGAAATAGAAGTTGTGGCTTTTAATTGATTTAGATTCTCAGTTATTTTATCAACTGAAGTTGTAAGATATCCATTATCATCTATACTGCCCAAAATTTCATCAGCAATAACGAGCTGCTGATATGTTAAATTTAAAAAATTTAATTGAGTTCGAATTCTAGCTATTGTAGATTCTTGCAGATTTTCTTGTAAATCCAAGTCATTACCAGTAGAATTATATTCTGCAGAATAATCTTCATTAACTTCTGATGAAGAATCTTCATCATCTAATGAAAGTGTTTCAACTACTTCTTCTAAAAATGGATTTTCTTCTAATTCTAATTTGATTTTTTGTTCAAGATCTAAAACATTTAATTGAACAAGTTGGAGGAGTTGTATTTGCTGCGGAGTTAACCGATGGTGAAGTTTCTGTTGTAGCAAAAGATTTATTTTTGACACATTTACCTCATTTTCTTTCCTTTACATTTGTAAGATACCAATCTTTTCCAAATGCTGCATTAAGATCTTCCTTCAAAAATTCTGATAAAGATGTGTCATAAAGTTCACCTTTTAAAACAGCATCGGCACATTCATCAATAGGTTCGAACATTAACTTATTATTTCTCAATCGAAGCGGAAAAAGTCTGCAGGATATTGGTTTTTTCCAATTAATTTTATTTTCATTATATAATTTTTCAAATGAACATTTCGCAATATTATTTTCATAAAAGACAAAAACGCAATCTTTATTGTCAATACAGTGAAGCACAAAATTGTCATTGTGCTTTTCAATTGTTTTATTTTGTCTAATTAAATCCTGACTTCTTTCATTTAATAATGGTAAAGTTAATTCTTGGAATTCCTTTACAAATTTAATTTCGCTTTCTTGTAATGGAGCGCCAACTCCACCTTGAATTGTACAGCATGCACCTTTACATTCTAATAAATCACATACAAAATTTTGATTAATTATTGAATTGGAAATAATTGGGCCCATTTTTATAATTCTAAAATAAAAGATTTTCCGGCAAGTTGTCTAACAACGCCTTTAAATTCCAACGAAAGCAATGTAACTAGCAAATCACTTTGCGAAAGTGAAGTTTCTTCCGCAAGAAGATCAATATGTTTTGGATCAATTGATAATTTATCAACTATTAATTGTTCAAACATTGTTAACTCAGGTTTTGTTTTTATTATTTCCTTTGAAGATGAAAGATTTAATTCCTGAAGAACGTCATCAATACAAGTAACAAGTTTTGCACCACCATCTTGAATGAGTTTATTTGTTCCGCTACTCTTTTTTTCATTAATATTTCCCGGTACACAAAATACTTCTCTATTTTGATCCAAAGCTGATCGCGCAGTAATTAACGCTCCACCATCAATTGCAGATTCAATAATAATTGTTCCGGCTGAGATGCCACTAATAATTCTATTTCGACGAGGGAAGTATGCAGCTTCGGGAGATTCTCCCATATAAAATTCTGAAATCACTGCACCATTATTTGAAATATCAATAAATAATTTTTTATTCTCAGGAGGATATATAATATCTAATCCCGAACCGATAATTGCAATTGTTTTTCCACCAGTAGAAATTGCAGTGGAATGAGCAATTGAATCAATTCCGCGCGCGAGTCCACTAACTGTAATTATATTTCTTTCGGCTAATTCCTTTGAAAAATGTTCAGTAATTAATTTACCATATTGACTTGGAATTCGAGTACCAACAATTGCAATTTGAATGTCCGATTTTTGTGGAAGTTCACCTGTGTAAAAAATAAATGGAGGAGGATCGTAAATTTTTTTTAATAAATATGGATAGTCATCATCCCAAAGAGTTGCAATTTTACCATTTACTTTTTTTAATAAATCAAATTGCTTATCGCAAAAATTAAATTCCCTTGGATGATGTAAAATATTACGGATTGTTTTATTATCAACTCCTTTAACCTCCACTAATTCGTTCGCAGTTGCTTTTAAAACAAGCGAAGGTGAATTAAAATGGTTAATTAATAATCTTAATCGTTGCGCCCCAACACCTGGAATTGTTGATAAATAAAGAAGTTCTCTAATACTGTTCTCATCAAAACTCATTGTAAAAATTGTTTAATTTCATCCAGCAATGTTTTTGAATCATTAAATGTTTGGGCCTCTGTAATTATTCTAATTATTGGCTCGGTGTTTGATTTACGTAAATGGCACCAACTATTTTCGAAATCAAATTTTATACCGTCATCAGTATTTATTTTTCCTCGAGAATTAAAATTTTTTTTAAAATTATCTAATAATTGTTCGGTGCTATAATTTGAAACATCTACGCTATCTTTTAGAATAAAATAATTTGGCAACAATTTTTTCAATTCGGATACTTTTCCACCGAATTCTGCTAACGATTGTAAAATTAAGCCGACACCAACCATCGCATCTCTTCCTAGATGTAGTTGTTTCAGAATAACTCCACCACTACCTTCTCCGCCAATAATTGCATTAACTTCTTTCATTTTAGTCGCTACATTTATTTCTCCAACAGGTGTTCTATAAAGTGTCGCTCCATATTTTCTTGAGATATCATCCATTGCCCGAGTTGTTGAAAGATTAGTAACAACTCTATGTTTATTACCGATTTCAAATTCCTTTTTTAAAACAAAATCAGAAACAGCGACAACAGTATATTCTTCACTAAATGGAATTCCATCTTCTGTAAAAAGAATTAATCTGTCGGCATCGGGATCGGTCGCAATTCCAAGA
Organism: Bacteroidota bacterium; assembly: GCA_005792285.1. Lineage (GTDB taxonomy): Bacteria > Bacteroidota > Ignavibacteria > UBA10030 > UBA8401 > SXSI01. The sequence continues at coordinate 47,807 of SXSI01000050.1, forward strand.
TCGGCTTGGTTTAAAATTACAGCTTCGGATAATTGCGTTAAATTTTTTGGAATGGGTTCAGGCATATGAGGAAAAATTCCTGTTCCATCACATGCGATTGGAATAACTTCACAATTAAAATGTTTGAGTAGTTTTGGAATTATGAATGAGCCGGATGCATTAACTGTATCAACAACTACTTTTATTTTTTTTGTAAAATTAGCATTCTTGAAATAGGGAATTGAAATTACTTTTTGGATGTGATAATCAATTAATGATTTATCAAATGATATATTTTTACTTGAAGAAATAAATGATCGTCCAGAAATATTTTGATAAATATTTAAAAATTGTTTCTGCTCAAAATTATTTAAAAACATTCCTTCTGAGTTTAAAAATTTCAAACCATTCCATTCGGCAGGATTATGACTCGCAGTAATTGCAATTCCACCAGTAGCGTGAAATTTTTCAACTGCAAGTTGAATTGTTGGAGTTGGTGCAATTCCGATATCAATTATTTTACATCCGGCTCCACTTAAAATTTCTGAAGCAAGTTTAGTAATTTCATTTCCGGAAGGACGACCATCTCTTCCAATAATTATCAAACCATAGTTGCAGTATTCCGCAAAAGATAATGCAAAACGTTTTACAATCTCCGGAGTTAAATTTTCTCCGACGATTCCTCGAACTCCACTAATACTAACCATTAACGACATAATTTATTTTTCCTGTAAAAAGTATTGTATCACAAAATAGAAAAGTATTTAATCAATAATGAGGTGCATTAAATAGGAGAAATAAATATTTTTCAACATTCGTTCATTTAATTGATTTTCAAGCATTCATTCCTTATAATTCGTTACTTCACAACGACTTACGAATATATGACAAAAACTGGTAAATGGATAATTGGTTGCACGACAATATTTTTTATTGTTGTGCTTGGAATATCTATTCTCTTTTCAATCTTTTTATCATCAGATGAAGGATATGAAGATGAAATGTTAGGTGGGTCAAATCGAAATTCTAAAATTGCATTAGTTGAAATTAAAGAAGAAATAATTGAATCTGAAAATATTGTTCGTCAATTAAAAAAATATAGATTAAATGATGATGTTAAAGCTGTAGTTCTTAGAATAAATTCTCCCGGTGGAGATGTTGCATCTAGTCAGGAAATTTATGATGAGGTTACAAAAGTCAGAAAAGTAAAACCAATTGTTGCTTCATTTGGAAGTGTTGCTGCAAGTGGTGGATATTATATTGCAGTTGGAGCAACAAAAATTGTTTCAAATCCCGGAAGTGTAACTGGAAGCATCGGCGTGATTTCACAAATTCTTAATGCTGAAGATTTATTATCAAAAATAGGAATCGGCTCAACAACAATTAAAACAGGGAAATATAAAGATAGCGGTTCTCCTTATAGAAAAGCAACTGAAGAGGATATAAAATATTTCAAAGGAACAATTGATGAAATTTATTCACAATTTGTAGCTACCGTTTCATATGAGAGAAAACTTTCTATGGACTCAGTCTTTCAATTAGCCAATGGCCAAATTTATACTGGTTTGTACGCATACAATTTAGGATTGGTTGATACACTTGGAACATATGAAGATGCAATTACGTATGCCGGAATTCTTGCAAATATTAACGGTGATGCAACAATTATAAAGGAAAGAAAAAATCAAAAATTTATGGACGTAATTTTTGGAGAAATTGAAACTAAAGTTTTAGATAAAGTAATTAATAAAATTAGACCGACAATATTTCAATATAAATTTCAATATTAATTTAAAATTTATTATTAAAGAATAATGAGGCCAAAATGAATGTAACAAAAGCAGATATAGTTGACTTAATTGCAACTGGAACAGGTTTAACAAAAGTTGAAACTGAAGCTGTAGTTGACGGCTTTATTCAAACTGTTATTGCCTCGATGAAAGATGGTAAGAATATTGAAATAAGAGGATTCGGAAGTTTCAAAGTTAAAAAGCGAAAGGGAAGAATTGCTCGAAATCCAAGAACTGGCGCGCAAGTAAAAGTTGATGACCATTATGTCCCTCTTTTCAAAGTTTCAAAAGAGTTGAAACATTCAGTAAATGAAAATCTACTTAAAATAATTGGATAAATATTTATGGCTTTAATTTGTGATTGGTGTGGAATAGATAATCCAGAAAAAGCAACTATATGCGAAGGATGTGGGACAGAAGTAAAAGTAAAAAAATCAGTAGAAATAAAAAATGTTGTAGCGGTATCTCAAAATATAGATTTAAGGAAAAAACAAATTACAATTTTACTAACCTCAATAAGTTTAATTGGATTGATAATTCTATTTTTTAATTCATAATCAAATAAATTGAAAGGAGGTATAATTATATGCCAAGTGGAAAAAAAAGAAAACGTCATAAAATGGCTACACACAAAAGAAAAAAGCGTCTTCGTAAAATGCGACATAAAAAGAAAAACCGTTAAAAAATAAGTGAAGAAATTATTTATATTTTTTATTTTAAATTTACTTTCTCAGAATGCATTTTCTTGGGGATTTTGGGCTCATAAAAAAATTACTTCAGAAGCGATTAAACTTCTCCCTAAGGAAATGCGTTCATTTTACGAAGCTCATAAAGATTCGATTGTAAATGGATCGATTGCACCGGATTTAAGACGAAACTCCGACAAATCTGAAGCGCCTCGGCATTATATTGATTTCGAGTATTACGATGAATTTCCTTTTTCGAAAATTCCATTATCTTTTGATGAAGCAAAAATTAAATATGGTGACTCGTTAATAAATGCATCGGGAAATGTTGCGTGGTATATTGCTGAAGTAACAAAAAAGTTGGAAGAAGCATTTCGAAAAAAAGATACAAAATTAATTTTACTCTATTCGTCAGATCTTTCTCATTATATCGAGGATGCGCATGTTCCGCTTCATACCACAAAAAATTATGATGGCCAATTATCAAACCAACATGGATTGCATGCAAGATGGGAATCCGAAATACCTGAAAGATTCAATGAGAAGTTTAAATTGGTTTATGATAATATAAAATTTATCGGTAATCTTGAAAAAGAAAGTTTTTCAATCTGCATGGAAAGTTATAAAAATATTGATAAAATGTTAAAGGATGATAAGGATTCGTGGTATTCTGAAAATGGCGAACCGCATTTTACAGAAAGTGAAAAAAACGGGAAGAAGAGATTGAATTTTAACAAAAATTATTACGATATTTATTTTACAAAATTAAATGGTATGGTAGAAAAAAGAATGGAAGATGCGACAAGTTCAGTTGCTTCTTTTTGGTATACAGCTTGGATGAACGCAAATAAACCAATTTTAGAATAACTTATTATTAGGAGAAATTATGTCAGACGAAAATTCAGAAGATAAAGGAACCAAAAAAGGATTCCTAATTGGAATGTTAGTTGGAGGAGTTGTTGGAGCAATCACAGCATTACTTTATGCACCAAAACCTGGAAAAGAACTTAGAAGAGATATTAAAAATAGAACCGGTGAATTAATGGAAAACGCCGAAGATTTTATCGATTCTACAAAAACAAAAGCTACAGATATGATTAATGAAGGGAAGAGGCGCTCAGATAATATAATTGCTGAAGCAAAAAGAAAATCAGCTTCGATTCTTGGTGATGCAGAAAAAATAATTTCCGGAGTAAAAAATAAATTTGATCAAAGCGATTCAAAAAGCCGACAATCTCAAACAAAGAAATCTTAAAAATGGAGTCTAATTTGGAATCTTATATTAGTATTGCAGTAATAGTTTTATTGGTTTCACTATCGGCACTTACATTATATGCAATTGCAGTTTTGGCACGATTTAAAAAAATATTAGAAAATATCGAAAGAGATCTAAAAGAGATTACTTCAAGAACTTTACCGGTACTTTCAAATTTCGAAATAATTTCATCCCGTTTACGAACAATATTAGAAAGTGTTGATGATCAAGTTTCGATTGTAAAAAGTTCCGTTGAAAAAATAAAAGGAGTTGCAGATGCTGTTGCTGAATTTCAACAACGAGTTCAGGAACAAATTGAATCGCCAATAATAGAAATTGCATCAACAATTGGTTCAATTGTAAGTGGAGTAACTGCATTTATACATCGATTCCGCGGAAAAAAAGAAGAAACCTCGTATTAAATTATTGCGGGAGTAATTCAGTGGTAGAATGTCAGCTTCCCAAGCTGGACGTCGCGGGTTCGAGTCCCGTCTCCCGCTCGTTAGTTAATTTAAATTAATTTTTTTGTTTAACTTTTCAAAAATTCTAACAAGTTTGATTCTCATTTTTTTTGCGTATGGATTATAATTTTGAATATGTGAAAATAATTGCCACGAATCGCTACAAGTTAGGTTTTTAACTTCCATAAGTTTTTTAGTCCCAAGCGAATCAATTTTTGTTTGCTGAATATCATATTCATCAAGCAATCGGCCGACAAAATGTGTAAGTCCCTGTGAGTTTGCCGCAAGTTTATCGTGCTCTTTGGCAGACATTTCCATCACATTAAGTTTCTTTTTTGTAAAATATTTCTTCCAAAAATAATAATTAGATTTATCAGCTTTGAATTTATCAATTATAATTGGAAGATTTTTAAATCCCTGTTTACTGCTATCCGGTCCAAACATTGGATGAGTTAACATTGCCTGAACTTTAGTATTCTTTAAATATTTAGAAAATATTTTTGAGGGATATAGTTTTACAGAAAGGAGATCAATTAGAAGATGTTTATTATTAAAAAACCTTTTATGGGAAGAAATAACTTGCTCAAATGTATCAATAGGTACAGAATAAAATATTACTTCGCTTCTGTAAATATCTTCAATATAATTTACAACTTTGGTATTTAAATTAAATTTGAAACTCTTTTCGATTAAGCTTTTATTGTAGATAATAATTTTAAAATCATGTTTGAGAAGCTTGTATAAAACTCTTCCGAACCTTCCAAACCCAACAATGCTAATCGTCTTCATTTTAAAATAAAGTAAAAACTATTTTACCTTCTTCTGAATTTCAATTGAGTGATTTTGAATCAGACTAAATAACTTAGTTATAAAATGTTTTGAAAGTTTTAATGAATCAGCTTTTGATAAATTAGAATCTAATATTTCTTTCCACCTTATTTTATCTTGAATAGCTAAATTATTTACATTTTTAAGTTTACCTATCTTATTTACAATTTTGAATCTTTCTGATAATATTTTAATCAGCTTATCATCAATTGTATCTATTTTATTTCTATATGGCAATAAATTATTTTTCATTATAAATTTTGTGCTTTATGTCTGAGATAATGATCCATAATAACAATTGCAGCCATTGCACTAACAATTGGAACTGCACGTGGCAAAACACAAGGATCGTGCCTTCCTGCGGCGCTTAGTGTTACACTTTCTTTTTTTGTATTTATTGTTTTTTGCTCTTTTCTGATTGTTGAAACTGGTTTGAATGCAACCCGGAAATGAATTGTTTCGCCATTTGAAATTCCACCAACAATACCACCGGAATTATTTGTCCGGGTTTGTATTTTATTTTTAAAATAAATTTTATCGTTATGTTCACTGCCGGTTAATTTAGAACCATCAAAACCCGATCCAATTTCAAATCCTTTTACCGCATTAATACTCAACATTGCTCTCCCCAAATCGGAATTAAGTTTATCAAAAACCGGTTCACCTAATCCAGGAATTACATTTTTAATAACCCCTTTAATTATACCACCAATCGAATCACCATCATTTTTAAGTTTATTGATTAAGCTAATCATTTTTTTTGCAGCTGATGCATCGGGACAGCGAACAATATTTGATTCAATTTCTTTTATTTTAACTTTATTGTAATCTACATTTGCAAAAATATTTCCGACTTGTTCAACATAACTTATAAATTCAATTCCCAATTTAGTTTTAAGATATTTTTTTGCGATTGATCCAGCTGCAACTCTCGCAAGTGTTTCTCTTGCAGATGCTCTTCCGCTTCCTCTCCAATCTCGGAATCCATATTTGGCTTCATAAGTATAATCTGCATGAGATGGGCGATAAATATTTTTTAATTCTGAATAATCATCCGATTCAAATTCTTTATTAAATGCAATTAATAGAATTGGAGTACCTGTAGTTTTACCTTCGAAAATCCCAGATAGAATTTTTATTTTATCATTTTCTTTTCGTGGAGTTGTAATTATACTTTGCCCAGGTTTTCTTTTATCAAGATCCAATTGAATTTCATTTTCAGAAATATTTAAACCAGGTGGGCAGCCATCAACAACTGCTCCAACACAACCTCCGTGGGATTCACCAAATGTTGTAACTCTGAATATTTGTCCAAAAGTATTGCCAGCCATAAAATTATTTATTGTTATAATTATAAATTGAATTTAAAGTTTCAAAATCAAGTTGTCCAGTTGCTGTTTTACTTGAAAGGGGAGATGAGTAAGTTAAATATGAACCAAAAAATGGTGCAAGAATTCTAGTTGCGATTCCTTTATTTCCCATCCCAATAATAATTCTTTTTTCTTTAAAAGATTTATTCAAGTTCAAATTTAATAAAGTTTGGGCATCTCTTTTGCTATTAACCATTGTTGTTATTTTAATAATGAATGGCGAATATTTAGCCATCCCGTTAATTATATTTAGCAATTGTTTTTTATTTGGAGTTCTTTTAAAATTATGATACGAAATAATGTATTTAGTTTTTTTATTTAATTTGTGCAAAAAGTTGTTATTACGAAGTGTAGATAATTCAACATCTATTAAATGAAAACCAACTTTTGAGGCATTAATCAAAATATCAATTCTATTCTCTTCAGTTTTATTAAATAAACCACCTTCAAATTTGGAACGGCAAGTAAAAATTGATTTAATTTTCGTTTTGTTCTTTAATAGTTTTAAATTCACTTTCTTTAAGTCTAGAATATAATCAGTTCGCAACTCAACGAAATTCGAAAACTTTTGTGTCTCTTTTAGATTTCGAAGAAATACTTCTAAATTATTACCAATAACTGGTGTGCAAATATTTATCCTGCTCATTTATCTTGATTTATTTTTTAAATAATCAATTACTGTATCCCTCATTATTTCTTCCGGTGGATTGAGTTTTGTAAATAATTTGAACTGTTCAAATCCTTGTTGAAGAAACATTTCAACGCCTCGAATTACTTTTGCGCCTTTATCAATTCCATCTTTAATCAGTTTAGTTTCATAAGGGTTATAAATAATATCAAAAATAATTTGATTCGAAGAGATAAATTGTTTTGGAACAAGTGACTCATCGTTATTCATTCCAAGCGGAGTGGTGTTAATAATAATATCAAATGATTCTACTTTAGAAATATTTGATAATTCTTGAGCATTACAACTAAATTCATTTGCTAAATTAAAAGCTCGATTTAAAGTTTTATTAAAAATTGTTACTTTAGCTTTTTTCTCTACAAGTCCAAAAACAACTCCTCTTGCTGCACCACCGGCACCTAAAACTGCAACCTTTTTATTTTCAATTGATATTAAAAATTCCAAAGGTTGAATCGCGCCTTGAACATCTGTGTTATATCCAATCAGTTTTCCATTTTCGTTTACAATAGAATTAACTGAACCAATAGTCCGAGCTTGCGAATCTAAATCGTCTAAATATTTTATTATAGAAATTTTATGTGGAATTGTACAAGCAATGCCATTTATATTTGTCTCTTTGCAAGCTTTAATCGCATCTCCTAATTCATCGGATTTAACTTTTTGAGATAGGAAAATATAATCATCATTAAGTGATAAAAATTTAAATGCAGCATTATACATTAAAGGGGATAGTGATTGTTCAATCGGATCGCCAATTACTAGAAAAACTTTTTTATCAGATGACATATTATACTTTTAAAATATTATCAATTTCAAGAACAACTTCTTCTACAGATAAATTATTTGTATCAATAATTATATCTGTATTCTTCAAATATAATTCTTGGCGGGAATTAAATAATATTAATGCTTCATTAATATTTTGAAATAATGGCCTGTTATCGGCATCTTCTAATCTTTCTTTAATTTTCAGAAAATCAGCATTTAAAAAAATTACTTTTCCATTTCCTTTATATTCACTTAAAGTATTGCCGTTTGTAACAATTCCACCTCCAGTTGATATTATACAATTATCTGAATTATGTAGTTCGATAAAAATATTCTGTTCTAACTCCCGAAAATAAATTTCACCTTTTAATTTAAAAATATCATTTATAGAATTTTGTTGAGCACGTTTTAATATCAGCTCATCTAATTCAATATGTTCAAGTTTAGTTTTATCAGAAAGTATTTTTGCAACCGACGTTTTTCCGGCACCCATAAATCCAATTAAAATAATTTTCATCGAAGTTTGTATTTGATACCGAGTTTAGAAAGCGATTCCCAGAAATTTGGGAATGATTTCGAAACTACTTCAGGATTCTCAATAACTATTCCGGGAATTTTTGTACCAGCTATCGCAAATGACATTGCCATTCGGTGATCGCTATAAGTATTTATTTGTGCTCCATTTGGTTTGCCACCTTCAATTTGTATAAAATCTTTTCCAATTTTGGAAGTAATTCCCATTTTATAAAGTTCATTTTTTAATGCGAGCAATCTGTTAGTTTCTTTTATTTTTAAAGTAAAAAGTCCACTTAAAGTTGATCGACCATTTGCGAAAGCTGAAATTACAGAAAGTGTTTGAGCACTATCTGGAAGAAGTGACAAATTTGCTTTTACAGGTTTTAATATTTTCGGTCCTTTAACTTCTACATTTTTTAATTTTGAATTAATTGTAATTATACAACCCATCTTTCGTAAAATATTTAAAAATAAAATATCGCCTTGAACAGATTTTGGATAAATATTATTCACAGTAATTCTACTTCCTGTAATAGCAGCAATTCCCCAAAAATATGTTGCACTTGAAATATCGCTTTCAATAATAAAATTATGAGATTTGTAATGTTGTTTATTGCGAATCAAATACGAACCTTTAACTTGTTTGACTTTAACTCCAAAAAATTTCTGAGTTTGAAGAGTCATTTTCGTATATGATTTTGAAACTTCGTTCCCGATAATATTTATTTTCATTCCATTTTTAAGAAGGGGAGCAATTAACAAAAGGGAAGTTATAAATTGGCTACTAACATCACCTTTTATTTTTATTAAACCTCCCATAATATTATTTCCGGAAATTTCAAGTGGAGGAAAACCATTTTTATTTAGGTATTTAATTGAAGCTCCAATTTGCCGCAATGAATTTACCAATTCTCCGATAGGCCTCTTTCGCATTTGCTTATCGCCATCTAAAATTATTTTTCCCGGAACTAATGTGCAAAGTGAAGTTAAAAAACGCATTGCAGTTCCGGCTTTACCGATATTGAGCTTTATATTATTTTTTAAAGAATTCCCACCATTACCATTTACAATTAAAATATTATTCTTCGAAATTATTTTTATTCCTAATTTTTTTAATGCGCTAATTAATATTTTACTGTCATCACTTTTAGAAAAATTAACTAACCTAGATTTACCTTTTGCTAACACAGAAATAATTAACGCTCGATTTGTAAAACTTTTTGAACCAGGAACATTTACGCTTCCCTTTATTGGTTTTAAAAGAGACGAAATCTCAATTGAGCTCATTTGCGAATATAGTCAATCGATTCTTTGATAATATTTAATGGAACTGTAACATCGTATTTAGCTTTACCAATTTCGGTAATTAAGCTAAATAATAAATTTCCATTTATATTTTTTTTGTCGAAATGCATAATTTCAAGAATCTTATCGGTTGATATATTATTTACTTTTGAAGGAAGTCCTGAATTTACAATTGAGTTCTTTATTTTAATAAAATCCATTTCAGAAATATTTCCAAGAAGTTGAGAAATTTTACTTTCTGCAACCATACCAATGGCAATTGCTTCTCCGTGCAATAAATGATTATCAGTTTGTAAACTGTTTGATTCAATCGCGTGACCAATTGTATGTCCAAAATTTAAAATTTTTCGTAATCCTAATTCAAGTGGATCTTCTTCAACAACTTTAAGTTTAATATTAACTGATCCTTTAATAAGATCTGTTAATTCAGAATTAGAAAAATCTTTCGGATATTTCGAAGTTGCATTACTAAAATATATTTTATCCTGAATTAATCCGTGTTTAATAATCTCGGAAAATGAAGCAATAAATTCTCTTTCGGGCAAAGTTGATAAAGTATTAGTATCAATTAAAATTCCAATTGGTTGTTTAAAAATACCAATTCCATTTTTAATTGAATTAAAATTAATTCCTGTTTTTCCACCAAAACCGGCATCAACTTGTGCAAGAAGGGAAGTTGGAATTTGTAGAAAATCAATTCCGCGCATAAATGTACTTGCCGCAAATCCACCAATATCACAAATAACTCCGCCGCCGATATTTATAAGTAACGAATGTCTGTCTAATCCTTTTTTAAACATCGCATTCCAAATAAATTCTGTTTGCGAAATCGTTTTATAAATTTCACCTGAAGGAATTATTATTGGCTGAATTTTATTATGTAATATATTTTCTAAAGTTGGCAACCAATATTTTACAACATTTGAATCTGTTAAAACTGCTACTTTAGAATAATTTGAAAGTGGAAATAAATTTTCTAATTCGTTAATTATTCCATCTCCAATTATTATTGAAGAATTACCAGAAACTAATTTTGTTACATTATTTGAGTTCATTTATTTTTAATGAAGTTAAGGATTAATTTTCGCAATTCAGATTATCAAATCCATCATATACAGTATTTAAGCAAAAAAAAACCTCCTATAAGAGGAGGTCTTAATAAAATTATATTGATTAAAAATTAACCAATAGCAGACCTCCACAATTGAAGGGAGTAATAATAGTAAAAATAATTTTTATAAGTTTTCATTTAATTTGAAAATTTCGTTGTGTGTAGACGCTGTAAGGATCGAACTTACGACCTCCGCCTTGTAAGGGCGGCGCTCTGAACCAGCTGAGCTAAGCGTCCATTTTTTTAAGAGTACAAAATTAGTGAAATTCATTTAGTACTACAATGTAATTTTATTGGACAGGAACATTTTTCTTCCCGGCAATTCTTTTTAAAAGATCGAATTGAAATTTAACAAATGTGTGCAATGATTCTTCCAAAATTCTTTCTTGATCGCTATGCGCACTAAATCCTTTTGGGCCATCTTCTTCATCTAAAGCCGGACCAATTCCATAACATTGAACACCTTTTTGTCGAAGATATGCCATATCTGTTGCACCGGTACTCATTGTCGGAATTGTTAAAACATTATAAAATTTTTCTATTGATTGTTCAATTGCACTGAATGCTTCAGAATTTAATCTCGATGGAGTTGCACCTGGTCTTGTGTCGCGATCGGAAAGTTTAACTTCAATTTGAGGATCATTAATAATTCCGCGTAAAGTTTCTAAAAATTGTGTCATATTTTCATCCGGCAAAGCTCGAACATCTAAAGTTGCAACAACTTCAGATGGAATTACATTTATACGATATCCACCTTTAATAATATTTGGTGAAATAGAAGTTCTTAACACTGAATAATATCCTGGAATATTTTCAGCAAAATAATCTTGTGTTGATTCTAAATTTTTTCCGTCAGAAATATTTTTAAAAAGCGGCGCAATTTTTTTATCACTTACTAATGCCATTTTTTCAAAAAACATTTTTGTAGTTTCATTTAATCTCATCGGAGTTCTCCACGAAGAAGCTTTATCAACAGCACGTGCAAGATGAAGTATTGCATTTGTTTTGAGTGGACGCGAACCGTGTCCGGCAGGACCACGGGAAATTAAATTAATTCCGTAAGGAATTTTTTCTGTAGTTTGAATTCCGGCATATCTATTTTTCCCGCCTTCTCTTGTAACTCCGCCCCCTTCAGCCAAACAAAATTCTGCATTAATTTCATCCCAATGATTCTCAACCATATATTTAATTCCATATTTAACATTTCCTTCTTCACCAGATTCGGCTAAAAAAATTACATCGCGATCTAATTCAACTTTCATTCTTTTTAGCAAAATCATATTCATTAAACAGGAAACAACATTATCTTTATCATCGACTGTTCCTCGTCCGTAAACGTATCCATTTGATCGAGTTGCTGAAAATGGCGGGAATGTCCATTTTGCTGTATCAACATTTACAACGTCTGTATGTCCCATCATTAAGAGTGGTTGTTTTTTCCCACTTCCTTTTATTCGTGCAACTAAATTTGGTCTATTTGGATCTAATGCAAATATTTTTGATTCTATTCCTTCTTTATCAAGAACAGATTTTAAATATTCGACTACAGGTAATTCATTTCCTGGAGGATCACTTGTATCGAACCGAAGAATTGCTTGAAAGTGTGTCATCGTTTCTTCTTCAATTTTTTTCCAATCTATATTATTTTGTGAAAATAAATCTAATGGAACAATTACAAGTATAAATGTTAAAATGTATTTAATATTTTTCATAATAATCCTTTAAATTAGTTACACAGTTTATAATAGTTTGAAGCTAACTTATTTTTTTCAATATTCATACAATATGAAAGCATTAATCGCATCTGGAGGAAGAGGAACTCGGCTTCGTCCAATAACTCATACGCAGAATAAGCATTTAATTGCAATAGCAAATAAACCAATTCTTCATTATGCAATTGAAGCAGCTTGTAATGCAGGAATTAAAGAAATTGGAATTGTTCACAATTCTGATAGTCAGGAAGTTCCAAATACAATTGGCGATGGAAGTCGATGGGGAGTTTCAATAACTTATATTCCACAAATAAATCCTGGTGGATTAGCGCAAGTTGTTTTACTTGCGGAAAAATTTATTGGTAATGATAATTTTATTTTTTATTTGGGAGATAATTTAGTTGTCGGCGGAGTTAAAAAATATGTTGATGAATTTACAAAATCTAATTTCAATTGTTGGCTCACACTTTCTAAAGTAAAAGATCCACAACGATTTGGAGTTCCGGAAATTAAAGATGGTAAAATAATTTCAATTGAAGAAAAACCTATAAATCCAAAAAGTGGTTATGCAGTTGCCGGAATTTATATTTACGATAAAAATATTTTTACTGCGTGCAAAGCTTTAAAACCATCCGCTCGTGGAGAGTTGGAAATTTCTGATGCTCATCAATGGTTGATAGAAAATAATTTTGCAGTTGGATTTAGCGAAATAACAGGATGGTGGAAAGATACTGGTAAGCCGACAGATTTATTAGAAGCAAACCGACTTGTGCTTGATAATTTAATTCCTTCTAATAATGGCACAATTGAAAAAACTGCAAATGTAGCCGGTAAAGTTATTATTGAAGAAGGTGCAATAATAAAAGATAGTGTCGTTCGTGGTCCTGTAATTATCGGAAAAAACTGTTTAATCGAAGGAAGTTACATTGGTCCATTTACAGCAATTGGAAATAATACAACTATTAAAAATAGTGAAGTTGAATACAGTATTATTTTGCGCGATTGTAAAATAATTAATGTTGGAATTCGAATTGAAGGAAGTATTTTAGGAAATGATGTTGAAGTTGTTGAAGCAAATGGAAAACCTCGCGTTCATAGATTTATGATTGGCGATCAAAGTCGTGTTGAAATTTCATAATAATGACACTCAAGCAATCCAAAATTATTTTTTACTTTACTTCTACTTTTTTTCTGGTTGTCTTAATTAATTGGTGGATTACAAATTATACTATTTCACTTCCGGAAGGTTACGAATCAAATCTTACGAATGCGAATGTGATTGAGATTGTAGAAAAAAAAATTACTGAACTTGGTACAGTAATAAAGAAAAAAAGATACCGTACAATTAATTCAAAAGATAAAATAGAAGTACGAAAAGAAATAATTTTAGATGTCCCTTCGAATTTTTCAGTTCCTGATTTCTTAAAAAATTTAAATGATGCTTTTAAGGAAACAGGTGTTAAAATATCTGCAGTTGAAAATATCAAAACTAAAATGAATTCAATTCATTTTGTAAATAACAAACGAGTAATCGCAACTTTAATTTTAGAATAAATGGCATCTCCACAAAATAACACTCTCGAAAAAATTGTTTCTCTGGCAAAACGGCGTGGATTTGTTTTCCAATCGAGTGAAATTTATGGCGGATTAAATGGTTGTTGGGATTATGGTCCATTGGGTGTTGAAATGTTAAATAATTTGAAACAGAGTTGGTGGAAGTCAATGACCTTCAGAGAAAATATTGAAGGAGTTGATGCTTCAATTCTAATGCATCCAAAAGTTTGGGAAGCTTCTGGACACCTTGAAAAATTTGCCGATCCAATGGTTGATTGTAAAGAATGTAAAGCTCGTTTTCGTGTTGATACAATTGAAGATGAAATGTGTGGGAATAAAGCTTATCAGGGAAGAAAAGCAATCAAATGTCAGCAAGAAAATAATTTTACCGAGCCACGAACTTTTAATTTAATGTTCAAAACTTTTGTCGGTCCTATTGAAGATACTCCTGCAACAGTTTATCTTCGTCCCGAAACCGCACAAGGAATTTTTACGAATTTTTTAAATATTCAAAGTTCTTCAAGACAAAAAGTTCCATTTGGAATTGCACAAATTGGAAAGGCATTTCGAAATGAAATTAATACAAAAAATTTTCTGTTTCGCACAAGAGAATTTGAACAGATGGAAATGCAATTTTTTGTAAAACCTAGTGATGATGATAAATGGTTTGATTATTGGAAAGAAGAAAGATTGAATTGGTTTGTTAAACTTGGAATGGATCCAAAAAAATTACAATGGCACAAACACGAAAAGTTGGCGCATTATGCAAAAGTTGCATACGATATCGAATTTGAATTTCCATTTGGTTGGGGAGAAATTGAAGGAATTCACAACAGAACAGATTTCGATTTATCAAAACATGAAGAATTTTCTGGAAAAAGTTTAAAATATTTTGATGATTCAACAAAAGAAAAATATACTCCATTTGTTATTGAAACATCAGCCGGTGCAAGTAGAATTTTTATGGCATTTCTTTGTGCATCGTACAATGAAGAGCTTGCTCCAACCGCAGATGGGAAAGAAGACAAAAGAGTAGTATTAAATTTACATCCAACTTTAGCTCCAATAAAAGTTGCTGTTCTTCCACTTGTTAACAGAGATGGGATGGATGAAAAAGCAAAAAATATTTCTGCTGGACTTCAAAAAAATTATAAAACATTTTATGATGATAGTGGCGCAGTTGGAAGAAGATATCGCAGACAGGATGAAATTGGTACTCCATTTTGTGTAACTGTTGATTCAGATACTATGAAAGATGGAACGGTGACAATTCGAGATAGAGATACGATGAAACAAATTCGTATTTCTGCGGAAAAAATCGGTTCCTATTTATTCGATGCCGGTTTGTGAGGCATTACTCTGAATTTCCCAAAGCTTAAAATTGTAGCTTTTAGTAAAACCCTTTTATACTTAATAATTATAGTTGTTTTTTATCGCATCTCTCAATTAATAATAATTGAGAATGAATATTTTAATAAATATGTAATATTCTTTTTGAATTATTTTTTACCATCGGTTATAGTTTTAGTTGCATCAATATTAATTTTATTGATAACTAAAAAACCATTCAATGAACTTGGATTAAATATTTCAAAAGTTGTATTAAAGTATTCCTTAATTGGTTTCACTATTAGTTTATTTGTTGTCACATTAATATTTTTATCAGAATATTATTTCCAACTTACTTCGAGCAAATTAAGAATATTATCGCTATCGGAGATGGTAACATTCACTTTTTTTATGGTATTTATATTTTTAAACAGTGCATTTATTGAAGAAATGATTTTTAGAGGAATTGTTTTTCAACAACTTATTTTATCCTCAAATAAAACTATAGCAACGATAATATTTTCATTTCTATTTTCTATTGGGCATATATTTAATCCATCAATTAGCATTTTAGCATTTGTAAATATTTTTCTAGCTGGGATATGGTTATCAATTGCAAAAATTATGTCGCGAACTTTATGGCTTCCAATTATGCTACATTTTGGTTGGAACTTTTCATTGGCATATATATTTTCTTACGAAGTAAGTGGAAATACTTTCACAGAATTTCAATTTGGTGAATTAATAGTTACTGGTCCACGTTGGCTAACCGGTGGACATTTCGGTCCCGAAGGTGGAATTATTGGAACTATTGGAGTTTTAATCGCTACAGCTGCAACTATTTTTATTTGTAAAAAAATTGATAAACAAACTTAAATGAAAAAATTAGTTTTACTATTTATTATTTCAGTCAAGTTGCTTTCTGCACAATGGATTACCGATAAGGAGTTAGATCAAATAACTTCAAAAGGGATTAAGCATGTTTATAATCTGGAATTCTCTAAAGCAGAAATTATCTTCCAAGAAATAATTAACAAATATCCAAACCATCCTTCCGGATATTTTTTTGATGCAATGATCGATTGGTGGAAAATGATTTTAAGTATTGATGATAAAACTTACGATAAAGAATTTGTTGCGAAATTAAATAAAGTAATCGAAATGTGCGACATCCAGTTGAAAAAAAATCCTGATGAATTAACAGCAATGTTTTTTAAAGGAGGAGCTCTTGGTTATCGAGGACGACTTCGTGTAAATCGCAAAGAATGGTTTTCCGCAGCAAACGATGGAAGAATTGCATTACCAATTGTTCAACATGCATTTAAAGTATCACCAAAAAATGAAGACATTTTACTCGGTATTGGAATTTACAATTATTATGCCGCAGTAATTCCTGATCAATATCCAATTGTAAAACCAATTATGTTACTTTTTCCAAAAGGAAATAGAGAAAAGGGGATTGAGATGTTGGAAGTAGCTTCGCGAAAAGCTAAATATGCAAAGTACGAATCGAAATATTTTTTGATGCAACTTCATTATCAATTCGAAAAAGATTATCGAACTTCATTGAAAATTGCACAAGAATTATCAAATGAATTTCCAAACAATGCACAATTTAAAAGATACATTGGTCGAAATCAGGTTTCGTTGGGTCAATGGGATAATTTTTTTCAAACATATACTGAATTAATAATTAACTCCGAGACAATAAAAGAACTTCCTGAACAATCTAGAATTGTAATTCAACGTGAAGCAAATTATTATTTGGGAATTTATTGGATGGAACTTCATGATTGGAATAATAGTTTAAAACATTTTTATAAATGCGATGAGCTATCTCGCTCACTTGATAAAGATGGCTCATCAGGATTTATGGCTTTGTCGAATTTAAAAATAGGAATTATCTATGATAGACAATTGAAGAGAAACTTAGCAATTAATCAATATAAAAAAGTTTTAAAATTACCAGATTTTGAAAATTCACAAAACAAAGCAGAGCAATATATTCGTATTCCGAATTTATAATTCTTATTTTTAAACAAATGGCAAATATATTCTTGATTATTTTATTAGGTGTTGTAGCTACCGGCTCAGAAATTCTTGGTGGTTGGTTAGTTGTAAAAAATAAAAAGTGGTTTCAACTTTCGCACGAATATTTATTGGCACTTGGAGCTGGATTTTTACTCGCGTTAGTTATTACAGAATTAATTCCAATTAGTTTTCAGGAAATAAAATCTGTTGATACTGCACTTTGGATATTAATCGGTTTTAGCACAATGCATTTTGTTGAACATACTTTAGTTGGACATTTTCATTTTGGGGAGGAAACTCATCACGATAAATTAGCTATTTCAAAAATTGTCGGACTATCAACTTCGACAGGTTTATTTATGCATGCTTTTTTTGATGGATTTATTATTTCTTCCGCATTGCAATTTAATTTATCAATTGGGTTAACTGTCTTTCTTGGTATTATTCTTCATAAATTTCCAGAAGGATTAACCGTTGCAACAATTATGAGGAAGGTATCAGACTCAGATAATCTTATAATGAAAACAGTTGTTTTCGTTTCATCAGGTACAATGTTGGGAATTTTAGTTGCCTTTTTGATTTCATCGCTCGATTTAACTTATATCGGTTATATTTTTGCATTTTCTGCAGGGACGGCACTTTACATTGGTGGAAGTGATTTAATTCCGGAAATTAATAAATCTGAAAATAGAATTATGCCAGTGATAGTATTTGTCGGAATGTTGGTTTTTTATATTAGTAAAATGTTGATTGAAATTGGGTTACAAAATTAAAAACTATAACCAACATTAATTCTACTTACTTCACCAATTTTCCCAAGAGAAGAATAAGAATAATCAATAGTGTAATTTTCTTTTACGATTCCACCGCCAAAAGAAAATCCTGCCATATCAGACGACGTTCCTAATTTCATATCTTTTCTTTTTTCATTATTGTAACCAAATCTTAATCTCATAGATTCAGAAATTGTAAATTCGCCACCAATTGTAAAGTAACGAAGTCGATCTGAAATAATATTTTGTTGAACATTAATTTTATGGAAGTTCAAATTTATATCTAATGGTAAATGTTCAGGTTTAAGAGTAATTCCAATTTTAACATCCAACGGAAGATCTTCTTCTGTAGTATTGTACGAATTAATTTGTTTTCCTAAATGTTGAATGCTTGCTCCAATTGAAAGTGGATTATTCCCGGGAATGAAATAATAAATTCCCGCATCTAACGCAAGTGCATTTGATGAGTAGTTTGAAATTGCACTGTAAATTAATTTAGACGAAACGCCGATAGAAATATTTTCATCATAATTAAAAGCGTAACTGGTAATTAAAACAAGATCGCTGACAGAAAAAGTTCCAAGCTCATTATTATATTCATCCTTCTCAATAAAATCTCCATAAGAATTGTAAATAAGTCCGACACCTAATTTACTTGTTGAATCGAATACCGTGCTATATGAAAAATAAGTTGTTTTATATTGCGATAAGAAAGTCATATATCCCAAAGAAAATTTTTCTTGATTAATTGTTGAAAGAAGTGCTGGATTATAAAAAATTCCGTTCGGATCATTTTTCATTGAAACAAAACTTCCACCCATTGCTGCTGCTCTCGCACTAACATCGTTACGTAAAAATAAATAAGTTGGCGAATCTGCAAAAGATTGAAAAGTAAAAATTATTAGAGTTATAAGAAATTTCATCTAAAAATCTATTAAAAGAGAAGTCGAAAAGCAAAGTTTTACTTCAATATCTAATGCTTTATCGTTAGTTTATGTGAAATGAAGTATAATTTTTACTTAATTCTTCTTTTATTTATTGGTTGCGCTGGTCAAATGCCTCCCGATGGTGGTGAATTTGATCTTGAGCCACCCAAAATTATTACCACTTCACTTCCAAATAATAGCACAAATTTTAAAAACGGTGAAATAATTTTCGGCTTTTCAGAATATGTTGATAAGAGATCGGTTGAAGAATCAATTTTTATTTCTCCACCGATTGGTGAAATTGAATTTGATTGGAGCGATTATGAAGTGACACTTAAATTTTCTGAAATTCTTCGATCAAATACAACATATTCAATTTCATTTGGGACAGATATTGTTGATCTCAATAATCGGAATAGAATGAGCGAGTCTTTTAATTATTCTTTTTCCACTGGAAACAATATTGATCGAGGAATAGTTTCCGGAAGAGTGTTTGATATAAAACCAGATGGTGTACTTATTGGTGCGTATCTTTTAAAAAATTCAAACGATACAATTAATCCAGCAAATAAAATTCCAGATTATATTACTCAAACAGGGAAAAATGGTAATTACCAATTTCTAAATTTAGTTCCTGGATTGTACAGAATATTTGCATTTCGTGATGAATTTAGAAATTTGAAATATGATGTCGAGGTTGATGCTATTGGAATTCCTTCAAAAGATATTATTATTTCTAAAGTTGATTCAACTGAAACCCAATTTAATTTTAAACTGGAAGTTGAAGATATATCTTCGCCAAGATTAATCTCAGCAAAAATTCTTGATGAAAACAGAATTACATTTCTTTTTTCAGAACCAATAAAAAGTTCATCACTGAAATTAGAAAATATTATTTTAACCGATACAATTACGCTTCAACAAAAAAAACTACAAGGAATAATATTAACCTCCGATGAAATTAAAGATGGAATTATTATTACAGAAAAACTATCAACGTCAAATATAATATTGGAAGTTTTAAATGTTGAAGATTTAAGCAATAACAAAATAAAAAGATCAAATGGAAAAGTTCGAGTAACAGGAGAAATACCTAAAAATAAAATAAAACCAAATCTTATTTATTCCTCATTAAGCGATACACTTTATTTGCAGCAGTTAAATCCACAAATTAAATTTACATTTAATGAACTAATTGGTACTGATTCAGTTAAAATAAAAGGGAAAATGCTGAGTTTTGATAGCATTAATGTACCGATTATGTTAAATATTATAGGGGGTAGTATTAATCTAAAACCAAGCGTAACTCTAAATCCAAATTCAGTTTATTTTTTGAATCTTACGAATGATTCTACTTACAAATACAAATTTTATACAATTGATCCCGAAAATGTTGGAAGTATAATTGGGGTAATCGAAACTTCAAATGACAAAAAATCAACAAATTATAATGTTGAAATTGAAAAAATAATAATTCCCAAAGTTAAAAGTAAAAATACTGTTTCAGTTAAAAAGGGTGAATCATTTAATATAGAAAACATTGAACCTGGAAATGTTGCGATATTTTCATATGCCGATGAAAATATAAATGGTAAATATGATGGAGGTAAAATATTTCCATTCAAAACTTCTGAGAAATTTAATTATTACAAAGATACACTTCGTGTTCGTGCCAGATGGCCGATTGAAGGTGTTGTAATTCGTTTTCCGTAAATTATTTTTTACGAGTTTGTGGAATAAATACACGATCCTGAACAATCCAGGGATCAGAATATCCGAAAGATTTTAAATATTCAAGATAGTTTGTTGCATCAACTCTGGATTTAAAATTGCCTATTCTAACTTTATGATTTGGTGCGTCGAAAATAACATAAACATTTTGAAGTGAATCTAAATTAAAGAGTGTTTCTTTTAGTTGAAGTGCAGTTTGATAATTCTCCGTTGCAATTAATTGAATTCTGAATCCTTGAATTGTATCGATAATATTTATTTCAGTATTTGAGTTAATGTCATCAGTATTTGGAATCTTATTCATCGTTCTATTTGGAAGAAGTTTAAATGAATGATCATAATAAATTGGATCAAATGATTTATCAAAATCTTCCATATTTACTGGTTGCCCATCTTTTAAAGAATCAGTTGATTTATTTTGAGAAAATAATTCAACCGAAAAAAATATGATGAATATAAATAATATTATTTTCAAAATTATTTAGAAAGAAATGTTTTAATTGTTAAAAAATTATCGGGTGTTTCTAATCTTACAAAATAAATTCCGGAGGAAAGTTCTCTCCCATTTAGAATAACGGAGTGAGTTCCTGCTATAAATTCACCATTTGTAATAGTTTTAATTTCTCTTCCAAGAATATCAAATAATTTCAATTTAATATTCGACTTGATTGGAAGTTTAAAATTTATTGTTGTTGATGGATTCCACGGATTTGGAAAATTCTGATATAGCTCAAAATTATTAGGAATATTGTCATTTCTAACAGAATTAATATCAAGTAAATAAACGCTAATAGAAATATTATCCATATACCAACCATCAAAAACTTCATATTCGTCAGTTTCCATTAAGAACCGAATTTTAACTGCCGGGTTTCTAACAAAATATGAAAGGTCAATAATCTCCTCACTCCAATCATGTTTAACGGCATCATAACCGGGAGTGAAAACTGGAATTTGTTTTCCTGTTCCATTTGCAGGTTGAGTGTGAATTCCCGATAAATCTTTCCAAGTTTTTCCGCTATCGGATGATGCTTGAACACGAAGAAAATCGTAACAAGATTCAATATTCCATTTAGCTGAAAATCGTAACTCTGCAGCACCAATAAAAGATTGATTTACATTTTTTAAATTAACGTAATCCTTCAAAGTTAAAGATGAAGATGAATTATTTAAACTTGGTCCCGTCGGACTATCTGTAAAAGAAAAATTACCCGACAATTTTTTTTCTGATGTAGCTCCCCAACTTCCAGTTGCAACCCATTTTGAAATTCCTGTTTCTGTAGAATCAGTAAAAATGTAATTTGGTTTACCGATTCTAAAATTTATTGTGTCATAAGAAAAAACATTACTTCCTTCAATTTTAAAAAATAGTTTTGCCATCGCACCTGGAGTATTAAAAAAATTATATTTTGGAAATTGAAGTGTATATTTTGTATTTAAAGAGAGATTTGAAAATATTGTGTCCTTCAAAAATATCATAGAAGAATTATTTTTTATTCTAACTTTAAAACTTGCGGATTTATTTACTACTCCTTTATTAATTAATGAAAATGAAACTGAAGTAGTGTTAGCACTATCTTTTATAGAATTTAATTTAACTTGAATAAATTCTCCGGCAGCGTGGGCAACTTTTAAGTTCATAGAAAGATTTTCCAAGCAAAGAGGTAAAATCCTTTCTTTTTTCGGCCAAAAAAGATCAACGTGATTTCCAATTTCAGGAGTGTATGAAAATATTTTACTTTTCGAAATTGTATCACCGTACATCCAATCATCCGCATCACCATTCACAGTGTAACCAACTGTTTGAAGTCCTGTACCGTAAGAATATCTGTTATCCTCAATTAATTCTTCAGCAAGAGATCTGTACAAAATTGAATCTTTTGTGTCAACATCATTATATCCCCAAGGATAAATTAGAAGATTACTGTAAGTATGAATATTCATTGCAATGCTAAAATTTTTTAAATTACAAAAATTTCTGATTGCTTGAGTTTCCGGTTCTGAAAATCCGGAAGTGCCTCGATATGTACTGCTATTTGTATTTGGACTTGAACCAATATCGTCGAATCCCCAGTTGTAACCAAAATTTCTATTCAAGTCAACTCCAAAAATTGTTCCAGAATTAAGTCTTCTATTTTTTCTCCACATTCCACCACCAGTTAAATTTGTAGTTTGATTATAAAAATATCCATCGGGATTCAAGCAGGGGATAAAATATAA
Organism: Bacteroidota bacterium; assembly: GCA_005792285.1. Lineage (GTDB taxonomy): Bacteria > Bacteroidota > Ignavibacteria > UBA10030 > UBA8401 > SXSI01. The sequence continues at coordinate 70,840 of SXSI01000050.1, forward strand.
TTCACGTGTATCTAAAATGTTTGTAACTTCCTCATCAGTTCCATAATTTTCTAAAAGATACCACATAAAATAAATCATCTGCATCATTCCTTCAGGTTCGCGCGCGTGAATTAATGAGTTATAAAGTGCTCGTGGCTCATTTTCATTTACCAATGGATTTTTTGAAATTTTAACTGCAATTATTGGTTTGTTCTGAATTGAAAATCCAATTGTATCATTTTTTGAAATAATATTTGGATAATAAGTCCTCATTGAATCAAATTCAGCAGTTAATTCCTGCAAAGTTAAAAATCCTCCCATTGAACCATATCTGAAATTTTTAATTATTCCCGATAAAGATTTAATATTAATTTCAGGTTTTAACAATTCAGCTTTTTGTTGTTGAGCAAAATGAGAATCCCAATCTTCAATTAAATTTAAAAAGGGAATTCCAATTTTTTTTAATTGTGAAATTTCGTAACTGTTTACAAAAACATCGATGTAATTATTTTTCTTCCCTGAAATATGATCTACCGCGAATCCCAAAGAAGCTAATTTATGTATTGTAATTTCTGGAGAAAGTAAAATTCTAACTTGGCTATATTTATCTTGAGAATTAGAAATTGAAATTAAAAAAACGAAGAGAACTAATTTTTTCATAAGTGATTATTTTATAACTATCATTTTTTTTGTAATGCTCTGATTCGAAGTTTGAAATGTGTAAAAATAAGATCCACTTTTAATTTCATTTGCCTCAAAGTTGATTGTATGTTTCCCAGCTTCAAAGAATCCTTCACTAATAGTTTTAATATTTCTTCCTAAAATATCTGAAAGAGTTAAAGTAATATATTCTTTTTTATTCAGAAGAAATGAAATATTAGTTAATGGATTAAATGGGTTTGGATAATTTGGCAACACTTCAATATTTCCTCGAGATGGGGAAACAGGTTTTACTTTTGGGGTTGAAGTTATGGTTTGAAAAGATTTAAGAATGTCATCAAGATGTGCTCGCCAATTTCCCCAACTGTGCCCCTCGTGATACTCAAAATATTTTACATTGTATGATTTTGATTTTAACAAGTTGAAAAAATTTCTATTTAATTCTAGAAAATTAAAACTCGAACTATTAATATCATAAGTTCCGCAATCAAGATAAAAAAATGTATTTTTTCTTGGATTATTTTGAATTGGATTTATTAATTGTGAAGTAATTGTACTCGACTGTCCAGCTACAAAACCAAACAGTTCCGGATAATTGATGGCGAGGTAAAGCGAAATATGCCCACCATTAGAAGCTCCCATTACACCTCTTCTACTTGCGGATTTAATTGTTTTAAAATTAGAATCAATAAATGGAATTAATTCTTTTGTTACAAAATTTGAGTAGCCAATTATTTTAGATTGTAGATATTCGTTCGAACGATCAATTGGTGGTACGAAAACACAAATTAACGGATCAATTTTTTTTTCAGCTATTAAGTTGTCGAGCACATTTACCATCGATCCAATATTTATGTAATCAATTCCATCGTGAACATAAATTGTAGGGAATTCATAATTTGGGTTTGTACTTCCAGGATTGTAAACTTTTACTACTCGTGAATTATTTAAATAAGAACTTGTAATTGTAAAATTTGTAACTGTTCCGTGCGCTATATTTGGGTTATAAATAATTTCTTTTGGTTGAATATAATTTGGCATTGCTAATTCAGAATTTGGACCGAAACCACCCATTATAGTTTTTGAATTTAGTGGATCTAAAATCCAACTGCCACCATTACCAATTACAAATTTGTAATCAATTCGCGCGTCGAGTTCGAATTCTTTTTTAACGAAGTGAAGATCTGTATCAAAAACTTTTTGCATTAAATTTCCCGGTAAAGTCCAATTAGTATGATCGCCTGTTAAAACAATTGACGATGAAACACTTCCTCTATAAATAAAATAAACTGCAGTACTTTCAATTACAGGAAATCCTTTTATTGTTTGTGCAGTTATAAAACTATCAACTTTAGCCGTTCGCTGAAGTGAAGTTAAATTTTGTAAAGAAGAAACAAATTCTGGAAACTTTTGATTGCTTTGTGATTGAAGAAGGGAACTACCAATTATTAAAACGAAAATAACATTTAAATATATATTATTGAAGATTCTTAATGCTGTTTTGTATTTTTTGAATAGTTTCATAAAAATTTTTTTCCTTTTCTTTTTCCTTATTTAAAACATCATTAGGAGCATTATCAAGGAAAAATTTATTTTTTAGTTTTAAAACCACAGCATTTAATTGACTTTGTAATCTTGAGATTTCTTTTTCCAATCTTAATTGTTCTTTATTCAAATCAATAATTCTAACTAATGGAATATAAATTTCTTCACCTTCAACAACTGCACTTGCAGATTGTTGCGGACGTTGAAGATTATTCCCAATTGTAACTGTTTCGAGACGAGCTAATTTTTGTATTAAAATTTTATTTTCTTCTAAAATATTATATTTCTGTTTATTGTGTGAATTAATAAATAACGTTAACAATTTTGTAGGTGGAATAGTCATCTCATTTCTAATTGAACGGATTTCAGAAACGACTTTTTGAATGAACAGCATTTCTTTTTCTTTTTGAGGTTGAAAATATTTCTCATCTGCAAGAGGCCAACTTTGTTTCATAATACTGTCGCCAATATTTCTCGAATCTATATTTTGCCAAAGTTCTTCCGTGATAAATGGCATAATTGGATGTAATAATATTAAACTGGTTTCATAAATTGAAAGCGCTCGATTAATTAAACTTCGTTGTAGATTAATATCCGAAGTTAATTGAATTCTAATTTTTATACATTCAACATACCAATCACAAAAATCGTGCCAGAGAAAATCGTAAATCAATTTTGCAGATTCATCAATTTTAAATTCTTCAAGTGCTGTTGAAATATTTTTAATAGTTTCATTGCAACGGGAAAGTATCCATTGATCAGTTAATTCGGGAGAACTATTTTGCGGAGCAATTGTTAAATTTTGAGTTGAATTTCCAATAGCATCACGATTCATCAAAAGAAATCTTCCTGCATTCCAAATTTTATTTGCGAAGTTCCTTCCAAGTTCACATTTTTCATTTGAATAAAGTACATCTTGCCCGATTGGTGAGATGAAAGTTACAGTAAATCGAAGCGCATCTGCGCCGTAAGTTGAAATTACTTCAAGTGGATCGGGGGAATTTCCAAGGGACTTACTCATTTTCTTTCCCTGCAGATCTCGAATTATACTCGTGAAGTAAACATGCTTAAAGGGAATTTCATTTTTAAATTCAAGCCCGGCCATAATCATTCTTCCTACCCAAAAGAAAATAATATCCGGTCCTGTAACTAATGTATGAGTTGGATAAAAATATTTTAAGTCATTAGTTTTTTCCGGCCAACCAAAAACCGAAAGTGGCCACAACCATGATGAAAACCAAGTGTCCAAAACATCTTCTTCTTGTCGTAAATTTTTTGAATCACAATAAGGACATTTTTCCGGTTTTGTTCGCGACACAATTGGTTGTCTGCATTCGAGATTACATTTTTTATCACTGGCACAATACCACGCCGGAATTCTATGTCCCCACCAAAGTTGCCGTGAAA
>SXSI01000007.1 GCA_005792285.1 Bacteroidota bacterium
CATCATCATGATGGCCACCTTAGGCAAGGCTACACATGGACTTCCTGTTGAAATTGAAGTAGAAAAATCTCTCGGCATAAAAAATAAAGATGAGATTGTAACTTACGGTATCGAAAAATTTAATGCCGAATGTAAAAAATCTGTTTGGAAATATAAAACCGAATGGGAAAAATTAACTCGAGAAATGGGTTATTGGGTTGATATGTCTTCCCCTTATATCACTTTCGAAAATAATTATATCGAATCGGTTTGGTGGGCTTTAAGTGAGTTCTATAATAAAGGGATCATTTACAAAGGATTTAAAATCCAACCATATTGTCCTCGTTGCGAAACCCCACTTTCGTCTCATGAAATTTCTCTTGGTTACAAAAATGTAACAGATAATTCCATTTATCTTAAATTTAAATTAGTTGATGAAGTGAATACTTTTATTCTTTCTTGGACGACAACTCCTTGGACACTTCCTGGAAATGTTGCTCTTGCAGTTGGAGAGAAAATAGATTATGTGAAATTGAAAGTTGGTGAAGAAATTTGGATTATCGCAAAAGATTTAACTTCAGCATTGGGAGAAGAGTATCCAATAATAAAAAATATAAAAGGAAAAGATTTAGTTGGGAAAAAATATATTTCTTTATTTGATATTGATGTTCTAAAATCAGAAAAATCATTTACAATTTATGATGCAGATTTTGTTACAACAACCGATGGTACCGGAGTTGTTCATACAGCAGTTATGTACGGTGAAGATGATTATCAATTAGGAAAAAAAATTGGACTTCCACAACATCACACAGTTGATAAATCCGGACATTTTACAAATGATGTAAAAGGTTTTGATGGATTATATGTAAAAGACAAAGAAACAGAAAAGAAAATTATTATTCATTTAAAAACAAATAATAATTATGTAAAAACTTTACCATATGCACATGAGTATCCACATTGCTGGCGTTGTTCTTTCCCACTATTATATTATGCAAGAAATTCGTGGTACATAAGTACAACAAAATATTCTTCGGAAATGATTTCGTATAACAATACTATCAATTGGTTTCCAAAAGAAGTTGGTGTTGGTAGATTTGGAAATTGGTTGGAAGAAAATAAAGATTGGGCATTATCACGCGATCGATATTGGGGAACTCCATTACCAATTTGGGTTTGTGAATCATGCAACAAACAAAAAATTGTTGGAAGTATTTCGGAATTACAGAAAGGTGAAAATGTTCCTCAAGAAATTGATTTGCATAAACCTTTTGTTGACAAAATAACTTTTAAATGTTCATGTGGTTCAACAATGTTTAGAACGCCAGAAGTAATTGATGCCTGGTTTGATTCAGGTTCAATGCCTTTTGCACAATTGCATTATCCATTTGAAAATAAAGAACAATTTGAAGCTTCTTATCCGGCAGATTATATTTCTGAAGGAATTGATCAAACACGAGGATGGTTTTACACGCTTCATGCAATCGGATCTTTTTTATTTAAAAAACCAGCATTTAAAAATGTTTTAGTAAATGAATTAATTTTAGATAAACAAGGACAGAAAATGTCGAAGTCAAAAGGAAATACAGTTGATCCTTTTGTATTGATGAAAAAATTTGGAGCTGATACAACTCGATGGTATTTAGTTATTAATAGTCCGGTTTGGAGGCCAACACTTTTTGATGAAGATGGAATAGCAGAAGTTCAACGAAAATTATTTAACACTTTATTAAATACATATTCCTTTTTTACTTTGTACGCTAATATTGACGTATTTATTTATTCCGAAGCAAAACTTCCTATAAACGAACGACTTGAAATTGATCGTTGGATTTTATCATCGCTGAATAGTTTAATTTTAATTTCAACCGAAGCAATGGAATCGTATGACATTACAAAATCTGCAAGAGCAATTAATAATTTTGTAATTAATGATTTATCGAATTGGTATATTCGAAGAAACCGACGAAGATTTTGGAAAAGTGAAAATGGAAAAGATAAAACTGCAGCATATCAAACTCTGTTTGAATGTTTAATAAAAGTTTCAGAATTAATGGCTCCTATTTCTCCATTTATTTCCGATTTGTTGTACAAAAATTTAACTTCAGTAATAAATAAAAATCATAACTCATCTGTGCATTTAGCAGAATATCCAATTGCTGATAAAAGTAGCATTGATAATAAATTGGAAGATGATATGAATATGGCAGTTACAATTTGTGAACATGTTCGTGCAATGAGAATGAAAGCCAATTTAAAAATCAGACAACCACTTCAAAGAATATTAATTCCTATTATTGATGAGAAACAGAAACTGCAAGTTGAGAGAATGAAAGAAATAATTCTTGACGAAATAAATGTTAAAGAAATAAGTTTTGTTTCAGAAGAAAGTGGAATTGTTAAAAAGAAAGCAAAAGCAAACTTTCGAACTTTGGGTGTAAAATTTGGGAAAGGAGTTCAGCCAATTGCAACTGCAATTAAGGAATTGAATTCAAAACAAATTTCAGAACTTCAAAGAAACAATAAAATTATTTTATCAATCGATGGCAATAACATCGAAATTGTAATTGATGATGTCGAAATTATTCACGAGGAAATGATAGGATTCATGGTTGAATCAAACAATATTGCAATGGTTGCTCTCGACACAACACTTACTCCTGGACTTCTTCAAGAAGGTTTGGCGAGAGAATTTGTAAACAGAATTCAAAACATGCGAAAAGATGCAAATTTTAATGTTATGGATAGAATTGCAATTTATTTTAAAGGAACAGTAAATCTTGAAAAAGCATTGATAAATATGGAGAATTATATTAAAATTGAAACATTAGCAACCAATTTAAGTAACAATTTTGTAACTAAAGATTTTTCTGCAGAAGATGAAATTAATGGAGAAAAATGTTCTATTTCGATAGAAAAAGTTGTAACATTGGCAGGTAAATTTTGATAACAAAGAAAAATATGAAATTAAATTATTATGGTAAAAGAGAATTAAAGCATTTCGGAAAAATTATTTTTGAAAAGAAAAAAGAAATTTTCGAAAATCTAGAAACTCTTAAAGAGACAATGCTCGATGCAAACTCCGGTGAATATGATAATGACTCAATGAATTTTTCAATGCATGCAGAACAAGGATCTGATGCGATGGAACGCGAAAAAACTTTTTTGTTTGCTTCTCGTGAATCTAAATTTTTAAATTATCTTGATGATGCATTAAAAAGAATTAAAAAAGGGAATTATGGAATTTGTGTTGATTGTCAAAAATTAATCAGCAAGAAAAGACTCGAAGCAGTACCACATGCTCAACTTTGTGTGAAGTGCAAGTTGAAAAAAAATTCCGGTAGAAAAACTCTTTGAACATTCTTTACGTTACATTCCTGATTGTAATTTTAGATCAGGCAACTAAAATATTAGTTAAAGGTATTCAACTCCCAACTTTTGGAATCGAAATAAATGGAATGATGCTTGGTGCATCAATTCCTGTTTTAGGGGATTTCTTTAGAATTACATTTGTCGAAAATCCGGGAATGGCATTTGGAATCGGGGTAAGTTCTAAAGTAATTTTTACTTGCCTAACAATATTAGTTACAATCGGTTTATTCTATTATTTATTTACTTTAAGAAAAGAATCTCTATTGATGCGTTTACCGTTGGCATTTATACTCGGAGGTGCAGTTGGTAATATGATAGATCGAACATTCTACGGTGTAATTTATAATTACTCAAGTATCTTTCAGGGAAGTGTTGTTGATTTTATTGACATTGATTTTATTGATATTAATTTATTCGGGCTCGAATTAAATCGTTGGTGGATATTTAATATTGCTGATGCCTCGGTAACTATAGGAATTTTTGTAATTATTTTATCAAGTTTTATTTCTAAAAAAACTAATCAAATGAAGGAAGTGGATAGTTTTACAACTCCTACTTCTTCGTAAAAATAATTAGTTATGAAAAATATCCTGCAAATAATAATTCCTGCAGGACAAAAAAGGGAGCGGATCGATCGTTACTTAACTTCACATGTTGAAAATGCAACTCGAACAAAAGTTCAAGATGCAATTCGTAATGGGGAAGTTCTTGTAAATAATAAAAGTATTAAAGTTAGTTATTCAGTTTCTCCGGGAGATGTAATAATTGTAAATAGTAATAAACCACTTCCACCAGTTGTCTTGCCGGAAAATATTCCTTTAGAAATATTTTATGAAGACTATGACCTTCTTGTAGTTAATAAACCTGCAGGAATGGTAACTCACCCAGCTTATAAAAATTATTCCGGAACTTTAGTTAATGCATTAATGTTTCGTTTTGGAATTCAACAACTTGATCCAACACAACGTCCGGGAATTGTTCACCGTCTCGATAAAGATACTTCCGGATTATTAGTAGTTGCAAAAAATGTAATTGCACTCCAAAAATTATCAAAACAGTTTGCATTAAAAACTTCAAAAAGGGAATATCGTGCAATTGTTTGGGGAATATTTAAACAAAAAAAAGGAATAATAGATGCGCCTCTTGGAAGAAGTAAAAGTGATCGTAAAAAAATTGCTGTAATTACTGGAGGAAAACCTGCTGTAACTGAGTATGAAGTTTTAGAAGAATTTGAATTTATTTCATTTTTAAAATTAAAATTGCGAACTGGGCGAACTCATCAAATTCGTTCACATTTAAATTCTCTTCAACATCCTGTTTTTGGTGATGCTTCTTATAATGGTAGAATTGCAAATTGGAATGGATTAACTGGAAAGAAAAAAGTATTCGTTCAAAATTTATTGGAAATTTGTCAGCGACAAGCATTGCATGCTTCGATTCTCGGTTTCACTCATCCAACAAGTGAAAAGGAATTAATATTTACGAGTTCACTTCCGAAGGATATTGACGAAATACTTAAAAAATTAAGAAAAAGTAAAAAGGATTAAGGATTTGAAGAAATAGATATTTTTTCGATTTCCGGTAAATAACTCATTATAAAAACTTCTTCCAATGCTGCGAAATTTACAAATGGCACTACATCAATTTTAATAAATAGTTTTCTCGGAACGTCTGTGACTTTGCTAACCAATCCAATTTTTATATTATTTGGAAAAGCATCACTAAACTCTGAAGTAATTATCACATCTCCCGGTTTTGCATCGCTTGTTTTTACAATATTTGTCAACTCATGATTTTTCCCATTCCAAGTAAAAATACCATCAGCACGTGAACGTTGTAATCTTGAACTTGCTTTAAAATCAACATTATTTAAAGTTTGAACTATCGAATAATTATCAGTTACGAATAAAACTCTTCCAACAAGTCCATTCCCAGTTATAACCGGATTTCCAACTTCGACGCCTTCTGACTTTCCTTTATTTAAAGTTAAAGTATTTCTTAAAATATTAAGATTACGTCCAACTATTTTTGCAGGGAAAATATTTACGTCGGTAGTTTCCCGTAAAGCAAGAAGTTCGCGAAAACGAAAATTTTCTAATCGTGCTTCGCGGAGTTGATTTACTTCATGTGAAAGGTCGACATTTAATTGTCGAAGTAATTCATTTTCTCTTTGAATAGAAAAAAAATTGGGAATTAAAGAAAATGTTTCCTGCAAAATTGCAATCGATCCAACTGAAACAGATCTAATAAATTTGATATTTGAATTATCGTTTGTAAAAATTAAAATTAAAGAGGTGAGAAGAAAAAAGGATAAAATAAAATAATTACGAAGTTGAAAATAAAAAAGTACCGCTCTTTTAAACATTGGCGGAAATATTCCTATTATAATCTTTTACTGCGAATTAAAACTTTTGAATAACGGTTTAAATTCTCTAAAACTTTTCCAGTTCCTCTAACAACTGCAGTCAATGGATCTTCTGCAATATAAACTGGAAGATTTGTTTCAAGTCGTAAACGTTCATCAAGTCCGCGAAGTAATGCGCCGCCACCAGTTAAAATAATTCCGCGATCAAGAATATCTGCAGCGAGTTCCGGTGGAGTTCGTTCTAAAGTTAATTTAACTGCTTCAACAATATTTTGCACTGTCTCATTAAGGGCTTCTCTAATTTCTGCTGAATTGGCATCTGTAGTTTTTGGAATTCCATTAACTAAATCTCTCCCTTTTACTTGAATGGTTATTTCTTCTTTTAATGGCATTACTGATCCAATTTGACATTTAATATTCTCAGCGGTTCTTTCACCAATTAACATATTATAATTTTTTTTGAAGAAATAAATAATTGCATTATTTAATTCATCTCCAGCAATTCTAATTGATTCTTCAATTACAATTCCCGAAAGTGCAATTATTGCAATATCAGTTGTACCACCACCAATATCTATAATCATACTTCCGATTGGAGCATCGACATCAATTCCAACTCCAATTGCAGCGGCCATTGGTTCTGCAATTAAATAAACTTCTTTTGCGCCGGCGTGTTCTGCAGAATCACGAACAGCACGCTTCTCAACTTCAGTTACTCCGCTTGGAACACAAATAACAATTCGGCGACTTGGAAACCAATTTGCATGAATTTTTTTTATGAACTCTCGCAACATTCCTTCTGCAATTTCAAAATCAGCAATCACGCCATCTTTCATCGGACGAATTGTTCTGATGTCGCGATGAGTTCTGCCGAGCATTTCTTTTGCTTCTGTTCCGATAGCAACAATTTTTCTTGTGTTCCTATCATAAGCAACAATGGATGGTTCGCTGAGAACAATCCCTTTCCCGCGCATGTAAATTAAAGTATATGCTGTTCCTAAATCAATTGCTAAGTCAGCCGTAAATAAGTTGAAAAATTGTTTCATAATGTTAGTTCGATTATATCGAAAAAAGTTTTATAATTCAATGTTTAAAATGACGAATTCCAGTAAAAATCATAGCAACATTATTTTCGTCTGCAGCTTTGATAACTTCATTGTCTCTTATCGAGCCGCCAGGTTGAATTACTGCAGTTGCTCCTGCTTTAATTGCTTCCAATAAACCATCTGCAAAAGGGAAGAAGGCGTCCGAAGAAACTACAGATCCAATTAATGATAAGCCAGCTTCGTTTGCTTTTCGAACTGCAAGTTTAGATGAATCGATTCGTGACATTTGTCCGGCACCAACTCCTAAAGTTCTATCTTTATTTGCATAAACAATTGCATTTGATTTTAAATGTTTGGCAACTTTAAATGCAAAAAGTAATCCAAGAAGTTCAACTTCAGTCGGTTTTCGTTTTGTAACTACTGATGCTTCATTGTATAAAAATGATTTTAAATCTTTTGTTTGAATAATAAATCCATCGGAGATTGTTTTAATTTCAATTGAAGAATTTAAATAATTTTTTGAAACTTGAATAATTCTGCGATCTTTTTTCTTTTGTAATAATAAAATTGCTTCTTCGCTAAAAGATGGAGCAATAATTATTTCACTAAAAATTTCGTTCATTGCCGTTGCAGTTTCAAAATTTAATTCTCTGTTAACTGCAAAAATTCCACCAAAAGGAGATTGAGTATCAGTTGCAAATGCTTTTTTAAAAGCATCAACTAATTTAATATCACTTCCAACTCCACAAGCATTTGTATGTTTTATAATTACAGCAGTTGGCTCTTCAAATTCCGAAACAAGTTCAATCGCAGATTGCGCATCAATTATATTATTGAACGATAATTCTTTGCCGTGAAGCTGTTTTAAATTTTCGGTTGGTTTTGGCGAAGTTGAATAAATAGCAGCTTTTTGATGGGGATTTTCACCATATCGAAGTTCCTTCGACTTAGTTAATTGCAAATTAAAAGTTTGTGGAAGTGTTTCTGTTTTCTCATTTTTCGATTGAAAATAATTTGCAATTGTTGAATCATAAAGTGAAGTGTGTTCAAATACTTCTTGTGCAAGTGAAAATCTAAGTTCATTGCTGACTTCACAATTTAATTTTTTCATTTCGAGAAGAACTTGCTCATATCGATTTGGATTTACAATTACCGTAACGAACTTATGATTTTTTGCAGCCGATCTTAACATTGTCGGACCACCAATATCAATTTGTTCCATTGCTTCATCGAAGGATATATTTTCTTTTGCAATTGTTTCTGCAAATGGATAAAGATTTACAACTACTAAATCAATTGATTCGATACCATGTTTTTGCATTTCTTCCAAGTGCGATTTGTTGTTCCGTAAACTCAACAAGCCACCATAAATTTTTGGATGCAATGTTTTAACTCTGCCATCTAATATTTCTGGGAAGTTTGTAATATCTGAAACTTTTTTAACTGGAATATTATTTTTTTGCAAAATAAAATACGTTCCACCAGTTGAGATTAATTCAACGCCAAGTTTAACTAACTCATTCCCAAACTCAGCTATTCCATTTTTATTGGAAACACTTAATAATGCTCTTTTAATTTTCATACCTACAAAGTTAGAAATATTATTTCAATCTTATTTTATCATTTGCAATCATAATTACAGCTTTCGGTAAAATTCTATGTTCAACTTCCAACACTCTTTTTGCTAAGGATTCAGTTGTATCATTATCAAGTACAGGTATTTTTTCTTGTAAAATAATTTCACCTTTATCGTAATCTTCATTTACAAAATGAACTGTTGCACCTGTTACTTTATTTTTTGATTCGAGTACTGCTTTATGCACAAACTCACCAAACATTCCTTCTCCGCCAAAATTTGGTAAAAGAGCGGGATGAATATTGATAATTCGATTTTGGTAATTCGAAATTATTTTAGTTGGTACTTTTTTCATATAACCGGCTAATACAATTAAATCGCAATTTAACTTTTTAAGCTCATTTAAAATTGCGTTTGAAAAGTCTTCTTCACTTAAAAATTGCATTACGGTAAAATTAAAACCTACAATCTTTTCATTTTCAGAAATTGTTAAAGCATTTGAGTTTTTGTTATTACTGATTACACCGACAACTTTAAATAAATTTTCGGAATTTTTAGAAACATCAATTAAATTTTGCAAGTTACTTCCTTTACCGGAAGCAAATACTACTACACGAAGCATAAAAATATTTTATTTATTAATTTAAAAGAATTATGAAACTGCACCTTCTAGTAATTCAATTTGGTTTTTACCGGCATCAACTCTTACAGAAATTCCAAATGGCAATGTAAATTTTTTAGGAATATGACCGTATGGAAAATTTGTGAGAATCGGTTTTTTCATTTTACCAAAATACTCGGCCAAAATTTCTTCAACTGTTAAAAATGGTTGCGTTGGATCTTTTTGTACAATATCTGTTAATTGTCCAATTACAATTCCTTTTGCTTGTTCTAATATTTTACTTAATGCAAGTTGATTAAGTAATCGATCGAAACGATAATTTTGTTCATCAACTTCTTCCAAAAATAAAATTGAGTCTTTAAATGAAGGGATATATTGCGATCCAAGTATCGATGCGATTAGAGTTAAATTTCCACCGAGCAAAATTCCAGTTTCTCTTCCTCTGCGAAGAGGAGTTGTTTGAGTAAATGTTGCGTTGTGAAGTACTCCGAATTTTTTTGTTGAAAGAAGCATCGTCCAAAAAATTCCTTCAGTTGCAGGATCAATTTTATTCCACATTTCAACACTTACCATCGGTCCTGAAAAAGTAACTAAATTTGTTTTTTTAAATATCGCAAGTTGAAGTGCAGTAATATCGCTGTAGCCAACAAGTATTTTTGGATTTTGTTTAATCAGTTTATAATTAATTAATGGAAGTAATCTCGGAGTTCCATAACCGCCGCGCAGAGAAAAAATTGCTTTAACTTGCTTATCCTTAAACATATCATTTATATCATGCGCGCGGTTGGAATCTGTTCCTGCTAAATATCCATGAGTTGCTCGAACGTGTTTTCCCAATTTAACTTTGTAACCAAGTTGTTCTAAATAGTTAACACCTTTTTCAATTTTTTCATCGGACGTTACTGGACTTGCCGGAGCAATAATTCCAATTACATCACCACGATGCAAAGCAGGTGGTTTAATAATTTTTAATTTTCCCATAATTTATTTTTGCGGAAGTTTACAATAACACCTTTAAACAGGTTCAACTTTTTTTATTCGTCTTTCAAATTCTTCAGGAAATCTTTTAATCATACTTTGAACCGGCCAGGCTGCAGCATCACCTAAAGCGCAAATTGTGTTTCCTTCAATATTATTTGCAACATCGAGTAGTAATTCAAGATCTTCTTTTTTAGCTTCGTTTTTTTCAAATCGATTTAAAATTTTTTCCATCCAACCGGTTCCTTCGCGACATGGTGTACATTGTCCGCAAGATTCATGATGATAAAATTTTGTAATCCGAGTTATTACACGAATTAAATCTGTCTCTTCATCCATCACAATTAATCCGGCAGTTCCAACTGATGAGCCTGCAGCTTTTAATGATTCAGCATCCATCTTGACACCTTCAATATTTTCTCCGCGCAAAATCATTGTTGATGAACCTCCGGGAATTATAGCTTTTATTTTTTTATTTCCAGGAATTCCTTCAGCAAAATTATAAATTAACTCTGTTAATAAAGTTCCTGTAGGAACTTCGTAAACTCCCGGTTTATTTACATGTCCACTTATTCCAACAAGAATTGGTCCCGGATGTTTTGGTGAACCAATCGAAGAATACCATTCAGCTCCTTTATTAATTATAAGAGGAATGTTTGCAAGAGTTTCAATATTGTTAATTGTTGTCGGGCAATTCCATAATCCTTTTTGTGCCGGAAATGGTGGTTTAACACGAGGATAACCACGATCACCTTCGATAGAATTCATTAATGCCGATTCTTCTCCACAAATATATGCACCTGCTCCTTTATGAATAAAAACATTAGTTGAAAAATTTGAACCTAAAATATTTTGACCGATATAATTTTTCGAATAGGCATCATCCAAAGCTTTTTGAAATATGCGAATCCATTTTCCATATTCACCTCTTATATAAACGTATGCGGTTTTAATTTCCATCGAATAACAGGCAATTAAAATTCCTTCAATAATTAAATGAGGATTAAATTCAAAAAGATTTCTGTCTTTAAAAGTTCCTGGTTCGGATTCATCGCCATTAACAGCAAGATATTTTGGTTTGGAATTATCTTTTGGCATGAAGGACCATTTTAAACCTGTTGGAAAACATGCTCCGCCACGACCACGCAAATTAGATTTTTTTATTTCATTTATTATTGCGTCAGGATTTAATGTTATTGACTTTTTGAATGCCTGATAACCGCCATTATTTTCGTAAACATCAATCAAATGATAATCAGGAATTTCCGGTAGTAAATATTTTTCCATAATTAATCTCCACCACCGAATTCTGTTTCATCATCAACATCATCATTTCCATTTAATTTAGTTACGTTTGAAAAATTATTTAAAAGTTTCAATGTTTTATCTTCATTAAGATTCTCAAAATAATCTTCTCCAACAGCAATCATCGGAGCACCGCTGCAAGCGCCCATGCATTCAACTTCTGTAATTGTAAATTTCCCATCTTCTGAAGTTTCGCCACATTTAATTCCGCAATGTTTTTCTACTGTTGAAAGAATTTTATCAGAACCTTTTAACATGCATGAAATATTTGTACAAACTTCGATATGAAATCTTCCGAGTGGCTTTTCATGGAACATTGTATAAAATGAAACAACTCCAAGAATATGAGAATAGGAAAGGCTCAAAAGATTTCCGAGGAACTTCATCATTTTCAGAGAAATGTATCCCTCTTGTTCCTGCGCAATCCACAAAGCCGGCAATAAAGCTGCTCGTGGTTCAGGATACCTTTTAATTATTTCGTCAACTCGTTTTAAATTTAAATCGTTTAACATAAAATTATTTGTCAGCCTCTCCCATAACCGGATCGATACTTCCAATTATTGCAACAACATCCGAAAGCATTGAGTTGTGAATTAAAGTTGGCAAACTTTGTAAATTGCAAAATGAAGGGGAACGAATTTTTAATCTCCACGGTTGTCCTTCGCCACGACTTTGAATATAAAATCCCAATTCTCCTTTTGAACCTTCAACTGCATGATAAACTTCGCCAATTGGTGGAACAGCTCCAATATTAATTAACATGAAGTCATGAATCATCTCTTCCATTTTTGTATAAATTCTTTCTTTTCTGGGAAGAACTTTTTTTGTATCAAATGCATGTATCGGGCCTTGCGGAATTTTTTCTAATGATTGTTGAAGAATTAAAATACTTTGTTTCATTTCATTCAGCCGAACATAATATCTTGCTAAACAATCTCCTCCTTCAAAAGTAGGAACTTCAAAATCAAATTCATTGTACAATAAATATGGCTCAACTCGGCGAATATCATGTTCAATACCAACTGCGCGAAGATTTGGTCCTGTCATTCCAAGTGAAATTGCTTTCTCACGAGTAATTACTCCGACACCATCCATTCTTTCAACAAAAATTCTATTTGTGTTTAATAATTTTTCACATTCAAAAAGTTTTTCAGGAAATTGATTTATAAAATCTTCCATCATCTTTTTTACTTCGGGTGTTATATCTTGAGCAACTCCGCCGATACGAGTATAACTTGTCGTAAATCTTGCACCGGTTAAATTTTCAAAAATATCATACAACTTTTCTCTTTCACGGAAGGTCCAAAGAAAAACTGTCAATGCGCCAATATCCATCGCTAAAGCTCCCATCGCGAGACAGTGTGAAGAAATTCTAGCTAACTCTGAAATTATTGTACGAATAAATTGTGTTCGTCTCGGAGCTTCGATTCCCAATAATTTTTCAACAGCAAGTACGTAAGCAGTATTATTTAATAACGGAGAAAGATAATCGAGACGATCTGTATGTGGAATGTATTCGTGATAAGAACAATTTTCAGCTAACTTTTCATAACCTCTGTGAAGATAACCAAGTTCCGGAATACATTGAATTACAGTTTCGCCATCAAGTTTTAAAAGCAATCGAAGTACACCATGCGTTGCAGGATGTTGAGGTCCCATATTAAGAACCATTGCGTTTTCAAGTGAATCATCAAATTGAACACTCGTATCTTTATTGCCAAGTGCTTTAATAATTTTTTCTTGCCGAACTTTTCGATAATCCAAAGTTGAAGTTTGCATTCTAAAATTATTTTTTTGGATTTGTATCAGGAAGTAGAAGAGAATTTGGAATCCCCATTAATGGGAAATTTTTACGAAGAGGATAATATTCAAAATCTTCTGGCATAAACATTCTGCGAAGGTCGTTGTGTCCGTCGAAAATAATTCCAAACATGTCGTAAGCTTCACGCTCGCACCAGTTTGCTGCTTCCCAAACATTACTCACAGTTGGCACATTTGGATTGGTTTCGTCTGTAAATATTTTTATACGAATTCTATGTTTAAGTGGAATTGAAAGTAAATTGTAAATTACTTCGAATCTATTTTCCGGAGTGTAAGCGTCGGCTCCACATAAATCGGATAAATAATTAAATTGGCATTTTGGATTGTCTCGCAAAAATTCAGAAATTTTTACAATATTTTCTTTTTTTACAATTATAGTAGTTTCATTTCTAAATTCTTTAACTTCAATAATAGAATCTGGAAAAGTTTTTTTTAATAAATCGACAACTACTTGGTTCATTATTTAGATTTGTGAGTTTTGAAGTTCAAGAATTTTTCGTTCATCAGCAACGGTCATTGGAGAACCTTTACTTTCGCCCTTTTGAATTTTATCTTGAATAACCATTAATGCTTGTAATAAATTATCAGGTCGCGGAGGACAACCTGCTAAATAAACATCAACAGGCAAAAATTGATCGATCCCCTGAACAACTGAATAAGTTCTGTACATTCCACCAGATGAAGTGCAAGCACCCATTGCAATTACCCATTTTGGATCTGGCATTTGATCATAAATTTTTCGAACAACAGGCGCCATTTTATAAGTTGTAGTCCCGGCAACAATAAGTAGATCACATTGTCGTGGTGAGAAGCGCATTACTTCCGAACCAAATCTGGAAATATCAAACCTTGGTGCACCAACTGCCATAAGTTCAACTCCGCAACATGAGATTCCCATTGGCATTGGCCAGATAGAATTTTTTCTACACCAATTTATTGCTGAATCAATTTTTGTAGTAATTATACTATCGCCGAAGGAATGTTCTAATCCCATTGCAATGCACCTTTTCGAATAACATAAAAATAACCAATTAATAAAATTCCGATGAAAACTAACATTTCAATTAAACCAAAAAGTCCAAGCTGTCGAAAATTTACTGCCCATGGATATAAGAAAATTACTTCGATATCGAACAAAATAAATAGAACAGCAACCATATAATATTTTACAGAAAATCTTTCGTGTGCAGTTTGAATTGGTTCCATTCCACTTTCATAGGTAGAAAGTTTTTCACGATTTGGATTTCGTGGACCGAGCAATTGGTGTAATTTTAATAGGAGAAGTGCAAGAGCTGTGCTTGCAAGTAACATCAATAAAATTGGGATGAATGATTCCATGCTGATAAATGATTACCTACAAATTACGGCAAAAATCAGTGCGAATCAATTCATTATTAATTGATTTTAGCCAAGTTTATACATTTCTTCGATTAAGGAAGAATATTTTTCCTCGACAACTTTTCGTTTCACTTTCAATGTCGGAGTAAGCTCGTTATTCTCAATTGTAAATGTATCCGAAATTAATCTGAATTTTCTAACTCGTTCGAAGTTTGCTAAATCTTTTTGTAGTCTTTCAAGTTCAGCACTAAAAAGTGAAATAACTTTTTCGTTTGAAATTAAATCTTTTTTCGAAGTGTAAGTTATTTTTTCACTTTTTGCGAAGTCGGTTAAATTGTCAAACTCTGGAACTAAAAGTGCTGAGCAAAACATTCGTTTGTCACCGAGAATCAAAATCTGATCTATATATTTACTTTGTATTAATTGATTTTCAATAATTTGAGGAGCAATATTTTTTCCACCAGAACTAACAAAAATGTGTTTCTTTCGATCTGTAATTACCAGGTTCTTGTTTGTATCGAACATTCCAATATCGCCAGTGTGAAACCAACCATCTTTGTCTATAACTTCATTTGTAGCAGTTTGATTTTTAAAATATCCCACCATAATATTTGGACCTTTAGCTAGAATTTCTCCATCGGCTGCAATTTTAACTTCAACGTTGGCAAGTGGTTTTCCAACTGTTCCGAAATTATAATCATTAAGTCTGTTCAATGTTAAAACTGGTGAAGTTTCAGTCAAGCCGAAACCTTCCAAAATTGTAATACCAATTGAAGCAAAAAATTCGCCGAGTGATTTTGGAAGTGCTGCTCCGCCAGAAACAAAGAATCGAAGTTTCCCACCCATTCGCTCTTTTAATTTTTTGTAAACAAGTGCGTTTGCAATTTTATATTTGAATGCAAGAGATGAAGAAACATTTCCTGATTTACTTGCACACAAATAATTTTTACCAACACTCATCGCCCAATAAAAAATTTTTTTCTTTATTGGTGAACCGCTGTCGACTTGTTTAATTAATCTCGTTTGAACTCTTTCAAAAAATCGCGGAACTGCTGTCATCATAGTTGGATGAACTTCTCCCAAATTATCACGAACAGTTTCTACACTTTCGGCGTAAGCAATTGTCGCACCGCAACCGAACACCGAATAATATCCACCCATTCTTTCGAAGATGTGACATAGCGGTAAAAACGATAATGTTAAATCAGTATCATCAATTGGAATCTCATTCATACATGCAGTCATATTTGATATAATATTACTATGAGAAAGCATTACTCCTTTTGGATTTCCTGTGGTTCCGGATGTATATATAATAGTAAGTAGATCTTCAGCTTTAACTTTTGAGATTGAATTTTCAAGTTCGGTTGAATGTGTTTTTTCATATTCAATTCCAAGTTGCATTACTTTTTTAATTTGAAAAGTATTTGGGAATGTTGATTCATAAGTTTCATTCATCACAATTATAGTTTTCAAAGTTGAAACCTGATCTTGAATTTTAAGAATTTTATTTAATTGTGTTTGGTTTGAAACTATAACAACTGAAACTTCAGCATCGTTTAAAATATATTCTATTTGTTTGGGAGTTAGAGTTGGGTACATCGGAACATCGGTTGCACCGATCGAGACAGTTGCCATATCACTAACAAACCACTCTGGACGATTTTCTGAAATTATTGCAATTTTATTTCCATTAGAGACTCCCAAAGAAAATAATCCATTTGCAAATGAACGGACATTTTCTCTCAACTCTTTATAGCTTATTGGAAGAAAGTTACCCTCACTTTTATAATATAATGCAGGGCGGGATTGGTTTAAATACTTCTGAGATATTTTTTCGAACATCTCCGGGATTGTCGAACATTTCACTTGTAGTGCCATAACAACTCCTTTCCAAAAAATAAATAAAATATTTCTTGCATAAGATATAAAAAGTTTCTTACCATTGAACAATTAAAAAATAGTAAAAAGAAAATTAGAAAAAGTTTAATAACGGTTGTTTGTGATAATACGCAAAATTTTTTCCAGTTTTCGATTTCTTTGAAAAGCTTACACCACCTAATACTTAACTTGACTCAGTACAATCAAGGCATTATTTTGAATGTACTTAGCTAAGCGCAAAGTTGATTGTGAAGTAGGCGTTTTTTATTTAGAAAAACAGTATTTATGAGTATTAAAAAAAATAAAAATTTTTCAGTTTCGAAACCCATCCAAAAAAGGAACACACATGAAAGAATCTGATACCAAATTGAGAAGCACACAAGTGTTCTCAGGGTTGAATGATACATTAACAACAAAGGGATTAACATTTTCTAGATATTTTACAAAAAAAGGAGTTCATCCTTTTGATGAGATTGAGTGGGAATTAAGAACCGCGAGCATCACAAATGAAAAAGGGGACAAAATATTTGAACAGAAAAATGTAGAAATCCCAAAATCGTGGTCGATGACCGCAACCAATGTTGTTGTATCAAAATATTTTCATGGATTAATTGGAACACCAGATAGAGAAACAAGTGTCAGGCAATTAGTTGAACGTGTTGCGAAGACAACTTATGAGTGGGGAAAAAAAGGAAACTACTTTGCAACTGATGAAGATGCAGAAATTTATTATAATGAACTTTGCTACATACTAGTAAATCAATACATGGCATTTAATAGTCCGGTTTGGTTTAATCTCGGAATTGAAGATAAGCCACAAGTTTCTGCCTGTTTCATAAATTCAATTCAAGATTCAATGGATTCAATTTTAAATTTAGTAAAAACCGAAGGAATGCTTTTCAAATGGGGTTCGGGAACTGGAACAAATATTTCAACTTTACGTTCATCGCGCGAAAATTTAACAAGTGGCGGAACTGCTTCAGGACCTGTTTCTTTTATGCGTGGATATGATGCTTTTGCAGGTGTTATCAAATCAGGTGGAAAAACAAGAAGAGCCGCAAAAATGGTAATTCTAAATGTTGACCATCCAGATATTCTTGACTTCGTGAATTGTAAAGCAGAAGAAGAAAAGAAAGCATGGGCTCTAATCGACGCTGGTTATGATGGTGGATTTAATGTTCATGGTGGAGCTTACGATACAATTTCTTACCAAAATGCAAATCATTCTGTACGAGTTAGCGATGACTTTATGAAAGCTGCTCTTGAAGATAAAGAGTGGTCAACGAAATCTATCAAGAACAATAAACCAATGGATACATTTCGTGCAAGAGATTTATTGAGACAAATTGCCGAAGCTGCTTGGATTTGTGGCGATCCTGGAATGCAATACGATACAACAATTAATAACTGGCACACATCATCTAATACTTCTAAAATTAACGCATCGAATCCTTGTAGCGAATATATGTACTTGGATGATTCGGCTTGTAATCTTGCATCTTTAAATTTAATGAAATTCAGAAAAGAAGATGGAGAATTTAATGTTTCGTCTTTTGATTACGCAATTAGATTAACAATTTCTGCACAAGAAATTTTTGTAGATAATGCGAGTTATCCAACTCCAACAATTGGAGCAAACAGTCATAAATTTCGTCCATTAGGACTTGGTTACGCGAATCTCGGCGCACTATTAATGGCGCGCGGTCTCGCATACGATAGTGATGTAGGTCGCGATTATTCTGCGGCTATTACTTCTTTAATGTGTGGAGTTGCCTATCATCAATCTGCTCTCATTGCAAAAGAAATTTCTCCTTTCGAAGGATACAAAGTAAATGAAGAACCAATGTTGAATGTTATGAATCGACATAGTATTTATGCAGATCAAATTAGTAATGTTTCTATTCCACAAGATTTAATTTTAGCTTCACAAAAATGTTGGAAGGATGCAATCGCAGTTGGAAAAGAATTTGGATTCAGAAATGGACAAGCAACAGTTCTTGCTCCAACCGGAACAATTGGATTTATGATGGATTGCGACACAACAGGAGTTGAGCCAGATATTGCTCTAGTAAAATATAAACGACTTGTTGGTGGTGGAATGATGAAGTTAGTCAACGGAACTGTTGGTGAAGCATTGAAAAAACTTGAATACGATAGCGAACAAATTGAACACATTTTAAATTATATAGATAAGAATGATACAATTGAAGGAGCGCCATATTTAAAAGAAACAGATCTTCCGGTTTTTGATTGCGCATTTAAACCTGCAAAAGGAAAACGATCGATTCATTATATGGGACATATAAAAATGATGTCTGCAACACAACCATATCTTTCCGGTGCAATTTCTAAAACTGTAAATATGCCGACTGACGTAACTCCTGAAGAAATAATGCAAGCATATATTGAAGCATGGAAATTAGGATTGAAAGCAATTGCAGTTTACCGAGATGGTTGCAAACGAACTCAGCCGTTAAGTACTTCTTTAGAGACAGAAAAAAAAGCAATTGCTACTAAACAAATAGCTCGTCGCAGACTTCCAGATGAACGACGTTCGATTACACATAAATTTAGTATTGCCGGACATGAAGGTTACATTACAGTTGGTATGTACGAAGATAATTATCCGGGAGAAGTTTTTATTACAATGTCAAAAGAAGGTTCAACAATTTCTGGTTTGATGGATGCATTTGCAACTTCAACTTCGATGGCGCTACAATATGGTGTTCCATTAAAAGTTTTGGTTGATAAATATACTCATATGAGATTCGAGCCATCAGGTTTTACAAACAATTCAAACATCCCGATTGCAAAATCTTTATGTGATTATATCTTCAGATGGTTGTCGTTAAAATTTTTAGAAAATCAACAAGTTCCAGCACCAGTTTCAGAATTAACAAATCTTGAACCAACATTACAATTTGCAAAAGAGGGAAATAGTAAGGTCGAAAAATCTGAAAAAGTTATTTTTCAAACTCAAGCAGATGCACCACCTTGTCATGAATGTGGTTCAATAATGGTTCGTTCCGGGAGTTGTTATAAATGTTTACAATGTGGTTCAACAAGTGGTTGTTCTTAAATAAATAATATACAATCGTTTAAAAAGCGCCGACTTAAATCGGCGTTTTTTATTTTATCGATAGTTGAATGTCTCCTGAATTTTAAACATTTTAAGTAATAATTATAAATATGATACTCATTATTCCAGCAATTGAGATTAAAAATAAAATCTGTGTTAAAGATATAACACCTTTATCACAAGAGGGAAGAGAATATTCGGACGACCCAATTGAAATGGCAGTTTTGTGGAGGGGTGAAAATGCGAAGTCGTTGCATATTACAGATGCAAATGGATATTGCGATGGTGAATATCCAAATGGTGAAATAATTAAAAAAATTGTTGAGAGGTTGGATATTCCAATTGAAATTGGTGGAAGTATTGAATCGATCGAACATATAGAATATCTTTTTAGTTTAGGTGTTTACAGAGTTGTGTTGTCTGCAAAAGTTTCGTTGGATTTTAATTTTGTACAACACGCGTCATCTCGATTTTCATATAGTAAAATTGTTCCGCATCTTTTAGCAGTTTCAGGAATTTTACAAAATGGTGAAGAAGTAATTCCATATGCAAAGCGACTTCACTATCATGGTGTAAAAAGAATTATTTATAGTGATGTTGAAACATCATCTGAAATCCCAACACCACGTTTTGATTTTGTAAAACAATTAGCATTGGATACAGATTTAAAAATTACGATTATGGGTGGAGTCAGTTCATATCAACAATTAAAATTAATTCAGGAATATGAATCACTTGGAGTTGACTCATTGATAATTGGAAAAGCATTATATGAAAATGCATTTCCTTGTCAAGAATTGTGGAGAATTAACGAACGATCACTTAAAGATTTAGGACCAACAAGAAGATTATAAAGGAAAAAATTATGCCAAAAGTTGCAATTATTGTAGGAAGTTCTTCAGATGACGAAGCTATGAAAGGATGTATTCAATACCTTGAATATTTCGGAATTGAATATACTTATCAAGTTTTATCAGCACATCGAAATCCAGATGAGTGCGTTTCATTTGTAAGAAATGCAGAATCGAATGGATATAAAATTATTATTGCAGCAGCAGGAATGGCAGCGCACTTACCAGGTGTTGCTGCAGCGAATACTATTTTGCCAGTTATTGGTGTTCCACTTTCCGGCTCGGAATTAAAAGGAGTTGATGCACTTTATTCAATTGTACAAATGCCATCAGGAATTCCAGTAGCAACAGTTGCAATTGGTGGTTCAAAAAATGCTGCAGTACTCGCAGCAGAAATTTTAGCTTTAGACAATTCTACAATTAAATTAAAATTGATAAACTTCAAAAAAAACGGATCGAAGATTTAAAATAGTTTTTCCAAATTAACATGAAAAGAATTTTGATTTGCGGGAGTAATGGATTATTGGGGCAACGACTTGCACAACTTTTATCTGTTAATTCAAATTTTGAAGTATTAAACACATCTCATCACAGAACTTTTTTTTTAAATCATGGATCTTTCGATTATACTCAACTTGATATAACTTCGAGAAGTGATATTAAAAGTTTAGTAAATAGTTTTAATCCTGAAATAATTATAAATGCTTCAGGTTTAACTAATGTCGATTTATGTGAGAAGGAGAGAGAGCATGCATGGAAAGTAAATGTTGTTGGAGTTAAAAATTTAGCAGATGTTTGCCGAAATCTCGGTGCAAAATTAATTCACATTTCAACCGATTATGTTTTTGATGGGAATGATGGACCATATTCGGAAACAGCGAGACCAAATCCAATTAATTATTATGGAAGAAGTAAACTTGCCGGCGAGAATGCAATTTTAAGTAGCGATATTAATTATACAATATTAAGAACAATTGTACTTTTTGGAGTTGGAAATAATATTAAATACAACTTCGCTCTTTGGGTTATAAATAGTCTTTTGGAAAATAAACCAGTTCGATGTGTGACAGATCAAATTAGTAATCCAACTTATGTTGGTGATCTTGCGAATGCCTGTTTACTTTCAATTGTACAAACAGAAAGCACAACATTTCATATTTCTGGTTCAACAATTTTAAGTAGATATGAATTTGCTTGTACGATAGCAAAAGTTTTTAAATTAAACTCATCACTCATTCAGCCAATTCTTACAAAAGATTTACAACAACCTGCAACTCGCCCGAAAAAATCTGGATTTGTTTTAGATAAAGCCCAAAAAATTCTAAATTATAATCCTACTTCAATAGAAGACTCTTTAGAATTAATGAAAAAAGAATTTTCAGTTTTACAAAAGTAATTTAAGATGTTAAGAAATATTATTTTTATAGGAATAGTTATATTTTTTTCTGGATGTAAAACAACAGAGGTAACTAAAGTCAATCGACTTTCTTCAACTGTAAAAATAATTTCAGTAAATCTTCACCATACATTAAATTCCAAATTCGAAGTTACAAAATTTGTAAAAAAAATTAAAAATCTTAATCCGGAAATATTACTTGTTCAACAAATTGGTCGTCCGGGATATGGTGGTGGTTTCGACGCCATAAAAGAATTAAGCCGGCAACTCGAAATGAGACAATATTTTGCAGAAGCAAGAGATGATTTAAGTTTCAGTTCAGGTAATGCAATTTTTAGTATTTATCCAATTATGCAATCGGCAATTGTAAAGTTGTCAAATCCCAAAAAAAAGATTCAACACTCTGCTGCGTTCGGAGTTATTGATGTTGGCGTAAGTTCGCTTGCAGTAATTAGTACAGAATTGGTAAATAATTCATCGGAAAATAGAGTTATACAATTTAAAGAACTCAATTCATTTATTTCAAAAAATAATGCATTTCCTATTTTACTTGCCGGAGATTTTTATGAAAAAAATGAATTTGTAAGAGAAAACAAACTAGTAGAACTGATGAATTCTGAAGGAATGAATAAAGGAGAAATTTCAAATGATCATTTTTATTTTTCAATAAAAAGGCTCGAGATAGAATCTGCAGAAGAAATTTTTAAGGATTGTCATTTTATATCGTTGAAGGTCATTCAGTAATCATTTTGTATATTTAGGACATGTTAGATATTAAGATAATTCGGGAAGAAACTGAAAAAGTCCGAACGGGGATTAAAAATAAAAACGAAGTCGATAATTTAAATGAAATTTTAGAATTAGATGAAAGTCGTCGTAAGAAAATTCAACAAGTAGAAAAATTAAAAGCTCAGCGAAACGAAGCTTCAGCAAAAGTTGCTCACTTGAAAATGTCAGGCGAGAATACTGAAGAAATTATAAAATCGATGAGCGAAATCAAAACTATGATCCTAGAATTGGACGATGAATTAAAAGTCATCGATCATAAGCTTCAAGAATTATTGTTGACTGCTCCGAATATTCCACACTCATCCGTTCCAATTGGAAATTCACCGGAAGAAAATAAAGTTATTTTTGAATCACAAAATATTCCGGAACCAAAATTTGCAATTATGCCTCATTGGGAAATTGCAGAAAAATTACAATTAATAGATTTTGACAGAGGCTCAAAAGTAACAGGAGCAGGTTTTCCATTTTACATTGGGAAGATGGCGATGTTTCAACGCGCATTAATAAATTTCTTTTTAGACAGCGCTTCAGTAAATGGTTACACAGAATTAATTCCACCGGTTGTTGTGAATGAAGCGAGCGCTCGAGGAACTGGACAATTGCCGGACAAAGAAGATTTAATGTACGCTGTTCAGCGAGATGGATTATTTTTAGTTCCAACTGCAGAAGTTCCGGTTTCAAATTTTCACAGAGATGAAATTCTCGATGAAAAAAAATTACCATTAAAATATTCTGCGTACACTCCTTGTTTCAGAAGAGAAGCAGGATCTTACGGAAAAGATGTTCGGGGATTAAATCGCCTACATCAATTTGATAAAGTTGAATTAGTAAAATTTACACTTCCTGAGAAATCGTACGATGAATTGGAATTACTACGAACAGACTCAGAAAATCTTCTTAAACAACTTGGTTTAAGATATCGAGTTTTATTAATGTGTACTGGAGATATGGGTTTTACTCAAACAAAAAAATATGATTTAGAAGTTTGGTCTTGTGGACAAAAAAAATGGTTGGAAGTTTCTTCCTGCAGTAATTTTGAAGCATTTCAATCTCGCAGAATGAATATTAAATATCGTTCTTCTGAAACAAAAAAAATGGAATTTGTTCACACATTAAATAGTTCAGCTTTAGCATTACCACGTGTTGTTGCTGCATTAATGGAACAATATCAAACTGAAGCGGGAAAAATTTCAATTCCAAAAGCAATTCAAAAATATTTATCTTTTACTGAAATAGGTTAATTCGTGAAGTTGCTGTATCATCTTTTACCATACTTACAAAAGTACCGTTCAACATTATCTTGGGGATTGGTAACAATTATTTTGGCTAATTTGCTTGGCGTTGTACTTCCACATTTTATTGGAAATGCGATCGATACAATGCAGCAATTGCCTAAGGATGGAGAAAAATTATTATCTGAAATGATTTGGTACTCTCTTCTTGTAATTTCATTTACAATTATGAGTGGAGTTTTTACGTACTACACTCGCCAAACAATTATAGTTGTATCGCGCAAAATTGAATTTGATTTACGAAATACATTTCTCTCTTTTTTACAACAACAACCACTTTCATATTTCCAAAAAACACCAACGGGTGATTTAATGGCCCACGCTACGAACGATATCAACGCAGTTCGTAATGCACTTGGTCCTGGAATAATGTATCCGATTGATTCATTAATGACATTAGTTTTTTCATTGATGTTTATGTTTGTGAAAAGCTGGACTTTGACATTAATAGCGCTAATTCCACTTCCGTTAGTTTCGTTGGCAGTTTATTATGCAGGAAAAACAATTCATACTAAATCAATTGAGAAACAAGAAACCTACAGTAAACTTACAACACGCGCACAAGAAAATCTTTCCGGAATTAGAGTTGTAAAATCTTATGTAAGAGAAGAATATGAAATAGGATTATTTGAAAAATTAAGTACTTCATATCTTAAAAAAAATCTTGAGTTAGCAAAAGTACAATCATTAATG
The DNA here is from genome assembly GCA_005792285.1 of Bacteroidota bacterium. Lineage (GTDB taxonomy): Bacteria > Bacteroidota > Ignavibacteria > UBA10030 > UBA8401 > SXSI01. The sequence goes on from SXSI01000007.1 coordinate 24,387, forward strand.
TGGCCGATGATGTTTTTACTTGTTGGTTCATCAATTTTACTTACAATTTATTTTGGCGGACTTAAAGTTATAAATAATGAAATTACAATTGGAACATTAACAGCATTTCTTGCATATCTGGTAATGTTAATTTGGCCTATGATAGCATTTGGTTGGGTTATAAATATTCTCCAACAAGGAGGAGCATCGATGGGCCGACTTCAAAAAATTATCGATCGTGAACCAGAAATTAAAAATTCAACTGACACCAATTATGTGATAACTGATATTGATGGCGAAATTGAATATAAAAATGTTTCTTTTACTCACGAAAGTGCAAACAGGACTGCTTTAAAAAATATTAATCTTAAAATTTCAAAAGGTTCAACTTTAGCAATTGTCGGACATACAGGTTCTGGAAAAAGCACATTAATTAATTTAATTCCTCGTTTGTATGATATCACAGAAGGTAATTTATTAATTGATGGAAATGACATTCGTACAATTCCGCTTGAAACACTTCGTACAAAAATTGGATATGTTTCTCAAGAGACATTTTTATTTTCCGACTCAATTGCAGAAAATATTTTTTATGGAGTTGAAGATAAAAAAACAGATGAATTAATTTCATCAGCTTCAGTTTCGCAAATTTCAGTTGATGTCGAGGAATTTCAAAATAAATATGAAACAATAATTGGTGAACGCGGGATAACGCTTTCCGGCGGACAAAAACAACGCACAAGTATTGCACGTGCAATTATAAAAAATCCAAAAATATTAATTATTGACGACGCACTTTCCGCGGTTGATACTTACACAGAAGATAAAATTTTACATCGACTTCGTGAAGTAATGAAAGAACGAACTAGTATAATTATCAGCCATAGAATTTCAACAGTAAAAGATGCAAATCTTATTATAGTTTTAGAAAACGGTGAAATTGTTGAAAAGGGAACTCACGACGAATTAGTAAAATTAAATGGAATTTATTCTGACCTATATTCAAAACAATTATTAGAACAAGAATTGGAAAAATTATAATGTCAATGCAAGATGATGAAATATTAGGAAAAGCATACGACAGTAATTTGATGATGAGATTGATCCGATATCTTCGTCCATACAAATGGCAAGTAACTGGCGCGATAGTTTTAAGTATGGTTGTTGCATTGCTGGAATCGGTTCGTCCATTCTTTACAAAAATTGCAGTTGACGATAATATTGCAAAAGGTGATAAAGAAGGATTGCTTTACACAACGATGTTGTTTTTTGCAGTGTTAATGATTCGAGGTGTTATGCAATTTTTTAATGCATATCTAACTCAATGGATTGGACAAAAAACAATTTACGATTTACGAATAGAAATTTATCGACATCTGCAATATCGGTCACTTCGGTTTTTTGATAAAAATCCTATCGGCCGTTTAATTACCAGAGTTACAAATGACGTTGAAGTTTTGAATGAAATGTTTTCATCCGGGATTGTAATGGTTTTTAGTGATGTGTTTATGATTATTGGCATTGTCTGGTTGATGTTTTCAATGAACTGGAAATTGGCCATTATTACATTATCTGTATTGCCATTTTTATTTTATGGTACTTTTCTTTTTAGAAAAAAAGCCCGTGAAGCTTATCGCGAAGTTAGATTACAAGTTGCAAAAATTAATACTTTTATGCAGGAACATATTAGTGGAATGTTGGTTGATCAGATTTTTAATCGTCAAAAAAAATCATTTAAAAAATTTGAATATATAAATGGAGCACATCGCGATGCAAATATTAAATCAATTTTTTATTACGCATTATTTTATCCAAGTGTAGATATTATTGGTTCAGTTGTCGTCGGTTTAATAATCTGGTATTCTGCAAATGGAATTATTGAAGGAACTGTAACAATCGGAACTATAATGGCATTTTTACAATTTAACGAAATGTTTTGGCGGCCGATTCGTGATCTTTCCGAAAAATATAACATAATGCAAACTGCAATGGCTTCATCTGAAAGAATTTTTAAATTATTAGATGACAAAACTGCAATCATAGATTCTGAAAATCCTGTCTCATTAAATAAAACAAAAGGTAAAATTGAATTCAAAAATGTTTGGTTCGCTTACAATGACGAAGAATGGATTTTAAAAAATATTTCACTCACTATTTTTCCGGGAGAAACGATTGCAATCGTCGGACATACTGGAGCAGGAAAAACTACAATTATTAATCTTCTGGACAGAATGTATGATATTCAAAAAGGAGAAATATTAATTGATGGAATAAATATTAAAAATGTATCCCAAGTGGATTTAAGAAAAAATATTGGTTTAGTAATGCAAGATGTATTTCTTTTTTCCGGCGATGTGAAAACAAATATCGATCTCGGAAATGAAGAAATATCAATTGATAAAGTTAAACACTCAGCTGAAATGGTTGGAGTTAAGAAATTCATCGATTCATTACAAGGTGGATTTTCCGGAGAAGTAAAAGAAAGAGGTTCAACATTTTCAGTTGGTCAAAAACAATTAATTTCATTCGCAAGAACACTTGCTTACAATCCACAAATTCTTGTTTTAGATGAAGCAACTTCAAGTGTCGATACTGAAACTGAAATTCTAATTCAACAAGCAATAATAAAATTATTGCAAGATAGAACTTCAATTGTAATTGCGCATCGGCTTTCAACAATTCAACGAGCAGATAAAATAATTGTTATGCATAAAGGGGAAATTCGCGAAAGTGGAAATCATCAAGAACTACTTGCAGTTGGTGGAATTTATCAGAAACTTTATCAGCTGCAATATAAAGAACAAGAAAAGGCTTCATTAAATTAGTGAAAACCAAAACTAAAAAAATTCACATTTTAACTCTTGGCTGTGCAAAAAATACAGTCGATTCGGAATTTCTTCAAAGACAACTTCGCGCAAATCAGTTTACAATTTCAGAAGAAATAAATGGTTCAGATCTTTGCATAATTAATACTTGTGGTTTTATTGAATCAGCAAAACAACAATCTATTGATACAATTTTAGAAACTGTTGAAAAGAAAAAAGCCGGACTAATTCAAAATTTATTTGTGATGGGATGTTTGTCCGAAAGATATCACGAAGCTTTAAAAAAAGATATTCCGGAAGTTGACAAATATTTTGGCTCGAATAATTTACCCGATATTTTAAAAGAATTAGGAGCGGAATATAAATATGAACTTCTTGGCGAAAGAGATTTATCAACTCCATCGCATTATGCATATCTAAAAATTTCTGAAGGTTGTGATAATCCATGTTCATTCTGTGCTATTCCAATTATGAGAGGAACTCACAAATCAAAACCAATCAATGAAATTATGAAAGAAGTTGTAAATCTTTCTGAAAAAAATATTAAAGAATTAATTGTGATTGGACAGGATACAACTTATTATGGATTAGATTTGTATGGTGGTAGAGAACTTCCATCTTTATTAAAATCTCTTTCTACGGTAAATGGAATTGAGTGGATAAGGTTAATGTATGCATTCCCTGCAAAATTTCCTTTGGAAGTTCTTGATGTAATCTCTGATTCTAAAAAAATTTGTAAGTATATCGATATTCCAATTCAACACGCATCAGATTCAGTTTTAAAATCAATGCGTCGCGGACTTACAAGAAAAATATTGAGTGAACTTTTAAATAAAATTAGAAAAAAAATTCCGGGGATTGCATTGAGAACTACAATTATTACAGGTTATCCAAATGAAACCGAAAAAGACTTCGAAGAGTTGATTACATTTTTAAAAGAAATTGAATTTGATCGTCTCGGAGTATTTACATATTCGCAAGAAGAAAACACTTCGGCATTTGGACTTGGCGATCCAATTCCTCAAAAAGTAAAAGAAGAACGACAATCATATATAATGGATATTCAAAAAGAAATTTCATACAAACGTAATGTTGGGAGAATTGGGAAAACTGCAAAGGTTTTAGTCGAACGGATTGAAAATGAAAATTATATTGGAAGAACTGAATGGGATGCGCCTGAAATTGACAATGAAATAATTATACCAAAAAGTAAGCATTTAAAAATCGGTTCTTTTGTAAATGCAAAAATTGTTGATTCTCTTGAATATGATTTGTTTGGTGAAATTGTTGAATAATACCAACCATTATTGTAACTTTAGAAATGAGAATTCCCGCACCTAAGTTATTTATAATAGTTTTTGTTTTTTTTACAGTTAGTTCCTCTCAGGAATATTTTACACCTAATGTCGATCAATCTCCAAAATTTGAAAAAAGAATACTTGGATTTTTTGTACCAGATTCTACTTATGGCCGACTCGATGTTTATATAAAATTATTTTCAAACACATTTCACTTTGAAAAAAAGGGGACAAAATTTAATTCAAGCGCCGAGATAAGTATTTTAATTATTAATTCTGATAAATCAATTTATACAGAAAAAATATGGATTGAACAATTTAATGTTGATACATATGATGAAACTTTTAAAACAAATCTCGGACAAGTAATTCAACGAACTTTTAGTGTACCACTTGCAAATTACAGTGTAAAAATAAGTGTAAAGGATCTTTCAACTAAAACTATATCGACAGAGGAAATATTATTTAATGATTTTACTTTGGGAAGAAATGAGTATTTGGGGATAAGTTCGATATTGTTGCTAAATAATATTATTCGGACTAATTCTGGAACATCGCTAACTCCAAATTTATCAAACGTAATTGGTGAAGGAAAAGATACATTAAAAATATTTTACGAATTATATAATTTTGTACCAAAAATAAATGATTCACTTTTAGTCTCGTATCAAATTATTAGTTCTTCAAACGATACAATTTATTCTAAAAATAAAAAGTATTTATCGAGAACAAATTTACAGCTTATTGAAAGTTTTGAAATTACAAAAATACCACTCGGAAAATCAAAATTAAAAATTACTGCTTCATCTCTAAGAAATCTAAAAGAAAATATTTCTAACTCATTGGAAATTATATCGAGAATTGGAAATGGTTTAATCGAAATTACAGATATTGAACTGGCAATTCAGCAAACAAAATATATTGCAACGGACGCTGAATATAAAGAAATGGTTTTCGCAAAGTCAAAAGATGATAAAAAAAATCTGTTCGATAAATTTTGGAAGAAAAAAGACAAGCTCCCTGCAACTGAAATAAATGAATACTTTTTAGAATATTATCAGCGAATTGAATATTCAAATAAAATGTTTTCGCATTTTACTGAAGGATGGAGAACGGATATGGGAATGGCGTTTATTTTACTCGGACCTCCAAATAATATTGAGAGACATCCATTTGAAATTAATGCAAAACCTTTTGAAGTTTGGTCATATTATATTTATAACCGACAGCTAATTTTTATTGACCAAAGTGGATTTGGTGATTATCGCTTAACAACCCCAATTTGGGATTTAATTCAGAGAATCTCTAAATAACATTCTGCTGAGTGTATCAAAAGCTAATATTTACAATAGTAATATTCACGCAATTCTTATTAACTCAACCGAATAATTTATACTCATTAAAAGAATTTTCGATAAAAGGGAATCAGCAACTTTCCGATCTTCAAGTTTCAGAATTAATTAATATTAAAAAAAATGATAAAATATCTTCATCGGTAGTTGAAAGTGGAATTGATAATTTGCTTCATTGGTACGAAGAAAATGGTTATCCACTTGCAACTATTGAAGTAAATAAATTAGAAATTGATTCGGTAAAAAATGAATTATTACTTTCATTAATTATATCAGAAGGAAAATTAATTTTACTGAATGATATATTGGTTGAGGGAAATCAAACTACAAAAGGAAATATAATCAAACGAGAAGCCGAAATTATTCCATTTGAAATTTATAGACAAAGTAAAATAAAAACTATTAAATCCAGAATTGAGAAAATGCAGTTATTTAGTTCTGTCGAGGAACCTTCAATTCAATTGTCGGATTCAACTGCAATTTTAAAAATAAAAGTTCAGGAAGGAAATTATAATTCATTCGACGGAATTGCCGGATATGTTCCATCGGGAGATGGGAAAGGGACAATTACAGGATTGATGCATATTTCATTTAAAAATATTGCAGGGACCGGAAGGAAATTATATATTGATTGGGAAAAAGAAAATCAACTATCTCATAATTATTTAATAAAATATAGTGAGCCTTGGGTTTTGAGTTTTCCAATTGATTTAAATTTATCAATAAGACAACGAAAAAACGAAAATCTATTTGTATTATTTTCATATGATATAAATGGAGCTTATAAATTAATTGAAAATATTATCGCAACAGGAACATATTTCCGCTCTGAAGTTACTCCACAAGAAGGAATATTAAATCTTTCAAATTCAAGTGAATCATTAATTGGAGGGAGTATTTCTTTTGATTCACGAAATAATGTCCGCAATTACAGAAAAGGAATTTTCTTTTCCACAAAATTATTAAGTGGTAATAAAAAAAATAAAATTAACGATTCAAGTGAAACAATAAAAATTACAAAATCTAATATTCATTTAGAAAATATATTTAGTTTAACTGAAGAAAGTGGACTTTATAATTATCTCTCATTCAATTCTGTATTTGCTTCCAAGTTAGAAATTAGCGACAGAATTCCACTTGGCGGGACTACAACTTTGCGCGGTTATCGTGAGTATGAATTTTATGGAACTACTACTTCGTTCCTTCAAACTGAATTTAGATATTACACTGGAATGACTTCTCAACTTTACGGTTTTTTTGATTGCGGAACTTTTTGGAATAAAAATCTTCCGAATAGTCAGTTGCATTATGCAAATGAAAAAAAACTTTTATATGGTTATGGCGGTGGTGTTCGGTTGCAAATTAGTTCATGGTTGTATAGTTTTACAATTGGATATGCACAAAAAGATAAATTAACAGATGGAAAACTTCACATAGGACTATTAAATGAATTCTAAAATAAAATTATTAAAAACGTTTTTTATAATTATCAGACCGTTGAATGCTTTAATTACCTTTTTGGTAATTGCAACCGCAATAATTTTGTCGGGAGCTTCAATTTTAAATTGGCAAATTATTTTACTTCCATCTTTAATTGGAGCAATTGTTGCATCTGCAGGAATGATTATAAATGATATTTTCGATCAGGAAATTGACAAAATAAATCGTCCAGAAAGAGTATTGCCAAGTAAATTAATTTCAGAAAAAACTGCGTATAAATGGTATTTTATTTTAAACGGAATTGCATTAATTATGACTTTAAATTTACCAGTTTATTCTCAGACGGTAGTTTATATGGCTCTGTTTTTGATTTATTTTTATAGCGCACATTTAAAAAAATCTTTTTTGTTTGGTAATTTAAATGTTGCTGGATTAACTGGTTTGGCTTTTATTTTTGGTGGATCAATAACAGGAAATTATTCGGATGTTTTGCTTCCAGCACTTTTTGCATTTCTAATTAATTTTGCAAGAGAAGTTGTAAAAGATTTTGAAGATATGGAAGGTGACTTAAAAGAAAATGCAAAAACATTTCCAATTAAATTTGGAAAATTAGCTACACAAATATTAGTTACACTAATTTTACTTTTACTTATCTATTCTACAAACCCAATTTTAAAAAATATCGAATATATTTATTTTGTTTCAGCACTTATTTATCTTCCAATTGCAATTTCATTATTTTATTTATGGAAAGATTGTTCGAAAAACGAACTGCATAAAGTCAGCACAATTTTGAAGTACACAATGTTAGCAGGATTAATTATTATTTTTAGTTTATGAATTTGCTAATCGAAAAAAAATTATGGTCAAAAGGAAACAACTTTATCGCTGGAGTTGATGAAGCTGGACGCGGTCCACTTGCAGGTCCGGTTGTTGCTGCTGTAGTTGTATTCGATGAAGCTACACTAAAAAAAACATTCAATAAAAAAATTAATGATTCAAAAAAATTATCATCTAAATTAAGAGATGAATTGTACACTCATATTTTAGAATCTGCAAATTCAGTTGAAGTTGGAGTGGTAACTAAAAATGTGATTGATAAAATAAATATTCTTGAAGCCACTAAACAAGCGATGAATATTGCTTTGCAAAAACTTTCAATTAATCCCGAAATAGTATTAGTTGATGGAAATTTTTACAAACATCAGAAATATTCAATTACAAATCTTGTAAAAGGAGATGCTCGTTCATATATTATTGCAGCCGCATCAATTGTTGCAAAAGTAACTCGAGATAAAATTATGATTGAATATGATAAGCAATTCCCGCAATTTGGATTTGCAAAACATAAAGGTTATGGTACTGCACTTCATATTCGAAATATAAATGAATATGGATATTCACCATTGCATCGTACAAGTTTTCATTTACAAAGTAAATTAATTTCAGAAAAAAAATAAATGACCGAATCATCACCTCCAATATTGTTGTCAAATACTTCGGTATTAGTTTGCATTCCTTTGTTTGTTGAAAATGAAAGTAAAACATCGATACAATATTTTCAGGCAACTTTAAATTCCAGAATCGAAAAACATCAAGGTACATTAAGTGTAACTGAAACAAATATTCCGATCGCATATTTTAATGAAGTTACTTCGGCAGTTAATTGTGCAATAAATATTCAGGAAACACTTTCAACTTATAACACAAATAGAAATTTATCCGAACAGATTAATGTGAAAATCGGAATTCATATTGGCGAAATATTTATTTCTGAAAATATTCCGCAAGGTAAAATTGTAAATGTGGCAAATGATATTGCTTCAATTACACCGGAAAAAATGATTTATCTTTCGAAGGAAGTTTATAATCGTGTAAGAATAAAATTACTAATTCAAATGAAATCTATTGGCTTGGAATTATTACCAACTTCAAATATTCAAAAAGAAATTTACTCTGTAGATTGGGAAAAAATTGCGATTAATTTACTTGAGTCACTCCGTAAAATTACTGATGATAGCAGCAGAAAACCAATTAGTGCCAGATTTATTGAACCTCGCAAAGACCAAAATAAATTAGTTGTGTTTCTTGTTTTTGGAATTATAATAGCAATTGTTCTTTACATGCGCTATCAGAAATGGTTTTAAAAAATAATCCAAAAAAAATTTCTAAAACCCAAATTGGAAATTTGGGTGAAATCAAAGCTGTAAAATATTTAACTCAAAAAGGTTTCAAAATTGTTGATCAACATTTTTATTATCAACATGGCGAAATAGATATAATCGCAAAAGATAAAACCGAATTGGTTTTTGTCGAAGTTAAATTCAGGACTCAAGATAAATTTGGAGCTCCCGAAGAATCTGTAACTCCAAAAAAACAAGAACTACTACGCAGAACTGCAGAAGGATATTTATACAAAAATAATTTAAATGACATTTCATGCCGCTTCGATGTTATCTCAATTTTATCAAAAAATAAAAAAACTACTTTTCAACATTTTATAAACGCTTTCTAAAAATTATCCGCTAAATTATGAATGCATTTCCATTTTTATTAATTGCAATTTTAGTTATGGCAATAGCGTATCGTTACTACAGCGCATTTATTGCAGCTAAAATTTTAGTTTTAGATGACTCGATCATAACTCCGGCGCACAGATTAAACGACGGAGCAAATTATCATCCGACAAATAAGTGGGTTTTATTTGGCCACCATTTCGCAGCAATTTCCGGTGCCGGCCCATTAATTGGTCCAGTTCTCGCAGCGCAGTTTGGTTTTCTTCCGGGATTTTTATGGTTGTTGATTGGCGTAGTTCTCGCCGGCGCTGTTCACGATTTTGTTTCACTTGGACTTTCAATTCGACACGATGGAAAGTCGCTCGCAGAAATTGCTCGCCGAGAAATCGGTCCAATTTCCGGAATTGTTGGTTCGATTGCAGTTTTGATAATTGTAATTATTGCGCTCGCCGGTTTGGGACTCGCAGTTGTCAACGCACTTTATGAAAGCTCGTGGGGAACTTTTACAATTGGAATGACAATTCCACTTGCGCTTTTTGTAGGACTTTACATGTACAAAATTCGCAAAGGTAAAATTGCTGAAGCAAGTATAATTGGCATCATCGGAGTTTTATTGTCAGTTTATTTTGGTGGAGTAATTGCCGAATCAAGTTATGCAGAATATTTTACTTTTTCGAAAAATGGAATTACAATTTTAATGTGTCTTTACGGATTTGTTGCATCGGTTTTGCCTGTTTGGTTGCTTCTTTGTCCGCGCGATTATTTAAGTTCGTACATGAAAATCGGAACGATTGCATTTTTAATTCTCGCAATTTTTATTGTTATGCCAGAAATAAAACTTGAAATGTTTACAAAATATATTCATGGCGGCGGACCAATTATTCCCGGAAAAATTTATCCATTTGTATTTATAACAATTGCATGTGGTGCAATTTCCGGATTTCACTCACTTGTTTCGAGTGGCACAACTCCAAAAATGATTAGTAAGGAATCCGATGCTCGTATGATTGGATATGGCGCAATGCTTGTTGAAGGACTTGTTGGAATAATTGCGCTCATTGCAGCGAGTTCACTTTTTCCAGCAGATTATTTTGCAATAAATGTTTCGCCAGAAAAATTTGCAAAACTCGGAATAAATCCTGTTATGCTCGAACAACTTTCAAGACAAGTTGGTGAAGAACTTGCGGGACGAACCGGTGGCGCAGTTTCTTTGGCAGTTGGTTTTGCGCAAATTTTTGCACAAGTTCCTGGATTGAAAAATATGCTCGCATATTGGTATCACTTTGCAATAATGTTTGAAGCACTTTTTATTTTAACAACAATTGATACCGGAACACGAGTTGCAAGATTTTTATTACAAGAATTTTTCGGAAAAATTTATAAACCATTTGAAAAAACCGACTGGCTTCCCGGCACAATTATTTCTTCCGGATTAATTGTGGTTGCGTGGGGATATTTTATTTGGACAGGAAGTATTTCAACAATATGGCCAATGTTTGGAGTTGCGAACCAATTACTTGCTGCAGTTGCGCTTTGTGTTGCAACTATCGCATTAATAAATCGTGGCAAAACAAAATACATTTGGGTTACTGTGGTTCCATTTATTTTTGTAGTTACTACAACTTTAATTGCCGGATATTTAAGTATTGTAGATAATTTTTTACCATTAACTCAAAATCCCAATACAGCTTTTCAGGGATATTTAAATTCTACTTTAACAGGAATTATTATGATTTGCGCCGTTATAATTGTTATTGATGCAATAAGAAAATGGAGAAATACAATATGAATTTGAAAGATAAAAAATGTGTGCCTTGCGAAGGTGGGATTTTACCATTTACAGAGGAACAAGCAAATGAGTTTATAAATTCGGGAAAGGGATGGAAGCTTGCCGGGAAAAAAATTGAGAAGGAATTTACATTTAAAGATTTTCTTGCCAATGTAGATTTTGTAAATAAAGCTGCAAGTATTTCGGAAGCAGAAGGACATCATCCCGATATTTTAATTTATAGCTGGAACAAACTTAGGATAACAATTTGGACACATTCAATTGGCGGACTTAGCGAAAACGACTTTATACTTGCTGCGAAAATTGATGAGTTAAAGTTATAATGTGGCTTCCCGCCTGCGGCAGGCAGGCGATACGATTGCTTCAGAATCTACTCAGCCACCAAAATTGTTCTCTGAGTTCTCGCAATTGCAAAAGTAAAAAGTTTGAAAATAAATAAGTCTTTTGTATTTTAGCGCAGTTAAATCCTGACAAACAAAATTGTCGGGATTTTTTTTATATATATAAAAATTTTATATCGTGCCAAAAAGAACAGACCTTAAATCAATTCTAATAATAGGAAGCGGACCAATTGTAATCGGTCAAGCTTGCGAATTTGATTATTCCGGAACTCAAGCGTGTAAAGTTTTAAGGGAAGAAGGATATCGAGTAATTCTAATAAATAGTAATCCTGCAACAATTATGACAGATCCTGAACTTGCAGATGCTACATATATTGAACCGATCACTCCGGAATTTATCGAACTGATAATCGAAAAAGAAAAACCAGATGCAATTTTGCCAACAATGGGTGGACAGACTGCATTAAATGTTGCAGTTGCTTTGGCCGAAAAAGGAATTCTAAAAAAATATAATGTAGAATTAATTGGTGCAGATCTTCAAGCAATTAAAAAAGCAGAAGATCGCGAACTTTTCCAAAAAACTATGCGCGAAGCTGGTCTCGAAATGCCACGCGGAGGATTTGTTCATAGCAGTGATGAAGCTTTAAAAATTGTTGACGCAATCGGATTTCCAATTATCATTCGCCCATCTTTTACACTTGGCGGAACTGGTGGTGGCATTGCGTATAATATTGAAGAATTTGTTTCCATTGTCGAACATGGATTGAATAATAGTCCGATTCACGAAGTTCTCGTCGAACAATCAATAATCGGTTGGAAGGAATTTGAACTTGAAGTAATGCGTGATACAAAAGATAATGTTGTAATTATTTGTTCGATAGAAAATTTGGATCCAATGGGAGTTCATACCGGCGATTCAATTACAGTTGCACCGGCACAAACTTTAACAGATAAAGAATATCAATCTTTGCGCGATGCAGCAATAAAAGTTATGCTTGCAATTGGTGTTGACTCCGGTGGTTCAAATGTTCAATTTGCAATCAATCCCGATAATGGAAAAATGTACATTATCGAAATGAATCCACGTGTTTCGAGAAGTTCTGCGCTTGCTTCAAA
>SXSI01000008.1 GCA_005792285.1 Bacteroidota bacterium
GCATAAATTGTATCGAACGCTAAACTTGATTTTCCCGAACCACTAACTCCGGTGATAACTGTAAATTTATTGCGCGGAATTTGTACTGATATATTTTTTAAATTATGAACACGAACGCCCTTCAAAACAATTGGCGGTTTTATAATTGGATTGTCGGTTAACTTTTTCTTCGAAACTCCCTGTCTGCTCACAAAAAAATATTTTACTAACTTATTTTAGAATCTGATAAAGTATATTCCCCTGATTTCCACTTGTTGAAGAAATTCCAAGAATGTAACTTAGAGTTGGCGCAATATCTGCCGGACTTGAATTAAATGGATAATCTCCTTTTTTAATTCCAACACCATAAAAAAGTACAGGAACATGAGAATCATAATCCCATGGTTCGCCATGATTTGCTCCTTCAGAAAAATCTTTAGTTAAAATCGCCTTACCTACTTGTTTAGATGGTTTATAAGTTCCAACATAATTTGGTGAGAGTTGAAAAAATAAATCTCCACTTCTCGTTGGATAAAAAGAATTAATTGCTTGCTTTCCAATATTTGTTGAAACTGCTCCCTCTTGTAACTGCTCCGAAGAATAAACTGCTGCAATCCCTTCAAAAGTTAAAAGTGTGTCTGATATAATTTTAGCAGCATCCTCAATTTTAATTTCATGAGATTTTAATGCTTCTCTGTTCAGATAAATGTTATTCCCATTGATATTTGATAACCATTTCTGACTTGTAGGTAATTTTCCAAAGTTATCTATAAGTACATTTTCAACTGCAGAAATTAATACATCCCAAGGAACTCGTCCTGCATTTGCTAATGGTTTCTTTTCCAAAATAATTTCTGGAATAGGTGCAATTCCATGATCCGCTGAAAGTGAAATCAAAATATTACCAAGTCCAATTTTTTTATCAAGTACATTAAAAAATTCTTCAAGCTGCCTGTCTGTTCTTATTGTCATATCCATAACTTCGTGACTGTTCGGTCCGAATGTATGGCCGACATAATCATTACTTGAAAGTCCAACGCAAAGTAAATCTGTGATTTCATCTTCGCCTAATTTTTCTTCATTAATTAAATTCAATGTGAATTCAAATAAGGATTCATTTCCAAATGGTGAATTTATTATTTTTACATAACTATCAATTTTATGTGGAAAGGAGCGACTCATGTCTAATGCTATGCTTTCGCCAACAACATCATCATTTCCCATAAACTCATATTCTTTTTCAGGCAATAATTTCGTCCATCTCTTTCCAACAAACGAAGTTATTTTTCCACTACTATTAAAATTTGAAACCCATTTTGGAAGATTATTTAAATAATAAGTTGAAGTTGTGAAAACAGATTCCGCGTTCATAAAATATGCAGCATCTGCTAATTTTCCCCCCATTAATATTGCTGAACGATCTTTAAATGAAACAGAAAATACTTTGGATTTAAAATTGGATGAAAGTTTTAGTTCATCACCTACAGTAGTTCCATGAAAATTTCGAGGTGAACGAAACTTGACGCTTGAAATCCCTAAAATCGGATAAATTGTATCTTCAACACAATAGACTTTTTGTTTTGTAATATTATTAAACCATTCATTTGCAATAATACCATTTACATTTGCATACGAACCACTCATTAACACAGCATGTCCCGGTCCAGTTTCATTTGATGAATGTAAAAATTTTGAATTATTTAAATTTGCACCATTATCTAAAAATAATCTAAATCCCCTTTTGCCAAAATGCTTTTCGAATCGTTCTAAATATTCATACCGAAATTGATCGATACTTATGAATACAACTAATTTTGGTTTCGGTGATGAATTAATAAGACAAGTTGATAGGAATAAAAGTAAAAATATTTTTTTCATTGAGTTCTCTTTTTTGTATAAAATTTGTTTCGCAATATAATGCAAGTTTGATTATGGTATAAATAAAAAGATTTATAATTCTTGATTAATCAAATGCACTTCGGTATTTTTTGGGATGAGTTCTAAGGAAAAAGTCGATTTAAAGGGATTAACAATCAATAAACTAAAGCAATATATGAAATCCATAGATCAGCCACAATTTCGTGCTGAACAAGTTTTTAACTGGATTCACAAACACAGAGTTAATTCTTTTTCAGAAATGAAAAATGTACCAAACGATCTTCAAGTGATTTTTACTAAATCTGCAAAAATTGGAAACATAGAAATTTCAAAACATACAAATCAAAGTAACGATGGTACAATAAAATTTCTTTTTTCATTGTCAGATTCAACTTCGGTTGAAAGTGTTTTAATTCCACCTCGACCTGAAGCAGTTGATGTAAATACAAGATTGACTGTCTGTATATCAACACAAGTTGGTTGTCCACTTGATTGTAAATTTTGTGCAACTGGAACAATTAATTTTAATAGAAATTTAACAACAAGTGAAATTGTTGATCAAGTTATCCAACTTCAGAAAATTTCTAAAAAGCCAATTACAAATATTGTTTATATGGGAATGGGTGAGCCATTATTAAATTACGATAATGTGATGAGCTCAATTGAATTATTAACTGAACAAAAAGGAATGGGATTTGGTTCAAGTAGAATTACAATTTCAACTGCCGGTTTTGCAGATAGAATTAGACAAATGGGAGATGAAAATAGAAAAGTAAAACTTGCTCTTTCACTTCATTCGCTTGTTGATGAAGTTAGAGTACAAATTATGCCGATAACAAAAAAATTCTCGGTCAAAGAATTAATTGATTCACTTTTTTATTACCAATCAAAAACAAATAAGAGTTTAATGTTTGAATATATTTTATTTGAAAAAATAAATGATCGACTCGAAGATGCAGAGTTACTAACTAAAGTTTGCAAAAAATTAAAAGCAAGAGTAAATATTATTCCATTTCATTCGATTGATTTTACACATCCCGAAGGATTTGCTAAAACTCTAAAACCTTCATCTCCTGAAAGGGCTTTGGAATTTGTAACAAAATTAAAGCAAAATAAAGTTTTAGTATTTCAACGATTAAGCGCAGGAATTGATATTGATGCAGCTTGTGGACAGCTTGCATTTACACATTATCAGCAATAACTTTCAATTATGAAATTAATTTTATTTGGCGCTCCAGGAGTTGGAAAAGGTACGCAAGCAAAAATTTTAGCAACTCAATATAAAATTCGACACATTTCAACCGGCGATATTTTACGACAAGCAATAAAAGATGGCACACAATTAGGAATTAAAGCGCAGCGATTTATGGATGTTGGAAATTTAGTTCCCGACGAAGTTATAATTGGAGTTGTTCGTGAAGGATTGGCCAAACCAATTTATCAAAATGGATTTATTCTCGATGGATTCCCCAGAACTTTGCCACAAGCTGAAGATTTGGATAAAATATTTCGAACTCTGAATTTTAAGCTCCCTTTTGTATTAAATATTTATGTTGATGAATCGATTATAATTAGCAGATTGAGTGACAGATATAGTTGTAAAAATTGTTCAAAAGTTTTCAGCCATAAACTTGATGGAGTTACTATAAATGATAAATGTATTTCTTGTGGCGGAGATTTATTTCAACGGGAAGACGATAAACAGGAAGCTGTAACGCGAAGATTACAAGTTTATCGCGACTTAACTGAACCAGTAAAAAATTATTATCAAAAACAAAATTTACTTTACGATGTGGATGGAGATGGCGAAATTGCTGTTGTTCAGAAAAGAATAACTGAACTTTTAAATAAATTAATTTTTGATGAAAATAAATAAATTAGGTTCTCCAGAAAAACCACTAATTATTGCACATCGGGGATTTTCCGAAATTGCCCCAGAAAATTCGATGGCTGCATTCGAATCCGCAGCAAATGCAAAAGTTGATATGATCGAATGCGACGTTCGATTGAGCAAAGATAATAAATTCGTAATTCTTCACGATTCAAAATTAGATAGAACTACTAATGGAAAAGGTAATCTTCGAACAAAAACATTAAATGAAATTAAAACTTTAAATAATGGTGAATGGTTTTCAAATAAATTCAGAAATGAAAAATTAGTTACTTTAGAAAAACTTCTCAAGTGGCTACCAAAATCAATAATTTTAAATATAGAATTGAAGCCGGATGTTTTGAGTAGCTCCGAGGAATCAGCTGAAATTAAACTTGTTGAACTTTTAAATAAATTTGAAATGTCTGAAAGATGTATTGTAACTTCCTTTAATCATAAAAAAATAAAAACTATAAAAGAATTAAATTCTAAATTGACAACTGGAATAATTTTTAATCCAATAAAAAATTTTAGGAATTCTCCATCACAACTTTGCAATCGATTTAATGCAGATATTTTTATTTGCAACAAACACCAATTACAAAGTGAAGTTGTTGAAGATGCTCACAAAAATAAATATTTAATTTATGTTTACGGTGTTAAATCTGAACGAGACGTTAATCATGCTTGGCAATTTAAAGTTGACGGAATTATTGCCAATGATCCTCTTTTTGTTAAACAGGCACTTCAGAAAATTAATATACTTTCTTCAATTTAATTTATTCGCGATGTGCGGATTCCAAACTAAACGCAGGAATACAAACACACCAATATTCAGCACTTTCATTAAATGGATTTGAGCTTTGCACTCTTACACCTTTATTTAATTTAAGCGTTTCCCCTTTTTGTAAAATTAATTCTTCATCATCAACAATAATTTTTATTTTTCCATTTATCATTATTATAATTTCTTCAAATTCAGGATTTTGAAATGGCTCACTCCAATTTGGAGGTGCATTCATATGTGCAAGACTGTAATTTTTCTCTCCACTAGATGCGAGTCCAAAATGTTCTTCAATTAATTTTCCATCATTTGTTGGAACAATGAATGGTGAAAATTGTTTAAAATAATTTTTCATATTAGGAATTCTGTAAGTCGTCATTTAAGGATTGAATAGCAACAGCAATTGCATTTGGTCCAGAGTGAGCACCTAACGCTGGACTGATAGTTGTAAAAATAACATTTTCTCTTCCAGCTATTTCAACAAATATTTTTTCTAACTCTCTGGCGTTCTCCTCAGCTTTTGCGTGAGCAATCCCAACTCGAAATGGAGTTTTAGGAAGTTTTTTTATAATAAATTTTTTGAATTTTTTAAATTTATTTTGTTTGCCAAAAGTAAATCCGTCGGCCTTAACCCCATTTTCCGTAAAAGTTAAAATTGGATTCAAATGTAGAAAATCTGCAAGTCTCTTTTTTGAAGCAGGTAATCTTCCACCACGAACTACAAATTCTAACGAATCAAGTGAAATATAAACTCTGCAATTTAAAATGGATTGTTTGGCAATTTTTAAAACTTCTTCAATAGTTTTCTTTTTTCTGATTGTTTCTGAAATTCGCATTGCAATCAATCCCATACCAACGCTTCCATTGAACGCTTCAATCACATTTATTGGAAAATCTGTAATTCCTTTTGCTGCAGAAACTGCTGACTGATAAGTGCCACTTAATTTACTTGGCAAGTGAAGTGAAATAGCACTTTTATAATGTCCGGAAAGAAATTGATATTGTCTTCTGAAATCTCCCGGTGTTGGTTGCGATGTTGTCGGATGAATTGGATTTATTTTTAGTTCATTCCAAAATTCATCTATTGTAATTGTAACTTTATCAACGTAAAA
Organism: Bacteroidota bacterium; assembly: GCA_005792285.1. Classification (GTDB taxonomy): domain Bacteria; phylum Bacteroidota; class Ignavibacteria; order UBA10030; family UBA8401; genus SXSI01. The sequence goes on from SXSI01000008.1 coordinate 5,624, forward strand.
TTTGTCACCAAAATTAAGCCGAACGGGGACCATATGAATATTATATTCATTTAGTATTTCCTCAGGTAAATCACATCCGGAATCTATTACGAGAGCAATATCGTCGTGGTCTTTGTGAATGTCGGATTGCTGTTTAAGCATGTCGTCTGCTTTTTCATTCGAAATAATTCCATATCGTTCACAAATTGCAAAAACATTTTTCGGACTATTTGTATGAATATGTAGTTTAATTTTATTTTTTGTTCCACCAAGAATTAAACTATTCCCAAGTTGTGCGAGTTCCTCTTTTAATTTAACTCGATCAATTTCTATTCCATTTATTAAACATTCAGTACAAAACTGAAATTCTTCCACAACTTCTGGCATGTTGGTAAATTTATCTTCACTAAAAACATTAACTTGAAAATGTTCAGGGATTTGTCCAGAATCGATGTACTGTTGAATTCCATTCAGCATTTCAACAAATCCTTGTGCGCCAGCATCAACAACTCCGGCTTTTTTAAGAACCGCAAGTTGATTTGTAGTTTCCTTTAAAGATATTTTTGCTCTTTCCAAAGATTGTTGAAATAAAATTGTAAAATTATCAAACCGTTTACTTAATCTATTTAATTCATCAACCCAATCTGTAATTGTAGTTAATATTGTTCCCTCTTTTGGTTGAAGTAGTGCATCGTATGCATAAAGTTTTCCTTTTGCAGCAGCTTTTGCAAAATCTTGAGTCGTAACTCTGCTTATATCATTCAAGCCATCTGCGATGCCAACAAAAAATTGTGCGAGAATTGCTCCAGAATTTCCACGAGCTCCATCGAGCGCGCTTTCTGCAACAAGCTGGCTCATTTCATTTATTCCGGTATGAATTTGTTTTGAAATTCCCTCTTGAATTCCTAAAAGTGTAAATGCCATATTTGTTCCGGTGTCGCCATCGGGAACAGGAAATACATTTATTTTATTTAAATAATCTTTATTGGCAATAACTTGACGAAGTCCCGCAATTAATCCATTTTTGTATCTTATACCATCTAAATAAAGTATTGCCATTTATAGAATTAAAATAAATTTTTTATTGATGAAGGTTCGAATTTGAAATAATAATTAATATTTGATTCATATTTTAATTTAACTTTTAATGATAACAATAATCAGCAACTTAATCAATGTTAATTATTTATTAAGATTGCTTATTAATTTCAATGCTTCCTCAATATCGTTAGTTGGGGATTCACATTTATAATTCGAACAAATGTAAATTGTAGGTTTACCATTTATCATTTTATAATCCTTTAGGAATGGAGCGAATTGGGATACCTTATTTTCTCCAGTTTCTGATTTAAATAATATAATTTTATTTGGGATGAATAATTTCTTAATTGATTTTAATATTTTTAATACATTTGCGGAAAGATTTTTATCGACAATTACGATTTCAATTTTATTACTTTTATAGTAGTCGAACGAACAGAGGAATTGTGTAAATGCAGAGGGAGAGTTTTTAATATTATTTGAAAATGAATTAATAAGTAACTCGGAATTTATTTTTAAAACATTTCGTGCTGTAATTTTGTGAAGCCACATCAAATTTTGTAAAGCAATTGAATTTCCAGATGGAATTGCACCATCGTAAATTTCTTTTTGCCGCGTAATTAATTGTTCACTATCGGTTGCTGTAAAATAAAAACCGCCATTCGATTCATCCCAAAAATATTTGAGAACAGTTTCGTTTAAATTTAAAGCTACTTCAAGATACTTCTCTTCGAGAGTTGATTCATAAAGTTCTAAGAGTCCCCAAATAAAAAACGAATAATCATCTAAGTTTGCATTTATTCCTGCGACTCCATCTCTGTATCGATGCAGCAATCTTCCATTGGAAATCATTTTATCTATTATAAAATCAGCAGAATTCTTTGCTGCAATTAAATATTTTTTATCGTTTAATAATATTCCACCTTTTGCAAGAGCAGCAATCATTAGCCCATTCCAACTTGTTAATATTTTATCGTCTTTTAAAGGATGGATTCTTTTTTTTCTTTCATTAAATAACTTTTGGCGGGAAAATTCTAAATTATCTGATAATTCATTTTTTGAAATTTCTTCGATAGGTTTTTCTAAATGTATAATATTTTTTCCATTTTTTTGTTTTGTAAATTCATCTGGATAATTACCTTCTAAATCTATTTTGTAAACTTTTGCAAATAATTCAGCACTTTCTTCACCAATCGTATTTACAATTTCATCGTAAGTCCAAAGATAAAATTTACCTTCTTCACCTTCGCTATCTGCATCTTCTGCAGAATAAAATCCACCAGACGAATCTGTCATATCACGAATTACGTAATTAAAAATTTCTTCAGCACATAATTTAAAATATTTATTTCCAGTCGATTGTAATGTTTCTACGAATGCGATTGCAAGCATTGCTTGATCGTAAAGCATTTTCTCAAAATGTGGAACTAACCATTTCGAATCAGTCGAGTATCTGTGATAACCGAATCCAATGTGGTCGCAAATTCCTCCACATTTTATCGATTGTAAAGTTTTTGTTATAATATCGAGTGATCTAATATTTTTTGTCTTTTGATAATATCGCAACAAAAATAAAAAATTGTGCGGTGATGGAAATTTGGGATGCGAACCAAATCCTCCATTATTTTCATCAAATCTTTTATTCAGTTGATCGAATGCAATTTCAAAAATCGATTCATCAATTGTTTGAGGATTTTTTACAGGAGATCGATTAAAATATTCTAAAATTTTGTTACTTGAAGTTTCAACTTCGTTTCTTTGTTCTTTCCAAGCTTTACTAATTCTCGGGATCAAATCCATCATTCCAATTCTTCCGTGAATAGAATATTTTGGAAAATAAGTTCCAGCAAAAAATGGTTTTTTATCCGGAGTTAAAATTAAATTCAATGGCCAACCTCCACTACCGGTTAATATTTGGCAAACTTCCATATAAATATTATCAATATCCGGTCTCTCTTCTCTATCAACTTTAATTGAAATAAAATTCTCATTCATTAATTTTGCAACTTCATCATCTTCGAATGATTCTCTTTCCATAACATGGCACCAATGACATGTAGAATAACCAATGGAAAGGAAAATTGGCTTATCCTCAATTTTAGCTTTTTCGAAAGCATCATTATTCCAAGCAAACCAATCCACAGGGTTGTATGCATGTTGAAGTAGATAAGGACTACTTTCTTTTATTAATTTATTAGTTGATTTAGACATGTTAATTACTAAAATAGTAATCACAAAAAGATAACTTTACTTCGTTGGCTCTTCAATTACAACTACAGCAAGTGCATGATCGGCGGTATGTGTTAGAGTTAGAAAAATTTCAGATTGTTTTAATTCATTTTTAAAAAATCCAGTATAATTAATTGCTGGCTTTCCAGATGGATGCCGAGTTACTTCAACATCTTTCCAACTAAATTTATACATTATACCTGTACCAAGTGCTTTGCTAAATGCTTCTTTTGCTGCGAATCTTGCAGCGTAATGTTGCGCAGAATGAGGTTTACGACTACAATAAAGTTGCTCTCCTTTTGTAAAAATTCTATTTAAAAATTGTTTACCGTAATTATTAATTGTTTTTTGAATTCTTCCAACTTCAATAAAATCAACTCCAATTCCTTTTATCATTTTATGAATTTAAAGTTTTAACAATTTTTAATATTTCACTAATATCATTTACTTCGTAATCAGCATGCGATTCAATTGTTCCAAAAGTATCGCCATATTTTGCAAAAATAGTTTTCATTCCAACTTTTGAAGCACCAACAACATCTCTGTCAGCCCAATCTCCAATCATTAAAGATTCTTCAGCGTTAACTTTTAATTCACTCAAAGCTTTTTTAAAAGGTGCTGGATGAGGTTTTCTTTTTCCCGTATCATCAAAAGTTACAACCACATCGAAAATTTGATGAAGATTTAAATAAGTAAGTCGAAGCCACGCTTCACGAGAAGGTGCATCTGAAACGACTGCAAGTTTAATTCCATTTTTGGTTAATGTAATAAGTGTTGAATAAACATGCGGATATAAAACTAATGCGGCTTCTCTTTCTCTTCGATATGCAATTATTCCTGCAGATAGAATTTTATAATCAACTTTTTTAAATTTGCTATAAAGAAGTTCATCGAATACATTTTGAAATTCCATTCCCTTCTCTTTGTAAATAACATTTATTCTACTTTGAATTTCCTGATAGGTTAAATTTAATCCGGCATCGATCATGGCATTAGTTGCCGCAGAAATAGATTGCTTTTTCATTTTCATAAAGTCAACCAAAGTATTATCCAAATCAAAAACTACTGCTTTAATCATATAAGTTTTAATTTAACAAGTTCATCTTCAATAGATTCCCGAAGTTCGTTTGTCATTTCATCTTTTGAAAGACCAAAATTTTCAAATGCTTTATAAAGTATGCTAATCTTTCGTTGTGGTGATATTTTTTTATTTATTACTATTACTCTTTCCGCTTTGAATATGCAATAACCTCCGTCAAAATCTCCTTTTTCATATCTAATTGAAATATCAAATGAAGCACCAAGTTCTTCTAATTCTTCTAAAATTTTTTCTAAAGACATATTAATTTATCTTTTTTAATGGTTTAAATATTGTAAAAATAATTATTGTAGAATATCCCATAAGTGCCATATATGGTGCGCCGACCAATGCATGTACTCTGTGAACAAAAAGTTTTCGTAATTCATTAATATCAACATTTTGGGAAAATTCTAATTGAATAAATTTTAAATCAATCCAAATTGTAAAAAGTTCAACTGGCAGAAAAACAATTAATATTAATATTGATATCAAAAGCCACCCTTCTTTTTTTAGAGTGTACTTTTTTTCTTTGATAAATAATATTGAAAATAAAAGAGTCAGCACAAATCCTAAAATATACATTATGGTACTTTTTGCTATGAGCGAATATAATATTCTTTCTGAACTTAATGAAGCAGGTGGTGCAAATGCAAAATTTTTTCCCGACAACATTTCGGAACTGATAAAAAGTTTCGTTGCTACTCCGCTAATCCACAACACAAGTCCAACTGCAAGAAGTAATAATATTAATTTATCTTTTTTCATTTATAAATAGTGCAACTATTTTTTGAATCCCAGCTTCCAATTTTTTACCCAAGTTAGATCACTCAATAATATTACAAAGTTGCTAATAGATTCGTGTGTAATTTGAAAATACTTTTTATTGAATCTATCTTTTTTTTCCGAATCTAAATTATTAATTATTAACTCTATTTTTGATTTTACGTCATTCATGCCTTTATTATATTCAGTGATTAGTTTATCATATCCATCACCAGCAACACCAATCCTTTTCATAATAGTAAGTGCATTCGTCATAAATTTAGAAATAAAAATAATATCATTAAACACATTTTGATTATTATCTTTTTCGGAAAGTTCAGCTAATATTTCAAGATCTTCTATTTTTTGTAATCTATTTTTTGAAAATATATTTACCTCATTAATAAAGGATTTTGTTTCATCGCTAATTTGTAAATTCATCAGCTTAATATATTTTTAATTTCTACAAACACTTCTTCTGTCGAAATCAGATTCATACAATTAAAATGATCTTTTGGGCAATTTGCTTTCCCAATATGTGAACATGGTCTGCAAGGAACGTCATTTCTTTCGACAATAGTAAATATTGTTTGAAATGGAATAAAACCAAATTCTTTTACAGTTGATCCGAAAATTGCAACAACTGGTTTTTGTTTTGCAGCTGCAATATGCATCAAAGCAGAATCGTTTGATACAACTACATCACAAAATTCAATTGCAGCAGCTGTTTGTAAAATTGTAAATTGTCCCGAATAATCTGTGCCTGAATTTGGAATTGCGTTATTTATCGTCTTTGAAATCTCACTGCAAATTGATTCGTCATTTTTATCTCCGAAAAGAATTATTTTTGCATGAAATTTATTCGCAAGTTTAATTCCCAATTCTGCAAATTTTTCTTTTTGCCAACGCTTTGTATTGTGTTTTGCACCAGGACAAAGTGCAATCGTTTTCTCATAATTCTTTAATTTCAAAGTTGCAATTTTACTCGCTATCCCAAATTGTATTTCATCTGGTATAAATATTTCTAATCCTTTTCCGTCATCTTCAATCCCATATTCTTGAAGTGTAGAAATATATCTTTCAGAAACTGGAAATATTTTTGGATAAATATTTTTTTTAAAATATACAAGTTGAATTCTTTCCCAAATCATTTTATTTACACTAACTACATCACTTACACCAATTAGATTTCTTAAATAAATTGACCTGAGGTTATTTTGTAGATCAACAATTAAATCATATTTCTCAATTTGAATTTTTTCTTTTAGCTCTTTCAATCCTTTAAATCCAACTGAGGTGTCGAGTTCATGCACAACACTTATGTGATGACTAGATTTTACGAGTTCAGAAAATTCTTTTTTGATTGCGAAATCTATACGAGCATTATCCCCAACTTTTTTTCTAAGTATTCTTAAAAGAGGTGAAGTTAAAACAATATCCCCAATTGAACTTAATCTTATTACTAAAATTTTTTGCGGTAACTCTCTCATTTCTGTTAAAATACTTCTTTATGATAGTAGTTGCAATTTTGTATGTTTGTAATTTTGTTAAGACAGTAATATATTTGAGAGATGAAAATTAGAAATATTAAATTTATTATTTTACTTTTCCCATTTATTTTATTTGGTCAAAATAAATCAAAGAAAAAAATTTCTTTCAGTAAAGATGTTTTTCCTTTAATTCAGAGTCGTTGCTTACCTTGCCATGCAGTTGATGCAGAAAATCCAAGTATGTTAATTTTAGAAAATTACGAAAGTATGAAATTAGGCGGAAAACATGGATCTCCTATTATTCCATATAAAGTAAATGAAAGCTCTCTTTCATTTAAACTAAAACCAGATCCAATTTTTGGCGAACAAATGCCAATTACAAAACGAAAAAGATTAACTCCCGAAGAAATCCGAATTATTGATTTATGGATTTCCCAAGGTGCAAAAAAGAATTAAAATTTAATTTAGTTTCTTTTTCAAAACTCCTAGGTCTTCATATTTACGAATATATTTATCACGAAGAATTGTATGTTTGCTTGTTAAGTCAACAATTCGACCGTCAATATATGCATTCGTAACATTGCTCATAACTTCGAGTGGGTCTCCTGTTGAAACAAATAACGTTGCATCTTTTCCAACTTCTAAACTTCCAACTTTATTTTCAATACCAAGAATTTTAGCTGCATTAATCGTTAACGATCTCAAAGCTTCGTCTGCTGGTAAACCATGTGCAACAGCGAAGCCGGCATAAAACGCTGTATTGCGTTCCTGAGAATTTTCATTTTGAACAGAAATACTAAATTGAATTCCGGAGTCGTATAATTTTTTTGGTAATTCCCAATTGTAATCCGGATCTTCCCAACGACGAGCTGGAAGCGAATATATTTCCGACAAAATTACCGGAACATTTTCTTTTTTCAATAAATCAGTTACGTAAACTGCATCTCTTCCGCCAACAATTACAATTTTAACTCCCTGCTCTTTTGCAAATTGAACTGCAGCTTCAATTTGTAATTGATCGTTTGCTACAACGAATAATAGTTTTTTGCCAGAAATAAATGGCTCCATTGATTCTAACTTTAGATCAGTTTTTGCTACTCCATTTTTTTTCAAAAGTTGATATGCTTTTGCATCTTCAAAAAGATTTCGCAATGCAACTAAATCTTTTTCTCTCTCTTTTTTCTGTTCATCTTCTGTAGTTCGAACAAATTGAGATTGACTTGTTCTCATATTTGGCCAATTAATTACAAGTCCAGTTGGTGCATCAAGAGTCATATCTTCATGTGTCCAGCCATCCATTTTTAAAACTGCGCTTTTCCCACTTACAATTCCACCTTCTGGCATTGTGTGAGTTAACAAAAATCCATTTGCTCTTGTAGTTGGAATTAAATCGCCATCAGGATTCACGGATATTTCAGCACGAACATTCGGATTGAATTTTCCGGTTTCTATATTGTCGCGTGTTGAACGAATTGCTTCAAGTTCTACAAGACCAACAAGTGAAGTTGCACTAATTAATCCGGGGTAAACATGTTTACCATACAAATCTATTTTTTCAGCATTCGCAGGGATTAAAACATTTTCTCCAATCGCAGTAATTTTTCCATTTTCAAAAAGAATTGTTCCTTTTGAATAAGTTGGTCCTGTAATTGTATGAATTATTCCATTAGTCAATGCAATTGGTTTGGATTGTTTTTTCCCAGGAATTTGATCTGATGAAAATAAAATTGTTGATGTTAATAAAATTGTAAAAAATAATTTAAGTGTTTTCATTATCGTGTTCCTCCTACACCAATTTCTCCATCGCAATCATAAGAATAACTTCTGCGTGGAAGAGTTGGCGGTGTTGGTGTTGATGTTGGTGATTTTTTAGTTCGAAGAACTTTTTGAACAAGTTCAGTCCGTTGTTTTGCAACTTCAATTTTCAATTGATCGTCATTTTTGCGATCGTAATATTTTCTTCCATCAATCCAAGTTTGTTCGCAAATAGCTGTTGTTGAAAGAGGAGATGCGCTCCACATTGCAACATCTGCATCTTTGCCAACTTTTAATGAACCAATTTTATTTTCTAATTGTAATTGTTTTGCGGGATTTATTGTTATAAGATTTAATGCATCGACTTCACTCATTCCACCGTAACGAACTGCTTTCGCTGCTTCCAAATTCATTCTGCGCGCCATTTCATTTGAATCAGAATTGAATGAAACATTTACACCAACATTATTCATAATTGTTCCTGCATACGGAATTGCATCAACAACTTCATATTTATAAGCCCACCAATCACTAAAACAAGATGCACCAATTTTATGTTTTTCCAATTCTTCTGCAATTTTATAACCTTCAAGCACATGTTGGAAAGTTGCGATTCTAAAATTAAAATCATCGGAAACACGTACTAACATTAAAATTTCATCTTGTCTATAACTATGCGCATGAACAAGTCTTTTTCCATCGAGAATTTCTTCGAGTGCTTCTAATTCCAAATCTGTTCTTACAGGAATTAAATTTGGATTTTTTGCAGAATTTGCTTTTGCAAGTTTGTAATCTTGTGCCGCACGAAATTCATCGCGAATAATTTGTTCAACACCCATTCTTGTTTGAGGATATCTTGTTGTATTCATATCTCCCCAATTGGATTGTTTTGGATTTTCACCGAGAGCAAATTTAATTCCTGATTTCGCTTCTTTTATTTTTAAATCTTCTGGCAATAAACTCCAGCGAAGTTTTATAATTTGATTTTGTCCACCAATTGCATTTGCAGAACCATGCAATAAATTTGCAGAAGTTAATCCACCGGCAAGTTGTCGATAAATACTCATATCATCGGAATTAATTACATCTGCAATTCTTACTTCAGAAGTTATCGCTTGTCCAGATTCGTTCACACCATCAGAAATTGCTGCGTGAGAATGACAATCAATTAAACCGGGAGTAATATGTTTTCCAGTTGCATCAATTACAATTGCATTTTTTGGTGCAGGAATATTTTTTTCAATTTTTTTTATTTTTCCTTCTTCAAGAAGAAGGTCGGTGTTTTGCAAAACTCCCGCATCTTCTGAAGTCCAAACAGTTGCATTTTTGAAAAGTACAAACTCAGGTTGTTCGGGTGGTTTTGAATATCCAAATGCACCTTCGGGATAGACAATTTCAAAAGAAGATTTTTCTACTAATTTTGGTTTTGTTGTATCAGGTTTTTCAACAAATGCATTTTTCAAAATTCCGGTACAAAATATTTGCGTACCATCGCCAAGTTCACCATTTCCTGCAAATGTATTTTTTTCAACATTCACAGTAAGTCGAACAACACCTTTCATATTTAATGAATCTCCCGAAAAAGAAAGAATTAAAGTTGAAGCATCTGTTTTAGTAATTGTTGGTTTTACTTTTATTTTATTATGTGAAATTGTTACCGCTGGACTTTCAACTTCTCCAGTAATTTCGAATGAAAGAGTATCAATTGAATTTCCAAGTTGAACAGACCAAGTACCTCGCGGATCGATTTTTGGTGCTGCTTTAACTTCATATCTTTTTCCAGCAATCCAAGTTTCTCTTATTTTTGTTTTCTCTGTAAAATAATCTCCATTTGTTAAAACTAAATTTGCAATTTTCCCAATTTCAATTGTTCCAACTAAATTTTGGATTCCTAATAATTCTGCTGGAATTGTTGTAAGTGAAGCTAAAGCATCTTCTTTTTTCAAACCTCTGCTAACTGCGAGATTTACATTTTCTCTGAACTTCGATACATCTTTTAATTGCGAAGTTGTAAATGCAAAATTGATATTTGCATTTTTAAGTTTCAATGGATTTTCTGGTGCAAAATCCCAATGACGTAAATCGTCAAGTTCAACATTTAAAGCGAGTTGCGGGGTTTCTACATTTGGTGCATCTGGAAAATTAATAGGTAAAATAATCGGAACATTTAATTCTTTAATTGCTGCAATTCGGCGATACTCAAATCCATTACCACGAAGTATATATGAAAGAGCAAATTCTTTTGCCAAAGATCCTGCTCGAAGTAAATTTAATTCATCGTTAGCTTCGAAAACAACTTTCTGTTTATTTGTTAATGAAGGATCGAGAGCTGCTAGTGAAGAATTCTCTTCTTGTTTTTGCTGAGTAGAATTTTTTTTGTAAGCAGCTTGCGCTTTCGAATACCATTCACCGTCAAGTAAAGTTTGGCGAACAATAGAAATTATTCCCATTAAAGAATTTGGATAACCTTGCGACATTGGTTCACGATCAAAAGAGATATGTTGAAATACATTTGAATTTAAAATTTGTGAATGAGTATTCCCTTCTCCAAGATTAACAACTGCACTTGTACCTTTTATAAGTCCACTTATTGGAGAAGAATTTACAGATGTAAAACCAAGCGCGCGAAGTTTTTCTGCAGCATCTTTATCGGGCATAAAATTTTCAGAAGCAGAAAATTCCGGTCGAATTCCATTGTTCCAATAAAGTGAACCACGAGGAACAACTGGTTGAGATTGCTGCATCATAAATTGACTTCCGCCACCAGGTGTTGGTTGTGGACGTTTCGGTTGGCCATAATCATTTGAAGCATCTATAAATCCTGCGTAAGCAGTAAGTCCCGTACAATCCCATTTACGCGCGTTTACAGGGATTGTAACATTCTCATCAACTTCACGAATCACTCCATCGGAAATTAAAATTGTTCCTTTGTCAATGCGTTTCGTTGGCGAAATTATAATAGTAAGATTTGTTAATGCATGAATTCCCGGTTGATTTGAACGAATTCCTTCTACAGGAAAAGTTTGAGCCGAAGAATTGTAAAGCCAACAACATGCAAACATAAAAGTTAAAATATTTCTCATAATTAAAGCTCCTTTAGTTTTTTTTAATAACAGTACACCCGGAGGGAATCGAACCCCCAACCCTCGGTTTCGAAGACCGATGCTCTATCCAGTTGAGCTACGGGTGCGTTAAGATTTTGAAATTACATGATTTTGAGTTATTGTGAAAGTAATATTTTGAGTTAAACTTGAAAATAAATTTTTAAAACAATCCTTGTTCTTTTCATTGATTTTCTTTATTCTTTGAATTATTAAAAAGGAGCTTTGATGAAACAGTTATTAACTAAATACATTTTATTATTTTTCTTTGCAAGTTTTTCGTTGTATAGCCAATCGGCACAAACACAACAATTAATTTCGGCAATGATTGGTGAATCACCATTAGAGGAAGATTTGCAAGAATTATGTGATGTAATTGGAGGAAGAGCAACAGGTTCTAAAGGTAATTTGGAATCAGTTGAATGGGGATTAAAAAAATTTCATGACGCTGGAATTTCTGCACAAAAAGAAGCATTTGGAATGCCACGAGTTTGGCTTGAAAAGAAAACTGAAGCAACTGTTTCAGGAGATGCAAACTTCCAAATAAGAATTGTTGCAATGCCATTTTCAATTGGAAGTAAAAATGGAAATTTTATCGGACAACTTATTAGTGGTGGAAAAGGAACTGACGAGGAATTGAAAAAAATAAATTCCAAAATGAAAGATAAATTTTTAGTAATCGATTCTGACGAGTTAAAAGATATCGATGGACTTTTCGTTGATTATGCCAATTCAGCAAAAATTGAAAAGTATTCTATTTCATCCGGTGTGAAAGGAATTCTTTATGTGGGTTCCAGACCGACAATGACAATGTTTCGACACAATGCATCGCAAGGAGATGAAAATAAAACACCACTTTTTTCTGTTGCTCGTGAACATGGAGCGAGAATTATTAGATTACTTAAACTTGGAAAAAATTTATCAGTCAATATAAAATCTGAAATCGAAGATGGAGGAGAATATAAAAGTTTCAATGTTGTCGGTGAAATAAAAGGGAGAACAAAACCTGATGAAATTGTTTTGATTGGAGCTCATCTTGATTCGTGGGATCTTGGTCAAGGTGCAAATGACAATGGTTGCAATATTGCAATGATGATTGATATGGCGCGACAAATAAAAAAACTTGGACTTAAGCCGGAACGAACAATTAGATTTGTTTTATGGAATGGCGAGGAACAAGGAATGATCGGTTCGTGGAGATATACAAATACACATTTGAATGAAATGGCTAATCATGTTATGGTTGGTTCTATTGATATTGGAAGTGGAAGAATTAATGGATTTTTTGTAAATGGCCGACAAGATGTTATGAATGAACTTGAAAAATCTTTAAAACCAGTTTCAGGTTTTGGTCCATTTAATAATTTAGAAGAGCCAGTTGTCGGAACTGATAATTACGATTTTATGTTGCACGGAGTTCCGAATATTGTTGGGAATCATGAACCACAATTTTATGGTCCAACTTATCATGCAGAATCTGATACTTATGATAAAGTAGATTTACGCCAACTGCGAATTAATGGCGCTGTAACTGCTGCAGTTGTTTGGTATTTTGCAAATGAAAATGTAAAACTTCCAAGACAATCGAGAGCTGAGGTTCAAAAAGTAATAGAAAACACTTCGCTTAGATCTCAAATGGATATGTTTAATTTATATCCAGCTTGGGAAAATGGTTCAAGAGGAATTAAATAATTTAACGATGATGAACTTATTATTATTTTATTTATTGCTATTAATTTCTAATCCAGCTTATCAATTAAATAAGGAACAGATTATTGGCGATTGGTATTTATCATTTGATCCCGATAGTTTTGAAATAGATAAAATGTCCGATCTTGGTTTTTTTGAAAAGCAGATGTATAAATTATTTGCAGCAAAAAAAATAAAAGCTTCAATGGATTCTAATAAAACCATAATGAGTTTTTTAGAAGATGGCAAGTTCAATATGAAGAGTGCAAAATCTACAAGAAAGACCGATGGAACTTGGAAAGTTGAGAATGGTAATTTAGTAATTGAGCCAACTCAAAAAGAAACTAAAAATGATAAACCAAAACAAAGTGATAAAAAGAAATTCTCAATGAACTTTAAAGATGGTAAATGGTTTTTTAAAGGGAGTAATTTATTTTTTTATTACAAACAAAAAAATGAACTTGTAAATAGTGGTATGTACTTAAAAAAGGAATTACAAAAACCAGTTTAAGTTAATTATCAATTTTTGAAGATAGCCAAATACTAAAATCCCGAAAGCTATCGTTGTCGATCCAGTGCCCCATATTATATTCTTTGTACGTTAGTTCAATCGGTAATTTTTCTAATAATAATTTCGAGTCGCGCGCTCTTGTAATTGGAATAACTTCATCATGTAAACCATGAACCATAAAAATTTTGAGATGTTTTAATTCGGAATCACTTTTCTTTTTTTCAAAAGTTATACTTGTAAATCTTCCACTCAGTATTATTGCAGAATTTATTTTTTCTGGAAATACCAAAGCGGTGTGTAAAGAAATCATTGCTCCTTGGCTAAATCCCAATAAAAATATTTTTTTTGCATCAACTTTATATTCGGTTATTACTTCATCAATAAATTTAATTATTTGTTCGCAACTTTTTTGAGCTTGTTCAAGGTCGGCGTCAATAACTTCTTTACTATATTTAAGTGCAAACCATTGAAATTGATGTGGACCTAATTGTTGCGGTGCTCGAATCGAAATAATTAATAATCTTGGATCAAGTTCTTCGGCAAATGAAAATAAATCTGCCTCGTTACTTCCATATCCGTGTAGTAATAAAAGTAACGGAGGTGAATCTGATTTTATACTCGGTTCACGTTTTAGAAAATAAAAAGAAAAATTGCTATTCATAATTTGAGGATTTCGAAAAATCTATTCTCCCATAAAATATAAAAGTTTCGAAAAAATTATTTAGTTTAAACTTGGCAATCCACTTTGCACAGATTCTTGGCTTAACTTCATAATCGTTCTCGCATCCATTCCTTCTTCAGGATAAATTGGTTTATGAATTATTAAATTCATAACAATTTTCCGTACAGTCAACATTCTAAAACCGTGTCCAAAAAATGTTTCCGATTGAAACCAGGCATAAAATTTTTTTTCTTCGTTTTTAAATTGTTTACCATTAATTGAACCAAAAGTAATTGTCAAAGGAAGAACTGGTTTTTTCGATTCAATAACAGCAAGGTAAAAAGATGGTTTGAATGGTAAAAGTTTATCTCCGTTTGAAGTTGTGCTTTCCGGAAATACAACAACTGAATTTCCTTTTAATAAAGAATCCGCAACAATTTTTGCCCGCGACGCACCTTGAGTAAGTTTTGATCTGTCAATAAAAATAACTCCACCGATCAAACTGAGCCAACCAAAAATAGGCCACCTAATAACTTCTTTTTTACCAACAAATTGAGTTGGAATTACAGCTCCTATTAAACATATATCAAAATAGCTTAAGTGATTCGCAACAATCAAATATGATTCTTTACTTTTAATATTATTTTTTCCTTCAACTTTAATTTCAATATTAAAAATCCAGCACATTCCAATTGCCCAAGATTGCGTAAGCTTTGATATAATTTTTCTACGAAGAGGTTTTGTAAATGGAATTATTAATAAATTAACTAAGCCTCCAAATAGAAGGTAAAAAATTAGGTGAATTGAAAAAGTGAGAAACCTACTTAGGCGTAACATTCTTTTTAATATTCTTGTAATTCCAATCTGCTAGAAAAATATTTATTTCTCTTCTGGATTTTGCTCCGCGTGCTGATGCAAATATTATTTTTTTTTCATCAGGAGAAATCATTGGAAACCCATCAAACCCATCTGTAAATGTAATTTGTTCTAAATTTGCTCCTGAAGTATCAACAATAAAAAGGTCAAAATTAAATTTATTTGGATCACCTACATTTGATGAAAAAATAATTTTTTTTCCATTCTTCGTAAAATAGGGTGCAAAGTTTGCAGCACCATTATTTGTAAGTTGCCTTTTATTTGATCCATCACTATTCATAATAAAAAGTTCCATTTGAGAAGGTTTAACTAACTCCTTTGAAAGTAAATCTTCTCCTAATTTTTTATCCTCAATTGAAATCGGATGATGTGCACGATAAATAATTTGTTTTCCATCGTTCGAATAAAATGCTCCTCCATCATATCCATTATCAAATGTAATTCGCTTTTGATTTGTGCCATCGATATTCATCTCATATAATTCAAGATCGCCATCTCGCGAAGAAGTAAAAATTATTTTTTTACCATCCGGCGAAACCGTGCATTCTGCGTCATAACCGATTGTGGTAGTTAATTGCTTTAAATCAGTTCCATCTTTTTTAACTGTGAAAATATCATACTCATCAAAAACTGCCCAAACATATCCTTTTGAACGATCAGCATCAGGCAAGCAATCATCTGCTGCAGCATGTGTTGAAGCATAAACAATTCTATCTGTTCCGGGAATAAAATAACCGCAAGTAGTTCTTCCCTTTCCAGTTGAAATTATAACTTCATTTTCACCTTTTAAATTCATTGTAAAAATTTGATCGCATTTTAAATTTCCCTTAGTTGCTTGAAAAACTATTTCTTTTCCGTTCGAAGAGAAATATGCTTCAGCATTTAAACCACCAAAAGTTAATTGTTTTAAATTGGAAATATACTTTTCATTTATATTTATTAACGAATCACTTGCAAACAATTGCAAAGCTGATATTAATAGTGTAATAATTATTATTTTCATTTGCCAAAAATACGATTGTTTTATTACATAATTAAGATAAAAATTTCAAAATAAATTAAAAATATACTTGCATAAATTACAAACTTTACTTAATTGGTAGTTATAATTTAAACCAATAACCTCTTATGAAACTATTAACATTAATAATTGCAATCTTTTTAAATTCTGCAAAGTGATTTTTAATATTTTGATTTATGTAGCAAGTATTGTTTGTGCAAATTATACAGCAACTTGGTTTTTACCAATTTCTACTTTTGCATGGGTTTCAGTCGGAACGCTAATTTTTGGAATCACTTTTACACAACGTGATAGAATTCATTCACTTGGTAGAAAAAAAG
The DNA here is from genome assembly GCA_005792285.1 of Bacteroidota bacterium. GTDB lineage: Bacteria > Bacteroidota > Ignavibacteria > UBA10030 > UBA8401 > SXSI01. The sequence goes on from SXSI01000008.1 coordinate 22,140, forward strand.
TTTATCTAATTATTATTCTCACAGCAATTATAAATGCATTATTTTCATTTATTTGGGAAATCCCAACGCGTATTTTAATTGCATCTTTCTGCTCAATAATTATTTCTGAAATAACTGATACCGAAGTTTATCAAACTTTCATAAATCGTCATTGGTTTTCGCGAGTTGCAAGAAGTAATGCCGTAAGTATTCCGCTTGATAGTGCTTTTTTTAATTTATTAGCATTCTATAACGTCTATTCAACTGCAATTTTATTGGGTTTAATTTTAGGTGAAATTATAGTTAAAGGTGTTGTTAGCTTGATTTATGCAGTTGTAATAAAAAAAATTAGCAACTTAAACCTTTTTAGATAATATGAATCTAACTTGTAAATAATAAAATTAATTGAAGAAATAAATAAAATGAAAAACTTATTAGCAGTAATACTCTTCTCTGTTGTTTCTATCTTCGCGCAAAATGAAAAAGATATTAAAATAAACAAAGATGGCAAAATTGAAAGAGAAGGAAAAGAAATAGTTATCAAAAGAATTGGATCAGGAGACAAAGAAATTTTTGAAGGATCACCAAAAGGTATAAAAAAGATAATTGTTACAGCTAATGGTAAAGAAGGCTTTTTGAAAAAATTAAATTTAACTGAAGAACAAAAATTTAAAGTTGAAAAAATTCAATTTGAAACCAAAAAGAATGCAATTGAATTACGAGCAAAGCTTGCTTTATTAAAACTTGAAATTGCTTCACTATTAAAATCTGAAAATATTGATAAATCATCAGTTGAAAAGAAAATCAAAGAATCATTTGATAAAACATCTGCATTATTTACTAATCGACTTGATTCATGGTTTAAAGTAAATGATTTATTAAATGCTGAACAGAAAAAACTTTGGAAAGTAGTTTTAAATAAAAGAAAACAAGCTGGAAACTTAAGAGCGAAAATGCGTTTTATGCATTCTTCTAGTTCTGGAATGAACCATGGTTTTGGTGGTGGTGAAAAATTTGATATTGAAGTTAACGATTCGGGTTATGGATATTGGTACGGCACTAACGACAATGATGACGGCTTAGATTCTGATGAAAAAGAAATTCAAGTAAAAATTATTAAAGATTAAATAAATATTTTTTTCGTAACACTAAACGGGACTTCGTATCCCGTTTTTATTTTAATATGGATTTATAAGTGATAGTCTAAAATATTCTTCATCCTTGCTTGGTTCATGTCGCGGATGAGCTCGTCCATAAGCAAAATTAAATAATGCAAAATCGCCAAATTTTAGAGCGAACTTCATTTCATAACCAGTTGTAATAATTATTTTTGGTTTTATTTCACTTTTAGAATACCAAGCATTTCCAAAATCATTCACTGATGAAATACTTAATGAACCGATTGTAATTCCAAAAATATTTAACGGAAGTTTTTCAGCAATTGGGAACCGTATTTCAATTGAACCAAAAATTAATCTATCTCCCAATCTAATATTATCCCAACCTCGCAGTGAATGGTTTTCATCATATTGAATTAAAGAAGAAATATCTTCTGTTTGCCATGGATAATAACTTGCTGGGTCATTTGTAATTCCAATATAATCTTGCGAAGGTGCTTTGCCACTTAATATTTCACTTTTTACTCTTCCATAAAAAATTAATCGTTTCGAAATTGGATAATTTAAATAAGCGTCCGATGTTATTTTTGTATAATTAAAATTTCCAAATAGTTTTGAATTTGCATTTTCAAATTGAACTTTTAATCCTTTTCCTTGCGTTGGGAACCAATCAACATTTGTAAAAGGTCGTTTGTCAAGCCATCTGTATTTTAATAATAAAATTCCCTCTTCAGCATTTTCCGGAATTGGTAATATTTTATTTTCTAATTTATTTCTGTAAACCGGTTTATTATTTTCAATCTTGTCATACATACTTTCAACACTTCGTTTTTGGAATTTAATTCCAAAACTAAATGTATGATCAGAATTCATTGCATCCCCAAAATTACTTGGAATCGATCCTGAAATTTTTAGAAGATCAACATTTTCATTTAGTCCACTCAAACTTTGATCGTAATTTCTATATTTGGAAGTTGAATTTTTCCCAACTTCAACCGAAAGTAAGGGCCAATACATTGCGTTTATATAAGACAATAAAATTTGTTGTTCTCTTTCTACACCATTTGTCAATTGTCCGGTAACTCCAATTATATTTCTCATCATTGGATCGGATAATAAAAATGCACCAGTTGCACCGCTACTTGACGAAAAAATAATTGGAATTACAATCCATGAATAAAGTTTCAAATTATTGATTAACGAATATTTTTCTATTTGCGTGTTGGATTGTCGTGCGAAATTTTTCGGTAGTTTTATCTGTGATCCCGCAGTTTTCCAATCCCAATAAAATGGGTTCATTGATAAATCTGTAAGTTTTGCAATTCTATTTGGATCGACTAAAACTAATTTTGCAGAATCTTTCTCCGGAAGTATAATTGAAATAAGTAGTGTAGAATTTGGAGCTTGTTGAACCGCGCTGATTCCATCTCCAACATCAGTAATTTGTTTTAGCGAATCATTTTCCAAATTAATTGTGTGAAGATTTAGTGTTCCTCCTTTGTGAGAAGTAAAAGTAATTGACTTATTATCACTGCTCCAAATCGGTCTTGATTCTGCTTCCGGATTTCTTGTAATGATATTTATTTTTGAAGTTTCAAAATTATAAAGAGCAATGTTTACATTTCCATCCTCTTGAGATAATGCAAATGCAATTTGTTTTCCATCTGAAGAAATCGAAGGAGTAATAATTTCTGTTTCGGCTTTAAAGTCAGTTAATTTTCTTTTTGTTTTCTTTTTAAGATCATATAAAAACAAATTTGCTACACTATTATTGTGTGATACAAAAATTATTTCCTCTTTATTTGGAACAAAAACTGGATAAGTTGCACGAACTGTAGATGTAATCCAATTTGATTCTGAAATTTTTGTATCATAAATTTTGATATCGTAAGTCATCGACTGATTTTCATCGTAATGGTATTTTGAATATGCGAGGTACTGATTATTTCTTGACCAATCCATCGAAGGATGGAATTCTCCATTATCAATTTCTTTAAATAAATATTTTGGAGCTTGCTTAACTGAATCTTTTGATTTGTTAGAAAATATTTTTTGGAAAAAAGATTTTTCCTGCGTTGTTTCTTGTTCAGCTATAATTAAAGATTTATCCATTTGCCAATCATCCATTTCCCCTATAATTGCAATGTGGATACTGTCTTCTGCTAATCGGAAAGCAAAACTTTTTTTCAAAGGAAGTGAAATAATTTTTCCAACATCCTCATATCTTTCTTTTTGAGCGCGATATCCAAAAAAAGAAGTACTCATATCTCTTCGCCACTCCTCGTTAAATTGTTCAACTGAAATTCCTGTTTTTAATTTGAAAGCATCGTCAAAAAAGAAAACCCCTACACTATTTCTATTGTGAACAATTGAATAAATAACTGAATCTCCGAAGCGATGAGACATATATAATAATTTCGAAAATCCATCATCATGCGGATCCATTTTATCTGATTCATTTCGAAGAAAACTATATTTGTGTTTAATGTCCGATCTATATGGCCGCCATCGTTCTGTAAAATATTCAGCTGATCCTTCAATAAACCAACTTGGTGTTCCCGATAAAAGAATTCCAAATGGTTCAGGTAGCCAACTTTTTATCGAATTCAGAAGAACAACATGTTGAAGTTCGTGCGATACAACTTGTGTTAACCATTTTTCATCTTCCAACCAAAGCGCAGCATCATTTTGATCAACCCAAATAACTACATTGTTATTCCAGTTTGCAAAACCATTCATGATTTCATCTTCAGCAGTGAATGTAATATCTATCGTCCCAATTTTTTCTAATTTTACTTGCTTCAACAAAGATGGTAGAATCGCTTCTGAAATATCAATTCCCTTTTTTGCAATTTCTTCTATTTCAGTATGATAATGAATTCTGAAATTTTTTGATGTGATTGTTTTCCAATTTAATTCCGGATGAGTTCGATTGCTGAAAAACCAAGTTCCTTGAGAGCTCGAAATTAGTGGAAGAAAAAATATTAACAGAATTAATTTTTTCATAACTAATTTAATTCCTCAAAAGTTTTATTATAAATTGGATAATTTTGCCATCCCTGATAATCAAAATGCCACCATTCCCATTCGTAAACATTAAAGCCAACTTGTTCAATAGTTGTGCGTAATAATTCTCTGTGCCAACGCTGCAATGTAGTTCCTCCGGGATAATCTGGAAAAGCGCGCGGACCAAATTCATCATAACCACTAACCATGTCAACTGGTTTTTTTGTTTCCAAATCATATAAAGTAATATCAACTGCGCAACCACGATTATGCCGCGAACCTTTCGCAGGTTCAGCTACAAATATTCTTTGTTCAACGGGAGTTGCATCCCAAAACATTTTTGTAACATACCAAGGTCTGTATGCATCATGAATTAATAATCCATATCCATATTTTTTTAAAATATTTTGCGCACGAACTAAAGCATTCGCCGCATCCGATTGCAAAAACGCTTTACTGGATTTGTAAAATGGAGTTCCCATAAAATTATTTGTTGAAGCATATCGAATATCATACTGAATTGATTTATCAAGTGAACGCATTTCAACAAGTTTTGAATCACTCATTTTATTTGTTTCAATTGGTGGAGTTGATTCAATTGCTTTTTTATACAAATTATTATAAGAATCTAAAGGTACAACTTTAAAAGTTGAGCCATCTTCTCCATCAATTTTTCTTCTTTCAAATTTAATTCCTGCAGCAGTTGCAGAAATTGCTTTTCCATTTTTGTCTCGTTCAAAAATTATTTTTTCTCCGTGATACATATTATAATTTGGGAAAGCATAAACATCTTTTGAAATTTCTGTAAGAGGATCAAATTCTGTCCATTCAATTAGAGCTGTAAGTTTTCCATGCATTTCTAAAATATAAAGTGGAATATGATCGAATCCGTATTCACCAATCAATCCTTCCCAGTGAGTTGGAATTTTTGAAGGTTTATTATTTTTAACTCGTTTTATAATATCACCTCCAAAAATAATTGAATTCCAACTTTTGTCAGTTGGATAAAATTTTGCTCCGAAAGTTTGTTTGTCATCAAACATTAATGTGTCAGAATTATATGCAAGTGAACGAACTTCTGCTCTTAAATTTGGTGATTGTAGAATTATTTTATCCCCTCTTTTTAAGAATTCAATTTTGCCAATACTGCTTTCGTACAATCCTGTTAATTTTTTAATTTGAAGCTGGGTAAGTGGAAAAGTTTTTAATGGTCTCGGAAATTCTCTTTTTTCTTTTTCAGCCAAAACTAATCTTAGTGCATAGTTTGCAATTCTATCTGTTGTTGAGTTAACAACATCCATTGAAGCCGCAACTATTACACCAATTTTTTTTTCAGGCAAATAAGAAAATGAAGTAGCAAAACCAAAAACTGCACCTCCATGACCAACTTTTTTATGCCCGTCTAACTGATCTACAGAAAACCCAATTCCGAATCCAGATTTATTTTTTGAATATTGAACCGTGTACATTTCTTTTAATGTTGATGGGGAAAGTATTTTTTCATTTCCCGACATTCCATTTGAAGCCAACATTTTTATAAATTTTGCAGCTTCGTTTACTGAACAATATAAATTTCCCGCTGCTTCAATTCCTAAACGAAAATTTGGCGCAATTGATTCTCTTCCATCATAACTCCACATTATTGCATCAGCGAGATTATCTTTCACAGTTGGAGTAACTCGAAAAGAAGAATTTTTCATTCCAAGTTTATCTAAAAGTTTTTCTGAAATATAATCGTGAAATGGTTGGTTTTTTATTTTTTCAATTACAAAACCTGCAGTGTTAATTGCCGCGTTGGAATATTTAATTTTTGTTTCCGGTTCATAAACAATTGTTGAATTGTAAATACTCTCAACAGATTGTTTTATTGATGGTTCGGTTGCATCAAAATAACTTCCAACTGGAGATTCTCTAACTAATCCCGATCGATGTGTCATTATATGTCGTAAAGTAATTTGCTTCCCAAATGGATTTTTAGGATTGAATTCCGGTAAATAAGTTGAAACTGGAAGATCAATATCGATTTCTTTTTTTTCTACAAGCTGCATAATCGCAATGTCAGTAAAAAGTTTCGAAACTGAACCGACACGATAAACTGTATTAGCTGATGCAGATTTTGTTTTTTTTGAATCTTCAAATCCAAAACCATTTGCATAAATTGTTTTATCAGAATCGATTATAGCGATTGATATTGCCGGAATTTTTTTATCATTCAATTCATACTTAATATATTCTTCAAGCAATTTAATGAATTGTTGAGAAAAAGCTGAGTTAATAAACAAAAGATATAATAGTATAGTTCTCATAATTTTTATTGGGGTTTTATAGTTTCGCTCCGTGTTAATTTTTATAGTACTTTAAGTTATGATTCTTCAAATAATAATCATTTTTTTGTTAATTCTTATAAATGGAATTTTTGCAATGGCTGAAATGGCAATTGTTTCATCAAACAAAATACGATTGCAACATCTTTCAAACAAAGGAAACCGAAATGCAAAAGTTATTATGCAATTAATTTCAATTCCTGAAAGATTTCTTTCAACAGTTCAAATTGGCATTACAATTGTGGGATTATTAACAGGCGCAGTGGGTGTAACTTTATTGTCAGATGATGTAAATTTGATTATCAAATCAGTTCCCTTTTTAAATTATTATTCAATTCCAATTTCGTATTTCGTTGTAATTCTAATTATTACATTCTTCTCATTAGTATTCGGTGAATTAGTTCCAAAAAAATTAGCTTTACAATATTCAGAAAGAATTGCTTTAGCCTTAGCCCATCCATTATTAATAATCGAAACATTTTTTAAACCGATGGTAAATTTATTAAGTGGCACAACTTGGTTCATTACAAAATCTTTGAAACTTTCGGCTTCCAAAGAATATCCTGTAACACAAGAAGAATTAAGTGTTTTAATTGATTTGGGAACAAAAGCAGGAATCTTTAAAAAAACTGAACATGATATAGTTGAACGAGCACTTACATTAAAAAATTATAAAGTTTCTTCATTTATGTTGCCCCGCCATGAAATTATTGGGATTCCAATTAATGCAACAAAAGATTCAGTTTTAAAAATAATTCAGGAGACGCAATTTTCTAATTATCCAGTTTTTGAAGATTCTCTCGATAATATTTCAGGAATTATTTCAGTGAAACAAATATTTTTGGAAAATGAAATTGACCAAAGTTTTTCAATCCAAAAATATATTTCTAAACCAACATTTATTCCTGAAACTGCTTCGGCACTTGAAGCTTTAAATCATTTTAAAAATACACACTCGCATATTAGTTTTGTAGTTGATGAATATGGGGCTTTACAAGGATTAATTTTTTTAAATAAAATAATTGAAAATATTCTTGGCCTTTTTCCTGTTATACAAGTATCGCAAGAAGATGAAATTATTAAGAGAATAGATGGTTCTTATTTGATGGATGGATCCGTGAACATCCAAAAATTCTTAACAACTTTAAAAATCAACTCAACAATGGATGAAGATAATTCTGGAGAGTTTGCTACTTTAAGTGGATTTATTTTTTCTAAATTGGGAAAGATTCCTAAATCATCGGATTTTTTTATTTGGAATGACATTAAAATTGAAGTCGTTGATATGGATGGCAATAGAATTGATAAAGTATTAATAACCAATATAAGTAATAAGCCAAATAATTAATTATTTCTTCCTCTAAATTTTTGTAATTTGAACTCCATAAATTGATGATACAGGAAAAAAAACAAAATTTTTATAAAAGGGTTAAAAAACTAATAATTGGTGGAGCTCGTAATCCATTTGATGTAAAAATATTTCACTCAATCTCATTAATTGCTTTTTTTGCATGGGTTGGTTTAGGAGCAGATGGACTTTCATCAGCAAGTTACGGACCAGAAGAAGCATATTTAGCTCTCCATTCTCATCCAAGTCTTTCAATACTAGTAGCACTTGCAACTGCTATAACAATTTTTATAATTAGCGCATGTTACTCACAAATTATTGAAGTCTTTCCTTCGGGCGGTGGTGGATATTTAGTTGCGAGTAAATTGCTCAGCCCTTCAATTGGAATGGTTTCTGGATGCGCATTAATTATTGACTATGTACTTACAATTACAATTTCAGTTGCGAGTGCAGCTGATGCTGTATTTAGTTTCTTTCCAATGGAATATCATTCTTCAAAAATACTTTTTGCATCATTCGGTCTATTTTTACTTATAATTATTAATTTACGGGGAATTAAAGAATCTATAATTTATCTTTTACCTATATTTTTGGTTTTTATTTTAACACATGTTTTCGCAATTGGTTTTTCTATTACCACACATTTTTTTAATCTTACTAATATTTTTCAAAATACATTTGTTGATTTACAAAAAGCAAATTATGAAATTGGTTTTTTTGGAGTTGCAGCACTTCTATTAAGAGCATATAGTATGGGAGCCGGAACTTACACAGGAATTGAAGCTGTAAGTAATGGACTTCCAATTCTTCGCGAACCAAAAGTAAAAACCGGCAAACGAACAATGAAGTACATGTCTATTTCTCTCGCGGTAACAGTTTTCGGTTTGATGTTAGCGTATTTACTTTATGAAGTAAAACATGTTCCCGGAAAAACTTTAAATGCAGTTTTATTCGAATCAATTTCAAGTTCATGGGGAGCATATGCAACACCATTTGTCGTTTTAACTTTACTATCGGAAGCTGGAATTTTATTCATCGCTGCACAAGCAGGATTTCTTGGTGGACCAAGAGTTCTTTCGAACATGGCAATTGACAGATGGTTCCCATCACGCTTCGCAATGTTGAGCGATAGATTAGTAACTCAAAATGGAGTGCTGTTAATGGGATTGTCCGCATTGGTTATGATGTTAATGACAGGTGGTTCGGTTAAAGCATTAATAGTTTTGTACTCTATAAATGTATTTATCACTTTCTCAATTTCAATGCTTGGCATGGTAAAACATTGGTGGAAAGAAAAAAATCAAGATAACTATTGGAAAAGAAAAATGATTGTTAGCGGAACGGGATTAATTTTATGTGTCTTTATTCTTGTGACAGTTGTTATTACCAAATTTTATGAAGGTGGTTGGTTAACTCTTTTAATAACCGGCGGACTAATTCTTCTAGTTGTTATTACTAAACGCCATTATTTAAAAACTACAAAGCTTCTTCGTCGTTTGGATAATTTAATTGTGCAAGCTGTTGAGACATCATCATCATTAACAAAAAAACGAAAACGTAAAGCTCCATTTTTTGAAAAATCACAAACAGCAATTTTTCTTGTAAATGGTTTCAATGGACTTGGACTTCACACTGTTTTAAACGTTATAAGATTATTCCCAAATATTTATAAAAATTTTGTTTTTGTTCAAGTTGGTATTTTAGACGCGGGTAATTTTAAGGGAGTAAAAGAAGTTGACAATTTAAAAGAAAAAGTTAGAGATGATTTAATAAAATATGAGAGCTTTATTTCAAATCATGGTTTTTACGCCGACTCAATTCAGTGTGTAGGAACTGATGTTGTTGAAGAAGTAATTAAAGAACTTCCAGATATTTTAGAAAAATATCCTAATGCAGTATTTTTTGGCGGACAATTAGTTTTTCCTGAAAATACTTTCCTGTCACGATGGTTGCATAACTACACAATCTTTACTTTACAAAGAAAGTTCTATCAAGAAGGAGTTCCTGTAGTAATTCTACCAGTTCGAGTTACGTACGAACAACTTAATGTTGCTTAAAATTTCAAGCTTGCCAAATTTTTAACTCAGTTTTAATAATTAAAAATGAATCGAAAAGAATTTCTTAAATCCACAGTTGCAACACCATTAATATTAGCATCACCATTTGCATTTTTTGAAAAAGGGATTTCAAAAATTAATTCTTCAAAAAGAATGAAGTTTTCCTTTAGACCATACACCTTAGAATTAAAACACGTTTTCACAGTTTCTGCAATGTCCAGAACCACAACTCCCGTAATGTTAACAAAGATTGAATATGATGGATTAATTGGTTACGGAGAGGCATCAATGCCACCATATTTGGGGGAATCGCATGAAACTGCAAATTTATTTCTTTCAAAAGTTAATTTGTCGAAATATAAAAATCCATTTGAACTTGAAACTATTTTGGCTGACATCGATGCAATTGATAAAGGTAATCCGGCTGCGAAAGCTTCTGTTGATATCGCACTTCATGATTTGATTGGAAAATTATTAGGACAACCATGGTATAATATTTATGGACTCGATGTAAAAAAAACTCCATTTACAGTTTTTACAATAGGGATTGACACACCGGAAGTTGTTCGAGAAAAAATGAAAGAGTCAGCCGAATTTAAAATAATTAAAATTAAACTTGGCAAGGAGAACGATAAAGAGATGATTGATACAGTTTGTTCTATAACTGATAAACCAATCACAGCAGATCCAAACCAAGGTTGGAAAGATAAAAATTACGCAATTGAAATGATTCACTACTTAAAAGAAAAAGGTGCATTATATATTGAGCAACCACTTCCAAAAGAAAAAATTGATGACCTCGCTTGGTTAACTGAAAAAAGTCCGATACCAATTTTAGCAGATGAAGGAGTTCAACGGTTATCAGATATACCAAAAGCAAAAAATGTTTACAGCGGAATAAATATTAAATTGATGAAGTCAACAGGAATGCGTGAAGCTCATAAAATGATTTTACTTGCAAAATCTTTAGGAATGAAAGTAATGCTCGGCTGTATGACTGAAACTTCCTGCGGTATTTCAGCAGCTTCGCAACTTTCTCCACTTGTTGATTGGGCAGATTTAGATGGTGCGACATTAATTAAAAATGATTTATTTGATGGAACAAAGATTATACAAGGTAAAGTAACACCAAATTCCCTTCCAGGAATTGGTATCAAAAAATTGCAAAAAAGTTGATTTTCTCAATTTGCTTGAATAGATTACAGCTAATTATTAACAACACTTAAAAATAGAATATGAAAAAATTATTATTTCCACTCTTTTACACATCATTTATAATTCTTACCGTATTAACTTTTCAATCTTGTGCTGGGTCCGGTGAAACTACTCTAGTACAACCGATAACTGATGCTACAACTCAAGACACAACTACAACAACTGATGATGCACCATTGGATCTTTCTAGTTCTGAAAATGTAACAGAAGAAGGAGTTGATACAGTTTATACAGAAATTCCGGAACCTGAACAAGCAATAGTTGTTGTTGCTCCATCAGATACACTTATTGAACTTACTCCTGAAAGTCCAACAGAGGTATATGATTTTAATAATGATGCAATGCTCAGAGAAAATGAAGCGTTAAGAGAAGAAAATGAATTACTAAAAGGTCGTGTTTCAAATCTCGAAAAAGATATTTCTATTTTGGAATCAAGTACATCGATATTAAATAAAGAGCCAATTAAAAGACAACAACAATCGGCAACAGAAGTAAATAATGAATCAACTGCGGACATACTCGCAATAACAACCGAAAGTGAAAATAAAAATTATCCTACAGCAGCAATTTCAAAATCACCAGTCATGGCTGGAAAGTCTTCACCAGAAGAAATTTCGGCATATAAAAGTTCATTGGAAATTCTTAAACAAGGAAATTATGCTGCAGCAACTGATCAACTACAAAGTCTATTAAGTGGTGGATTAAAAGCAGATCTCGCAGATAATGTTTATTACTGGTTAGGTGAATCTTCTTTCGGACAAAAAAAATATGATGAAGCTCTTTCGAATTTTAAACAAGTTTCAAACTACAAAATTTCTGAAAAGAAAGATGATGCTCAATATATGGTTGCGCGTTGTTACGAACGCTTAGGAAAATCACAACAAGCTGTAACAGAATACAAAAAATTGATTGAAAGTTATCCGACTAGTGAATTTGTAAAACGAGCGCAAGCGCGATTACGATAAATCGAATTCGCGACCGTCAATAAATTCTTTACAGATTTTAATATCTTCCGAACTGCCAAGAAATAGTGGCGTTTTTTGGTGAAGTGAATCCGGTTTTATATCGAGAATTCTCTGCTCGCCATCCATTGCAACTCCTCCTGCTTGTTCAACAATCATTGCTAATGGATTTGCTTCGTACATAAGTCGAAGTTTTCCTTTTTTATTTCTAATGTCGCTCGGATACATAAATATTCCACCATATAAAAGTGTTCTATGAAAATCTGCAACTAACGAACCAATATATCTCAGAGAATATGGACGCGATTCTTCTTTATTTTCTTCCTGTAAAAATTTAATATATTTTTTTACTCCAGGTTGCCAATATTTGTAGTTGCCTTCATTTACACTATAAATTTTTCCTTTTGCAGGAATTTTTAAATCTTCATGTGAAAGTAAAAATTCACCGATACTTGGATCGAGTGTAAAACCATAAACACCATTTCCGGTTGTGTAAACTAACATTGTGCTCGAACCATAAACAACGTAACCAGCTGCAATTTGTTTAAAACCTCCCTGCGTACAATCTTCTATAGTTCCTTTACCACTTTTGGAAATTCTTCTGTAAATAGAAAAAATTGTTCCAATGCTAACATTTGCATCAATATTAGATGAGCCATCAAGCGGATCATAAAGTAAAACATATTTTCCGGTTGGATATCGATCCGGAATATGAAGAACATCTTCATTCTCTTCAGAAGCCATCACGCATAGATTTCCACCGTGATCCATTGCTTTGTAAATTGTTTCATCAGCAAATACATCTAACTTTTTAACTTGATCGCCATGAATATTTTCTTTTCCCGTGGCGCCCAAAATATTTACTAAACCTGCTTTACTTGTTTGGCGCCAAATTATTTTAAAAGCAAGAGTCAAATCACGAAGAACTCCAGAAAAATCTCCGGTTGCACCAGTGTGCAATCGTTCTTGTTCGTTAATATGTCTTTCGATTGTTACAACTTTTGATTGAGACGAATTCATTTTAAAAATATTTTATTGCTGATTTAATTCGTTAAGAGTTTTGCTATCTCCCCAGACAACGGTTTTATGTACATACATTAAAAACCAAAAGAAATATTTTGTTTCTTCTTCAACATGGTGAATTCTTCTAATCTTTCCATTTTGAAGTGCGGTTTGTAAACTTGCATCTCCCATTGTGATAATTCCAAGAAATACAGTTGAAGTTGCCTCTCCACGGCGCAAAGATAATGGATCAACTCTGTTATCCCACATCATTGGTGAAGTTCTGTGAATCGTCATACAACCACTTAATATAAGAAACGAAAGAAAAAGTATTGTGCGGAGTGTTGGCTTCATAAAATCCTTATTTTATATTTTTATTTTTTTTTGATTTTGATAAAGATTCAATTTCATTTCGCAATTTTTCTACTTCGGAATTTGTTTGTCGCAATCTTTCGCTAACAAGTTGTGCTAATCTCATTAAAATTTTAGAGCCGAGTTTCGGATTTCGATTTAATAATTCTTCAAGATCTTGTCGGAAAAATCCAATTATTTCAGATTTCATAGTTGTAATAACCGAAGCTGAACGAGGAGAATCATCGAGCAAAGAGAGTTCACCAAAACATTCACCAGCTGAAATTGTTGCTAGTTGACTTGAACCATTTACTTTACCCATTAACAATACATTTGCTTCACCTTGTTCGATAATATACATCCCCAATCCGGGATCATTTTGGTAGCAAATATATTCTTTTTCAGTATAAGTTCTTTTGTGAACGATCGAAGTTATTTCTCGAAGTTCATTTACATTTAAAGTTTGAAACAATGGAATAGCAGCAAGTTTTTCTTCTATAGTTGTGAGTTTTTTCTTGAAAACTGAAAGTCCCAATAACCCTTTCTCGTCTCTTCGAAAAATATTTTTAATTGATTTTTTTTGTGTTTGCTTCATTAGAAAGAATATTATACAAAAGTTAACCAGTTATGTTTGTCATTTCCATTTTCAATTACATCTGTAAAAAGTTGTTGTAATTTTCTTGTAATTGGTCCTGCAATCCCATTCCCAATTTGAATTCTATCAACAGACCTAATTGGTGTAACTTCAGTTGCAGTTCCAACAAAGAAAAGTTCATCAGCAACATAAAGCATTTCTCTGCTAATTATTTTTTCTTCAACTTTAAGACCAACATCATTTGCTAATTCAAAAATTGATGCACGAGTAATTCCTGGAAGAACTGAATCAGTTAAAAGTGGAGTGTAAAGAATTCCATTACTTACAAGAAAAAGATTTTCGCCACTTCCTTCACTAACATAACCTTGAGTTGTTAATGCAATTCCTTCTTTGTAACCATTTACATAAGCTTCCATTTTAATTAATTGGGAATTCATATAATTTGCGCCAACTTTCGCAAGTGTCGGCATTGTATTTGGAGCAAAACGCGCCCAAGATGAAACACAAACATCAACTCCTTTTTCTAAAGAATCAGCACCTAAGTATTTTCCCCATTGAAAAACAATTATAGAAGCGTCAACTGGACAATCTTCGGAAGCTACTCCAACTCCACCATATCCACGATAAACAATCGGTCTAATATAACACCATGGAAGTCCATTGGCTTTTATCGTATCCAAAACTCCTTGAGTGAATTCTTTTTTTGTGAAAGGAATTTCGGTCCTATAAATTTTTGTAGAATTATATAATCGATTGATATGTTCATCTAATCGGAAAACAGCTCTTCCCTTTTTTGTATCATAACATCGAATTCCTTCGAACCAACTTGAGCCATAATGAACAACATGAGAAAGAATATGAATGTTTGCATCTTTCCAATCAACAAGCTTTCCATTCATCCAAATTTTACTAACAGGTGTTACTGGTGCCATAATTTTTTATCCAAATTTATTAAATTAAAAATACATACTTTTGTTAATCTCACTTAGCTAAATAACAAATAATTTAGTAAGAAAACTATAAAGTTTATTATAATTTTTCTATCTTATTATAAATCATTTTTATGATACCTCTCATAATATTTTATCTTCATATAGTTGCTGCATTATATATTTTGACTTATCAATATCAGAAGGAAAATATTGCTTCTGGCTTTGTTTCATTATCATTCTTTCTCCTAATTTTTTCAGTTGGATGGAGTATTTGCACATATATTTCAACTTTAATTATTGAACCCGAAGGATTTGGATTTTTTTTAGATAGGAATACTATTTCGTTAATTTTACTTTCAGTAAGTGAAGTAACTTTTTATTTTGTTTTTTTCAGAGAAACTACTTCACAACAAAATTAAAAGTAATAATACAAGTTTGATCTTTTTGAGGAAACGAACTTTGAAGTGGTTCAAATACCCATTGTGCAATCGCGTTTATTGAAACCTGTTCGAGAACAGGATTTTCTTTTTGTAAAGGTTTAGAATCTTTAACAGTTCCATTCGGAGCAACAGTTACTTTAATTTTAATTTGAGCTTGTTGGCTAACTTTGTCAGGAAATTTTGGTAGCACTTTATTATAAATACTTCTTGTAAAAGTTCCACTCCATTGAATATTGAATCCGACATCTGTTGCACTTTTAGTTGAAATTCCACCTTTGTATGGAGAAGAAACAATATTACTTCCATCTAAATCTTCTCCCGTAATTTCTCCTTTTATTTTTCCTTTTGTAGTTCCTATTGGATTAGTTAATTCTGACGAAGTTGAGAGATTTTTTTGTTTAGTTACTGTTGGAGAATAATCTTCGGATTCTTTTTTAGTTGTTGTTGGTGAATTAATTTTTTCTTCATCGCGAACTAAATTACTTCTTTTTGGTAAACTAATAATATTATTTGCTTCAATTTCCTTTTGAGCAATTCCGGATGCGCCACTTGTTGCGGTACTTAAGGGAATATTTTCATTCAACAATGCTTCGTTAATCGGTCCCCAACTTATTTCAGTAAAATCTGGTGGTGTTGATTTTACGGAAAATGGTGTAAGAAATGCAAACCAAATCAATAACACGTGTATCACGATTGAAAAAAACCAACCTATTGAAATATATTTTTTTTGTGAAATCATTTATTGCTCAGATACTACTTCCGGAGGTTCAGTTGCAATCATAAATTTTTTTGCACCAATACCTTTTGCAATATCAATTACTTCTACAGCTTGTTGCAAACTAACTTCTTTATCAGAATAAATTATTACAACTTGTTGTCTATCTTTATCCAACATTGGAATTAAAAGTTGTGCTAAAGTTTCCTTTGTAACAGGAACTCTATTCAAAAATAATTCACCGGTTTTTTGGATAACTATTACTGCATGTTGATCTGTTGTTACTTCTCCCTGAATTGCCTCCGGTAATGCAACATTAACTCCCGGCAAAGCAACAAATGATGAAGCTAAAAGAAAAAATATCAATAGTTGCATTACAATATCAGATAAAGAGGAATAATTAAATTCCGGGCGAATTCTATTTCTTACTTCGAACTTCATACTATTTAATTATTTTCTCCGCTTTCAGCGGTATCGTCAAAATAAGTTTTTTGTTCAATAGTGTTTGTTTCAGTTTTAGTAGAACCACTTAAAACAATTTCAATAAATTCTTCGGTTGTTTTTTCCATTTGAAAAACAATTCTATTTACACGATCGACAAAGTGGTTGTAAAATCCAAGTGCTGGAATTCCAACAATTAATCCAAATGCAGTTGTTATCATTGCTTCCCAAATTCCGGAAGCCAAATCTGCTGGACTAACATTTCCGCCAAGTTGTTGAATTGTTTGAAACGCTGCAATCATTCCAGTTACTGTTCCTAAAAATCCAAGCATTGGTCCGATTCCAGAAATATTTGCAAGCACACTTAATCTTTTTTCAAGAAGAAAAACTTCTTCTTTTCCTGCAATGTGAATTGCTTCCTGAATTGCTGGAAGTCCCATTTTATATTTTGAAATTGCTTTTCCCAAAATCCGTGCGATTGGTTTTTTTACTGCGATTGTAGCATTTTCCGCTTCTTCAAGATTTCCTCTCATTAATGCAGAACGAATTGAAGAAAGTAAATCGTTTGGATTATATTTTGCAAATGAGATTATTAAATATTTTTCAACAATTACCGCAACTGCAATTATTGAACAAAGTAGAATCGGCCACATTACAAGTCCACCTTTGATAAATAAATCGTATAAGTTCATATTCGTATTATTCCTTTTTTAAAATTTAATTTTCTCTTATGCGGACAACATTATATCCGCTTTCTAAAGTTGGTGCAATTTTTTCTGCGTAAAGTCGCGCTTCTCTCGATGAATTATATTTTCCAATAAAAACACGATAGCGACCATCTTTACCTTTCACTCTATCTATAAAAGCTGGAATTCCAGCATTGTTAAAAAGCAAAACTTGTTCTGATGCTTTTATTTGCGTTCCCCAAGAAGAAATTTGGATTGAATAACTTCCAGTTCCCATTGCAACACTTCGAGCTTTTGATGGAGGTGGTGGTGGAGGTGGCGGAGGTGCTTTTCTAGTTGGTGTATCTGGAGAAGTGGTCCTTCCTTTTTCTGTTATCAATGCAGGTTTTAAAGTTACACCAGGTTTTACAAGTTCTACTACAGGAGCAGTTGGAACTGCATTTGAATCAGCTACAGCAGTTGTATCTGGAAATTGCATAGCTGGAAATTGTTTTTTTTCTTCATCAAAAACGCCGAAGAGATATAAAGTCAATCCAATAATTCCCAAACCTAAAACTCCGGCAACACTAATTGCAATTGGAAATGGAAGTCCAAGAATTTTTTTCTTTCCTGCAATTGGTGGTGCTCCCGGTTTTGCTCCTGGGATTGGTGCTCTTGGTGGTGGTGTTCCTTTTAAATTTAAATTTGGCATATTATTCTCCTTTTAGAATCTTACCAGCGATATGCTGCTCCAAGTGAAATAAAAATTCCTGGTTCGTTATAACCTTCCCACATTTCATATTTTGAATTTAGTAAATTTTCCATTCTTAGAACTGCAGTTAAATTATTTAAAATATTATAGTCAATTTTTCCAGATAATTTAAAAATACTTTCCGTCTTTCCATCAGATTTTTTGAAACCAAATCCTCTCGGAGAAGACAATTGTAAATCAATTGTTGAAGACAAATTTTCAATTATTGGCATTTGATACTTAGCAAGAACTTCCAACACAGGAACATACGGAAGGACTTCGAGTGAATCAACTGGAAGATTATATTTCCCTGAAACAATTAAATTATGTTTAAAGTCATTCTGATAAGTTACTGTAGCACTTGCAATAATTTCATTTGAATTAAAATATATTGCATCAAACATTTTATTTGTATCGGCTTTGTAAAATGGACGATCTTCTGCAGATCTAAAAGCTATATCACTTCGTAATTGTAATTTTTCTGAGAATCTGTATAATCCAGCAACCGATAATTGAATTGGAATCGTCATATGATTTAATGCGGTAAGAGAAGAGACATATGGATTTATTTCAAGATAATCTTGAATAGACAATTTTTTTACATCGCGTGAAATTGTAAATGTTAATTGAAGCGGATTTGAGTATTGATAATTAAGTAGAAAATTTCCACCAAATTGTGATTGAGAATTATTTTGTGTGCCGCGATAAAATATTTCTGTTAATTGTAAAGAGGTATTAATTTCACGATTCCATCGATAATCAAAATTTAATCCATTTCGAAAATAATATGACTGATGTCCTTCCCTCATATAAACAGATTGATATTGTGAAAATAATTGGTAAGTAACTGAATTAATTGTTGTGCTACTTGTTGCCGATAAAGAAAATTTATCTTCCGTGAGATCATTAAAATCACTCATACTTAAAACATTTATCCCGAGTTGTAATTGATAAGAAAGCGGATTGTTTAACCACGAAGGATTGAATTCCGACTGTAAAATATTTCCGTTGAATGAAAAATTATTTACAGATCTATTTTTACTTGAATCTTTTGAACCGAACAAACCATAATTATCAATTCCAATTCCTACTTTAGCTTGTCCGCGGGATTTTACAAGAAAGGATATTGAATTTTCTAAATTTAATAATGAAATATTTCCGCCAAGTTCGATATTCCCTTTTTGCTTATCTGCATTTGAAACATGACCATTTGTTTGATAAAGCATTCCGTGAAATAAAATTCCGGAGGTTTCATAATTTTTCCCAAACCAACCTTCAATTGCCGGGGTTGAATAGCTTCCAAAAGAAAGCAAAACTTTTCCACTCATTATTTCTCTTTCACGTTGAAGTTGATGCTGAGTTTTTTTCTGCTGATCGGTGTTTGGTAATAATGAAATTGGTTTTGTAGTTACTTGATAAATTTTATCTTCATCAGCTAACTGCCGTTCAACTAATTGTGGTGTAAGATATTCTTCTTTTGTAATTACAAATTCAGGATTATCGATTTTAGGCATTAAAGTATCCTGCGAAGTTGGACCGGTCTCTTTAGTAATTGAAGGAACTTCTTTTTCCTGTGCAAAAATATTAGTTACAAAAAATACTACAAAACAAAAAATAATAATGTTTTTCATTATAATTGTTCCAATTCTTTAAGGCGACGTTTTGCCTCTGTAATTAATCCAAATTCGGTTGTTTGCTTCAGTACAAAATTATATGATTCCTTTGCTTTTATTTTCTGATTTGTTTTTTCGTAACACTCACCAAGTTGTAAATAAGATTTTGCAATCCAAATTCCGGAAGCTGGATAAACATATCTCACTCTCATAAATGAAATAATTGCTTCAGTATAATCTGGTGGATTTTGTGTTTGATAAATCATACCGATTGAATATTGCGACTCAGCTCCTAATTCATCAGTATGAGAAAGTGCAACAGTTTTAAATAACTCAATTCCTTTATTAAAATCTTTTCTTTCCGTATAAATTTTTGCTAATTCAACTCTAGATTTATCGCCTGCATTACTTTTTGGATGTTGTGCAATAACCGATGAATATTTATTTATTGCATCATCATCTTTTCTTAAAAGTTGAAAAATTATTCCTTGTTGAAATGAAGCTTCCTGTGATTCAAAAGATTTTTGATATTCTCTTTCAATTCGTGCTAATGTAGTTTGTGCTTCGCTTCTCATTCCTTGTTGAATTTGCGCTAATCCCAATTCAAGAAGTATTCTCGGAGAATATTCATTCGATTTATTTTTTTCAGAAAGTGGTTTAAGAATATTAATTGCATTCTGCTGTTGATTTATTGTTCTGTATGCTTTTGATAATTTTAATTGTGCATCTATAATTATTTTACTTTTTGGATAGTCTGTTATTATTTGATTTAAGGTAGTAATAGATTCTGCAACTTTATCATTTGTGAAAAGTAATTCACTCTTCTGTAAAAGTAAATCCGATTTTATATTTGATTTTGGGTTGTCAGCAATAAAATTGTCTATTAAAGTAATACTTTGCAATGGCTTCTCTAACAAAACATAGCAATAAACTATTCCACTAAATGCATCTAAAATAAATTCTGTTTCAGGAAATTTTGTTATAACAATAGAATATGATTCGATTGCTTTTTCATAATTCCCGGAATTATAATATGCATCGGCTATACTATAATATGCTCTCGGTAATAAATCGCTCTTCGAAAATCCTTCTATAAAATTTGAAAATGTTTGAATTGCTTCCGGATATTTTTTCTCTCGGAAATATATCCAACCAGTTGTATAAAGTGCATCATCTGCATATTCAGATTGAGCAAACTTGCCCGATAAATCTTTAAATACTTGAATTGCTTTTTGCATATTCCCAACTTTATAATACGATTGAGCAAGTTGGTGAATTGCATAATCATTTTCTTTATTTGATGGAAATTTTTTTATTAAGTCAGACAAAGTAGAAACAGCATCAGTATATTTTTTAGAATAATAAAACGCATCTGCTAATCGAAGCTGTGCATCATAAACAAGTTCGTGTGTCGGATATTTATTTAATAACGTTTGAAATGTTTGAATACTTTGCGCGTAAAGTTTTTGATTATAAAGTGACCATCCCAAACCGTGTAAAGCATCAGGTAATCTTTGATGATTTGGTGATTGTCTAATAAATTCTTTATAATTTTTCTCAGCATTCGAGAATTGTTGTAATGCAAAATATGTTTCACTCAACCAAAAAACTGCGTCATGATTTAATGGATATGATTTATACAATACTATATAATCTGAAAAAGAATTAATTGCCTCGTTATATTTTTTTGCTTTATAACTACTCCACCCTTTTTGGAAAATAGCTTCGGATTTTAATGTATCATTTGTGTTTGGTGTAGTTAAAATATTCGAAAATGATTTTTCGGCTTCTTTATAATTTTTCTGTACAAGGTTTATTTCACCAATCATTTTAAAAGTAATTCCACGAAGAGAACTTGTTTGAAATTTATCAATTAATTTTGAGTACGATTCGAATGATTGTTGATATTTTTTTAAATCAAATAATAATTCTCCGGCATCAAAAAGTGCGTCATCTGCCAACTCATGTGTTGGGAATTGTGTTGCTACTTTTTGGAAAGTTAAAATTGCATCTTCCTTTTTTTCAATAAGTCGATACGTGTAAGCTAATCGATATGTTGCTTCTGTTGCGTATGGAGATTTTTGCTGACTTATTTTGCTGAGCAATTTTATTGCTTCATCATATTCTTTTGTTTGAATAAATGATAGCGCAAAAGTGTATTGAGATTTATTTATTAATTCATGATCGGGATATTGTTTTTCGAAATTTAATAAATACTTTCTCGCTTCAGGAATTTTTCCAAGTGCAAGATTCGAAATCCCTTGTAAATACATCATGCTTCCACTTAAAATAGAATTATCAGCTAAATCAATTCCAATTTCTGAAAAGTGTAGCAACACTTCTTCATATCTTTTAAGCGAATACAAAACTTCGCCAATGTGAATTACAACTTTTTGAGTGAGTTCCTTTTTTGATTCATCATTTTTAAAATTTTGTAAATATAATTTGAAACGTGTTAATGAGTTTTCGAAATTTCCTTGTTTTTCATATAACCAACCGATCGAATAAAATGCATACGGAGATAACGAATGCGTTGTCGAACTATCCGCACTTATACTGTAAAATAAATGTGCATTTGATAATTGCTGAAGTTGATAAAAACTTTCTCCGCTCCAATATGCAGCTTGTCCAAATAATTTATGAGCTGGATATTCTTTAGTTAGTCTCGAAAAATATTTTGCAGAATTTTGATATTGATGCAATCCGTAAAATATTTCTCCCATTCTATATAAAGTGTGTGTATGAATTTCGTTGTGTTGATATTTTGTATCAATAATTTCAAACCGACGCAGTGCTTGAATTGTATCTGAAGTATTCAAATAAGATTCACCAAGAATAAAAAGTGCATCCGTTTGTTTTATCGATGAAGGATATTTTTCGACAAAATATTTTAATTGATCGACTGCCAATTGAAAAAGTTTATCTTGATATAAACCATATCCAAAAGCGTAATCTTGTTCTTCTTGAATTGTGTTATCAGCTATTTGTGAATAGCCAAAATTGAAAAGAAGTAGTAAAAGTAATAATTGTTGAGTTATTGTTTTCAAAATATACAGTAATCCTAATTCATTTAAAGTGATAGTCTAAATACGTACTATAAGTTCTGTAATTTACAACATGAATATTTATTTTGCAATAAATATTGAGATTGCTTATTTCTGTAAATATTCCTGTAAACTTAAGACTGAATGTTTTTTCTTGAGTAAATACTCAATTCCCTTTACAGCGCTTACTGCGGCCGATATTGTTGTAATAAACGCAATTTTATGCTGAACCGCCGCCCAACCAATCGCGTATTCGTCGTATCGTGAACCTTCGCCGAATGGGGTATTTATTACAAGTTTTACTTCCCCATTTTTAATTCTGTCAACAATGTTTGGTCTTCCTTCTTGAACTCGAAAAATAAATTCACATGGAATATTATTTTGTTGCAGAAATTTTGATGTACCTAAAGTTCCTATTAATGAAAATCCTAAACTCAAAAAGTTTTTTGCGATTTCTAAAATTTTCTGATTTTTATCTCCGTCGTTAACACTGATAAAAACAATTCCAGATTTTGGTAACGGATTCCCAGCACTTAAATTTCCTTTTGCAATTGATTCACCAAACGATCTTGAAATTCCCATAACTTCACCTGTTGATCTCATTTCGGGACCGAGAAACATTTTTACTTTTGGAAATTTTGAAAATGGAAAAACAGCTTCCTTTACAGCGATGTGTTTTATTTTTCTGAAATCAAAATCTAAAACTCCTAATTCTTTTAAACTTTTTCCAACCATAACTTTTGCTGCTATTTTTGCTAAAGGAATTCCTGTAGTTTTACTTACGAATGGAACAGTTCTCGATGCACGCGGATTTACTTCCAACACATAAAAAATATTATCCTTGTATGCAAATTGAATATTCAACAATCCGATTACATTTAAAGCTTTTGCTAATTTTTTAGTAATCTCAATCACTTCATCTATTTTATCATTTCCAATAATATATGGCGGCAGTGTACAAGAGCTGTCACCAGAATGAATTCCTGCCTCTTCAATATGCTCCATCACTCCACCGATCAAAACATCTTTTCCATCGCAAACTGCATCAACATCAAACTCAGAAGCATTCTCCAAAAATTTATCTATCAAAACTGGTTTTTCCGGAGAAATATTTACTGCTTGTTTCATATACTCACGAACAGTTTTAGAGTTGTAACAAATTTGCATTGCTCTTCCACCGAGAACATACGATGGTCGAACAAGAACCGGGAATCCAATTTTTTCTGCAACCAAAACTGCATCTTCAATTTTAAAAGCGGAACCGAAAGGAGGATGTTTTATTTTTTCTTTCTTTAACAAATCACCAAATCGTTGTCGGTCTTCAGCTAAATCTATTCCTTCTGTCGAAGTTCCAAGTATATTAATCCCTTGTTCTTCCAATGCTTTTGCGAGCTTTAATGGAGTTTGTCCACCGAATGAAACTATTATTCCATCTGGTTTTTCATGATCGCAAATATTTAATACATCTTCAAAAGTAAGTGGTTCAAAATATAATTTATCAGTTGTATCGTAATCAGTTGAAATTGTTTCGGGATTACAATTGATCATAATCGTTTCGTAACCTTCTTCTCGCAAAGCATAAACTCCATGCACGCAACAATAATCAAATTCAATTCCTTGACCAATTCTATTTGGACCGCCGCCAAGAATTATAATTTTCTTTTTGTCAGTTCGTATCGATTCATTTTCCTGTTCATAAGTTGAATAATGATACGGCGTTGAAGCTTCAAATTCTGCAGCGCAAGTATCAACAGTTTTATAAACTGGGATTATTCCTTTTTTTATTCTAGATTTTCTGACTGAGAGTTCATCCTTCTTCCATAAAAAAGCTAATTGTCTATCTGAAAATCCAAGTTGTTTTGCTTCGTAAAAAACATTTCTCGGAATTTCTGAAAGTTTTTTCTTTTCAAATGATTTTAATTTTTCTTCGAACTGAACAATTTGTTGGATGTTAAATAAAAACCAACGATCAATTTTTGTTATTTCAAATATTTCATCAATAGTCATTCCAAGTTGGAAAGCATATCGCAGATAAAAAATATTTTCTGGTTTTGGTTGAAGCAGTTGCACTCTAACTTTAGAAATCCAAACTTTTTTCTCTTCAGAATTAAGATTAGAAATTTCTATAATATCTTTTCCATCAGCACCAAGTCCGAAACGACCTTGCTCCATCGAACGTAACGCTTTCTGCAAAGCTTCTTTAAAAGTTCTGCCGAAGGACATTGCTTCGCCAACTGATTTCATTTGAATTCCAAGTGTGTCGTCAACTCCTTTGAATTTTTCAAAATCCCAACGAGGAATTTTTACAACTGTATAATCAATAGTTGGTTCAAAAGAAGCAGGAGTTAATTTTGTAATATCATTTGGAATTTCATCGAGCGTATAACCAATTGCTAATTTTGCAGCTATTTTTGCAATTGGATACCCAGTTGCTTTTGAAGC
>SXSI01000009.1 GCA_005792285.1 Bacteroidota bacterium
AAATTTGATTTGTAGTTTTTATCTTTTAAAATAGTGGATTCAACTAATAAATGCAACTTTTTGTCCATTGTTTTTAATTGTCTGTAAATATAGATAATTTGGAGTTTCATATCCAAATCTTGTTTTCTCATCTTGAATAAACAAACCAAGTGGTGAATTATCTTTGTTGTACATCCCCGCATTCATTGCAAAAACTCCAACTGTAAATAAGGATAAAATAAACACAAAGTGCGTGAAATATTTTTTATACACTTTCAATTGGCATTCTTCTGTATCGCATTTTTTTAAATTTAATTGTTAAGAAATTATACTTGTTTATTTTTTTATTTCAAAGTTATTGTAATTAAATACTTATTGCCATATGGATCAATATTCATTTCAGTGGCTCGCATTATAGGGTTCATGTATTTGGATTAAAGGTAGAAAAAATATTCTTGAAAGTCTGTAAACCAAATTGTAAATTGCACTAGAAAAGTTCTTTAACAGAAAGAAAAACTGGGGTGCTTCTTAAATGTTTTATGTGAGAGGCTGAGAAAAAACCCTTGTTGCTAATACGCGACTAAACCTGATCTGGATAATACCAGCGTAGGAAACTAAAAAACCTTACAGCCGTTTTTGGTATTTCCAGAAATGGCTTTTTTATTTTATGAATAGAAATCCCGTCCAGAAACATAGCGGGTAAATTATGAAAAATATTATTTTAACATTTTTATTAATCCAACAATTTCTTGCACAAGAAAAAAAAGATACAACGTTTCAACTTTCACCAGTTTTGGTTACGGCAACAACTGCAATAGAAAGAGAAACGCCAGTTACATTTTCAAATTTGAAAAAAAATGAAATTCAAGAAAGATATTCATTCCAAGACATTCCAGTTTTGTTATCCGAGCTTCCATCGGTTACAATGTATTCCGATGCGGGTTCCGGAATTGGATACAGCTACATGAATCTGCGGGGATTTGATCAAAGAAGAATTTCTGTAATGATAAATGGTATTCCTCAAAACGATCCCGAAGATCATAACGTATATTGGATTGATTTTCCGGATTTACTTTCGAGCACTTCCGAAGTTCAAGTTCAAAGAGGAGCTGGGAGTGCTTTTTATGGTCCTCCAGCAATAGGCGGTTCGGTAAATATTTTAACGAATCCTTTTAAAAATGAAAAACAATTTGGGATTGAATCGGTAATTGGTCTTCAGTCGTTTAAAGATAGTTCAACAAATATTTCTGCAACAACAAAAAAATTTGCAATTAGCTACAACTCCGGAATTATTGGTGAAAAATATATGTTATATGCGCGAGTTGGTAAATTAAATACAGATGGATACAGAAATAACTCGTGGGTTGAACAGAACTCATATTTTTTAGGAATTTTAAGAATGGATGATTTGCTAATGACAAGACTGCATTTTTTTGGTGGACCAATTTCAGATGGATTAGTTTATTTTGGACTTCCAAAATTTGCAAACAATGATGCAAAATTACGCCGACAAAATCTTTCTTATTGGGAAACAAAAGATGATAATTTTACAGTGGTGGTTCCGAGATTAAAAAAAGAAATAGAAAATTTTTCTCAACCACATTATGAAATGATAAACGAGTGGAAAGTTTCTCCAAAGTTTACATTTCACAACACAATGTTTTATTATCCGAGTAATGGCTTTTTTAAATATGATGGCTCTTGGGCAGATTCAACAATGTTGCGAACAGATCGGACTCCAAAAAACACACTTATAAAAGCATCAGTAGAATTACAACAATTTGGTGTGATGCCGAGAATTGACTTCGAACAAGAATTGAGCAAACTAACTTTTGGTTTTGAATTTAATTTACATCGTTCAACACATTTTGCTACAATAGACGAAGCTGATGGAATTTCAAATAATTATATTGGTAACCACAGATTTTACGAATACAACGGAGATAAAAATACTGTTTCTATTTTTGCAAATGAATTATATCGCCCAGCAGAAAATATTTCGGTGATGATGAATTTTCAATATGTAATTAAAGAATATAAACTTCACAATGAAAAATATTTTGGGAATGAATTTACGGTGCAATATAAATTTCTAAATCCGAAATTAGGAATAAACTATAATATCAACGAAGAAGAAAACATTTATATTTCAGCGGGATACACATCGCGAGAACCAAGGTTAAGAAATTTATATGCTGCCGAAGATTCTTATTTTGGAGCAACCCCGCAATTTAATTACGACACGCTTTCCAATAAATATGATTACAGCAAACCTTACGCGAAGCCAGAAAAGTTATTCGACGTTGAATTGGGGTACGGTTTAAAAAATAAAAAAATGGAAATTCACACAAATTTATATTTGATGGATTTTTATGATGAACTTGTTAAAAGTGGACAAGTTGATATTTTTGGTCAACCAGTTTGGGGAAACGCACAACGCTCAAAGCATTTTGGTCTTGAAATAGAGGGAAGTTATTTAATTACAGAAGAATTTATTTTGGGTGGAAACTTTACAATTTCAGAAAATAAGCTAGTTAAACATTCAATTTTTGATGAAAATGGAATTGAGATAAAGTTGGATAATAATCCGATTTCTGGATTTCCGGATAAAATTGTGAATATAAGAGGAACTTATAAAGCAGAGAACTTCTCGATTTCACTTTCAGCAAAATATAATAGTTCTTTTTATACGGACAATTTTAAGAACGAAGAAAACAAGAATGATTCATATTATGTATTAAACTGCGAAGCGATGTACAGAGCGATAAATATATTCGGCACAACTTTAAATCTTCGAGCAGCTGTTTACAATTTGACAAATAAATTTTATACATTTAGCGGAGAAGGAAATGCATTTTATCCGGCAGCAGAAAGAAATTTTATTTTTGGGTTTAATATTGTTTATTGATAAATGAAAAATGAGAATCGGAAAGCACTTGTAATTTGCAATGGCGAAGTTGTTTCGATAAACAAACTTCAACAACTCGCAGGCGATTCTGATTTTATAATCTGCGCAGATGGTGGCGCAAACAAAGCGAGGAAAGCGAAATTAAAACCAAACTTAATTATTGGCGATCTTGATTCAATTGAAGATGAAACAAAAAAATATTATTCAAGTGTCCCCACCGTATTACTACAGGATCAACACACAACTGATTTAGAAAAAGCTCTCACATATTTAGTTAATCAGAAGTTTTCTTCAGCAATTGTAGTTGGTGCAACAGGTAAAAGATTGGATCACACACTGGCTAATTACAGCATCTATTCAAAATATTCTAAATTTATTTCATTATTATTTATTGACGAGCAAGTAACAATACATCTTGTTAAAAATAAAATTGAACTCATCGTTGAAAGAGGACAACAAATTTCACTTTCGCCACTTGGCAAATGTACTGGTGTTAAAACAACAGGATTACAATATCCACTTTTTGGAGAAACACTTGCAATTGGTTTACGCGAAGCTGTAAGTAATATTGCTACTTCAAAAAAAATTTCTGTTACCGTCGCAAAAGGAGAATTATTACTTTTTGTACTGAGAGTAACCGAATGACGTTTCTGGAAATAATTGCAACAATAACCGGAATTATTTCTGTATGGTTTGTTGTACGACAGAATATTTGGTGTTATCCATTCGGAATAATTTCAGTAACTATTTATATTTACATTTTTTTCAATGTTAAATTATACGCCGACATGGGACTGCAAGTTGCATTTATAGTTCTGCAAGCTTACGGTTGGTACGAATGGCTTTACGGAGGAAAAAATAAAACAGAACTTAATGTTACAAAAGCAAGTTCATCTACAAATATTATTGTTGGCGTTTTGGTAATCATTTCAAGTTATGTGCTTGGATATTTTTTAAGAAACAATACAGACGCAGCATTGCCATATTGGGATTCAACGATGGCATCATTAAGTTTGGCTGGACAATATCTAATGGCAAAAAAATATATTGAAAACTGGCTCTTTTGGATTGCCGTAAATATAATTAGCATTGGAATGTATATTGTAAAAGATTTATATATAACTACAATTCTTTACAGCGTTTATTTTGTTTTGGCAATTATGGGTTGGTTTGAGTGGAAAAGAAAATTAAAACAAACTATCTTAGCCTAATTTAAAAAATCAAAAAAATATTTTGAAATCGAAACCCACTTTAAGTATTTATGGTAAATAATACAGACTTTGAATTTGATTTTTATTTTACATGGACCAAGCAGCGAACCGCAAACCATTTTAATATTGTTAAATCCGAAGGGACAGAATTAATTACATCCGACGGAAGTAAGATATTCGATTTTATATCAACAAACTTTCAAGCTTCGTTTGGACACAGCAATAAGTTAATAACCGAAAATATTTTAAATCAAATTAAGCAAATGTCCGTTGCGCCACCAAAAGGAGTCTTTCCATTAAAAATAGAAGTAACAAAACTTCTTAAAAAATTTTTAAAGCTCGAAAAAGGGAAAATATTTTACACAACCTCAGGAGCCGAGGCAATTGAAAACGCTTTAAAAATTGCACGACAAACTACAGGTAAAAAATTAGTTTTGGCTAGGAAAAAAAGCTATCACGGGGCTACACTCGGTGCGCTTTCAGTAACAGGCGATTGGCGAGGAGAAAATCACCACTCTGTTTCCGATTGGACAATTAGAGTTCCAGAACCAGAAGATGATCCAAGCCTTGAAGAGACAAAAAAGATAATTAATAAAGTCGGAAAAGAAAATATTGCCGGTTTTGTATTAGAAATAATTTCAGCAATGAACGGTGTAATTATTCCTCAAAAATCGTGGTGGGATGGAATTCAACAACTAGCAAAAGAAAATAATATTTTAATAATATTGGACGAAGTAAGTACTGGATTTGGTCGCACTGGCGAAAATTTTGCATTTCATCATTACGGATTACAGCCCGATATGGTTTGCATGTCAAAAGCAATAACAGGTGGCTATATTCCATTTGGCGCAATTTGGACCTCCGAAATAATTAGCAATTATTACGAAGAGAATACACTTTCATGTGGATTAACAAGTTATGCGCATCCACTCGGTCTTGCTGCAATGAAAGGTGTTCTCGAAAATTTTAATAACTCAGAGTTTTGTGAAAATAAAAAAATACTCGAAGCACAGTTCAAAAATAATATGGATGAAATAAAATGTCTACCGAACGTAAAAAACATAAGACAAGTTGGATTATTATCTGCTATTCAAATTAAACCGGAACTTAAATTAAACTGGGAAGATGGAATAAAAGTAGGACTTCACTTGGCTTTTAAAGAAGATATAATAATTTTAGCACCGCCGTTTGTTACAGAAAAAGAAAAATTAAAAAACGCATTTGATTCTCTAAAAAAATTACTTACTTGATGGATTATTCAAAAGTTTTTACCGACCCTAAAAGTGCAGTCGCTGACATTAAATCAAACTCAACATTAATGAGTGGTGGTTTTGGGTTATGTGGAATTCCAGAAAACTGTATCGACGCACTTTCCGAAATGGAAATTACAAACCTCACTGTAATATCAAATAATATTGGAAACTCGGGACGAGGTTTAGTAAAATTATTAATAAGTAAAAAAATCAAAAAAGCAATTTGCACATACGTTGGTGGAAATCCAGATCTTGAAAAGCAAATTCTTTCAAACGAAATTGAAGTTGAATTAATTCCGCAGGGAACATTTTCAGAAAGAATTCGAGCGGCTGGACTCGGCATCCGAGGATTTTATACACCAACAGGTTTTGGTACATCGGTTGCAGATGGAAAAGAAATAAAAATATTTGACAAAGCATGTTTACTGGAACTTCCCCTAGGTGCAGACTTTGCAATTATAAAAGCTGAAAAAGGAGATTCATACGGAAACCTTTGGTTTAAAGAAACCGCGAGAGCATTTTCTCCATTAATGGCAATGGCTGCAAAAATTACAATTGTGGAAGTAGAGGAACTTGTTGAAGTTGGTGAAATTAAACCGGAAGATGTTCACCTTCCAGGAATATTTGTGCAAAGAATATTTTTAGGAAAGAATTATAAAAACGATATTGAATTTCTAAAGATTGAAGAATAAAATGTCAACGCAAAATTATTGGTCCAAAAATAAAATGATTGAAAAAGTAATCAGCTTTTTTTATTCTGGAGCAAGTGTAAATCTTGGAATTGGGATTCCAACGCTTGTTGCAGAATTACTTCCGAAAGAATTAAATATTTTTATACAATCTGAAAATGGCGTACTCGGTGTTGCCGGTCGTCCGAAAAAAGGGGAGGAGTCACCCACTTTAATTAATGCGGGAAAAGAAACAATAAGCATTCGCAAGGGTGCAAGTTTTTTTGATAGCGCGTTGAGTTTCGGAATGATTCGTGGTGGACACATTGATTTTTGTGTTCTCGGTGGAATGGAAGTTGACACAAATGGAAATCTTTCAAATTGGATGGTGCCCGGAGAAAAAATTACTGGAATGGGGGGTGCGATGGATTTAGTGAATGGAGCAAAATGTGTAATTGTTGTAATGACTCATTTTACAAAAAAGGGAAGTCCGAAACTTGTTAAAAAATGCTCGCTTCCATTAACGGGAGTTGGTGTTGTAAATATTGTTGTTACGGATTTAGGAATTTTTAAACCAGAAAATGGAAAATTTGTAATTGTAGAATTAGCAAGTGGAGTTAGTGTAAACGAACTTTCGATTCCAAGTGAATTAATATAAATATAAAATTATTATGTCGTTCAGAATTACATATTCCACACTTAATGCAGACATGGAACAAGTTCATAAAGAATTTGAATCCGGACTTCAAAAAGTAAAATTAAATTTCGGAAAAACTTATTCAGCAAGAGTTGGGAGAGAATTAAATAACTCAGGAGAAATATTTGAAAAAAGAAATCCTGCAGACAGAAGAAAACTTCTTGGTAGTTTTTATTCAATACCACTTAACAAGTTGGATGAAATAATTGCAAATTCAAAAAAAGCATTCGAAGTTTGGCGAAACTTACATTGGCAAGAAAGAGTTCAGTTGGTGAGAGCAGCTGCAGAATTAATTTCCGAACGAAAAGTGGAATTCGCAGCAATTGTAACTTTAGAGGTTGGAAAAAATAGACTTGAATCTTTGGGTGATGTTGAAGAGGCAGCAGATCTACTTCGTTATTATGCAACTACAACCGAAGAAGCAAACGGATTTTTCAAACCACTTCTGCGTTTAAATCCAAAAGAAGAGACACGAAGCGTTCTTCGTCCTTATGGCGTGTTTGGAGTAATTGCTCCATTTAATTTTCCCGCAGCACTTGCAGCAGGAATGAGTGGCGCAGCTTTGCTCGGTGGAAATACAGTAATTTTAAAACCAAGTGAAGATACTCCGTGGAGCGGTGAATTTCTTTTTGAAATTTTTAGAGATGCGGGATTTCCGGAAAATGTTTTTCAAGTAATTCAAGGGAAAGGGGAAACTATTGGCGCCGCGCTAACAAATCATTCAGCGGTCGATGGGATTGCATTTACAGGAAGCAGAGAGGTTGGTTTCCAATTGTTACGCAACTCGACAAAAAATTTTACTAAACCGACACTTGTTGAGTTGGGAGGAAAAAATGCTGCAATTATTTCTACTCATGCCGATCTCGAAAAAGCAGTCGAAGGTTCTGTTCGTTCTGCGTTTGGTTTATCCGGGCAGAAGTGCAGCGCACTTTCCAGAGTTTATGTAAATGAAACAATTAAAAATGAATTCCTTGAAAGAATAATAGAACGAGCTAATAAAGTTGTAATTGGAAATCCGGCAGGTAAAAATGTTTTTGTTGGACCGGTTATAAATATGGATTCAGTTGAGCGATATAATAAGTCAATTGAACTTGGGAGAAAAGAGGGCAAAGTTATTTTTGAGTCAAAATTAGCAAACAAGGAAGAATATTCTTTTGGAAATTTTGTTCCTCCAACAATTGTTGAACTTCCACACGCACATCAATTAATGCGAGATGAACTTTTTCTTCCATTTCTCGGAGTTACAACTTTTAAAAATTTTGACGACGCAATTACAATGGCAAATGATTCTAATTATGGATTGACAGCTGGGATTTATAGCGAAGATAAAAATGAACTTGATAAGTTTTTTAATAAAGTAGAAGCTGGAGTTTTATATGCAAACAGATCTTCTGGTGCAACAACCGGCGCTTGGCCGGGAGTTCAATCATTTTGTGGATGGAAAGCAAGTGGCGCTTCCGGCAAAGGTGGTTGCGGACCTTATTATGTTTCTCAATTTATGAGAGAGCAATCGCAAACAAGAATGGAATCATAATTAAATTAAATATCTCATAATTAGTCTTGTTGATGATCTGCGAATAACTTCTTTAAACCCAGCTTTTTCGTATGCCGAAGCCAAACCTATAAATGCAAATGTATCCGGATATTTACCATTTTTTGGATCAACCAGATAACCCTCTAAAATTTTTTCGCCACACTTACCGACATATTTAATTGTTGCCTTTAATAAATCAACAGTTACATCTTTCCGCCTGAATTCTTTTTTTACAAAAAAACAAACAATCGACCAAACGGGTTTGTCATCAATTTTTTAGAGAACGTTTTAATCTCCACCACATACACCAACATCCACCACAAGCCCCATTGTCACCAAATAATTCTACTTTTGATTTCTTTTTTCAATCATTATTTGAAATTCAACTATCCAATAATTATTTTTCCCAATACATCACCAACGTAATAAGCAACAATTGCCGCAAGAGTTCCAAGAAGAAGGGTTTCAAATATTCCCTTAACGTGACTTGTTTGCGTAACATACGATTTCATAAAACCGATACCGATAAAACCCAACGAAGTTAAAACCGATGCATTTAAAAATAAATTTGAGTTTGATAATTCAAAAAGAAAATCGACTACATAAACAATTAAAGGAAGTAATCCAACTGAAACAAATGAACAAAAAGTCATAAGCCCAGATTTAAAAGGAGATTTTTGTTCGGGCATTATTTCTAATTCTTCCTTCATCATAACATCAACCCAACGATCTTTGTCAGAAGTTATAACAGAAACAACATCTTCAAGTAGTTTTCCTTGAAAACCTTTTTTAGAATAAATATCACGAATTTCTTCAACTTCTTTTTCTCGAAGATTTTCTATTTCCCAATATTCTCTTTTTTTATGCTTTTCGAAATTATCGCCAATAGATTTTTGGGAAAGATAATTTCCAACCGACATTGCAAAGCCATCGGCAAATAAATTTGTAAATCCGAGAATTACAACAATAGAACTTTGCAGTTCTGCTCCCGCTGCACCAGCAACAACTGCAAAGGTAGTTACAGAGCCATCAATTCCACCGTAAACAAATTCCTGAATATATTTATGAAACAGTGGAAACGATTTAAAATTCTGATGAAGCTCAGCTTCAGTGTACATGAAAAAATTATTTTGTGTCGAGAATTAATGGTAAGCCATCTTTGCCAGCACCAATTACAATTACTTTTGCATTTGGAGATTGAGCAATTTTTTCTGTTGCTTCAATTCCTTTCCACCGTAATAATTGCTCAGTAATTCCACGAGCAACAATATTTTGGAAATCAGAAATACCCTGTGCTTCAATTCTTTTTCGGTCAGCTTCTTGTTTTTCTTTTTGAAGAATAAATTGCATCCGTTGAGATTCTTGTTCACTACGAAGTTTATCTTCAATTGATTGTGTTAATCCCGCAGGTAAACCAACCCTTCGAAGCGGAGTTGTTTCAATTGCAATTCCTCGTGGACCAACAAGTAATTCTAATTCTCTTTGAATTTGATTACTCACAACTTCTCGCTCGGAAGTATATAATGCACGAGCATCATATTGTGATGTAACGCCTCGAGCTACTGAACGAAACTGTGGCTCAAGAATAATTTCTACAAAATCTTGTCCAACTGTTCGGTAAATATCACCAGCTTTTTCCGGATCGAGATGATACAACGCGCTGATTTCTAATTGAACAGTTAATCCTTCACGAGACGGCACATCCATTGATTCTTTTATCTCCTGGGTTTTAATAGAAAATTTTACTATTCGCGCTAATGGGTTGACTAAATTAATTCCAGACTTTAAAGTGTTTGGTGAAACCGACCCAAAAAAATCTACAACACCAACATTTCCAGCTGGTACAACTGTAAAGCATTGTCCCGCAGCTAAAAATAATGAAAGACCACCGAGCACTACAAACAATTTTGCTCGTGGTTGAACACCAAGTTCTTTTGAATTACGGTATGCAAAAAATGATCCAACAGCAAAAACTAGTAATAATAAGAAAAACATAATGACTCCTTTTTTTTATTTGAATTCTATAATATCGTAAATATTTGACTCAGAAGAGAGTTTTTTCCCACCGCCGTGCCATTCAGTTTGAAGAGAATCAACTGTGCGAAAAGTTCCAATTCCTGCACCGCCGTGATCATCCTGCGCCCCAACAAGTATTTTCATTTTCCAATTATTAGAAGGTGTTCCAATAAATTTAAGTGGGATTGAAAATGAAACTTCTTTTTTCTTAATATTACCAAGCGGATTAGTTACATCGGTTGGTTTAGGTTTGTATTCGCAAAGAACCGAATCTTTTTCATCAACAACTTTTAGTCCACCACCAACAAGAATTAAGCGATTAAAATAAAAGTCATTTTGAAATTTATAATTCGAATTAAAACCAACATTATTATTTCCAGATTCTCCAGTTTGAAGCGCAATTGCAGAAAAAGTTAATTGCGAACCATATTCAGGGTGCCAACCCGGATTAACTAAATTTCTAAATAATAAATTTACATATAAATTATTTTTATCATATGAAATCTTTGCTTCTTTAATATCCAAAATCCCCGAAGAAAAATAATGCTGTGTTGGATATGTGAAAGAAGATGAATCTCCTTTGTCGTCACCAATCGCGTCTTTTAAATTAAAAAGAATAGTTGCATTTTTTGGTTCTTGTTTCACGGACGAATTTGCGAACTGAAAATAAGTTGGGGGAGTTAGAGATTTCCAGTATGGATAAGATTCTTGTTTTGTAAAAGACCAACCAGTTCTTTTTTTAACTGCTCTCAATTTTTGTAAAACTATAAAACCTTCTGGCAAATTATTTGCTTCAACAGCAACATTATCTATTCCAACTTGTTTGAAAGAAATAGTAACTTTTTGATTTTCAATAATCACAGTACAAGTTGCAGAGTGTAGTTGAGAGGGAAGTGATGGAGCGACAATTATTTTCCTATTAATAACATCAACTGAAATTCCAAAATAATCTTGAATTATTGAACGATTAAATTCTGCAACACTCCACGCTTGCGAAAACGCACCAGAGAGCAATGGTTTAACACCAACTTTTCTCGGATGAGCATCAACTAATTCCGACAAGGTTCCAACACAACCTTCTTCTAAAATTTGGCGAGCCATATTTTTTGTAACAGCGTAAGCAATTTCTTGTCCGCCGGAATTACATAAAGCAGAAATCGCCGCACCATTTAACCAAGTCCAAATTGTTCCATTATGATACGCATCGTCTTGTGTGTAATAATCTTCATAATGATGAAAAGGATGAAAGTTTGAATCGCTTTGTGATAAAGATAAAACCCCATGTTCAAACATTAATGATTTAATAATATTATTGAGTGTTTTAGTTTTAACAATGTAGTCTTCAATAAGTTCGAGACTAAATAATTGATTTGGACGAAATTCGTTTGAAGTAGAATGGTCAGACTTCAGATGATCATAAATAAAAAAATCTTCTTTATTTACGAAACGCTCATTAAAAATTTCTTTTACTTTTATTGCGTGATTATTCCACCTCTCAGAAGTTATCGAATCGCCAAGAAAAGCAGAAATTTCTGCACCAGCTTTTAATTGAAAATACCAAAGGGCTTGAATATCGTTTGCTCTATTCCCACGCGGTGATAATGAGTTGCCTGAAAACGTTGCATCCATCCAGGTTTCAGCATCGCCGTGCATTAGAAAACCAAGCAAATCTACATTTCTTTGAAAAGCCCCATCTATTGACTGGCGTACACTTGGAAACAATTCTTTAATTAATATTGAATCTCCTGTAAATTTAAAATATTCCCATAATTGAATTACAAATCGTGGAGTTGCATCTGCAGTATTATACGAAGTAGAGGTTGTAGTAATCTGGTTTGGAATTCTTCCAAATGTTTTTGAAGTGGAAATTGAATCTTGATATTTTGCGAAAGTTTGAAAAATATTTCTAGCATCCTTAGTATTCCCAACCATCCAAGTTGCGCCTGGAAGTGAAATAAAAGAATCTCGTCCCCAATAATTATTAAACCATGGAAGTCCGGCAAAAATACCTTTAGTTGGTTTTCCGGAAGTCGATTGATTCATAATTAATGCATCGGCAGATAGAAGTGACCAACAATATGCGCGGTTTAGCAAATCATCATTTGTAATAATTAAAGCACGCTGAGCAACTTGTTCCATTCTTTCTTTTCGTTCCAGAAAAAGTTTTTTGTGTGTTGTATTTATTTTTTTTGAGAGTTCGGTAATTTCATTTTCATCTTTCCCTGCAACAATAAAACAATAAGAGGGAATATTTGGCTGAAGTGAAAGTATTATTGAACTACCCGATGTTTTTCCGGAATGCGAAAATAATTTTATTTTTGAAGGAACAATTAAATTTGCAGAATCGTTTGAAGAATAAATTAATTCCGAACTACGAGATTCAGAAAAATAAAATTGTTCGCCAACTTGCGGAGTTAATGTTATTTCTATTTGTTTTGTTGAGAGAAGTTCAATACCAATAATATTAAGTGTATCGTAAAAAGTAAATCGTTCGATTAAATTGTTTCCATATTTACGTTCTAAAAAATGTGGATATACAATTGCAGAAGCTCGCGATCGATCTAGTGTGCGGCCATTTGAAGAAATTAAATAATCGTGAAATATTTTACGCGAATTAACAAACCAACCCATCCAAACATTTGAATTACGATCGCCAACCTCACCATAATAAGTTCCCGCCTCTTTATTAGTAAATGAATATTGTCGGGATTTTCCATCCACATGAATTCCAATTTGTTGAACAATTGGTTTCGATATATCAATTGAAGCTTGTGAAATTGAAAGTTGGTAGAATAAAACTGACAGAAGGAAAGGTTTCATTACTAAATATATAAACTAATTTACCATGTGGCGCATCCCACTACAAAGTAAAAGGTATAAAATTTAATCAAACAAGCCTTCATTCAGATATTTCAATCCAGTATCGCAGGCCACAACAACTACATTTTTATTTGGCCCCAATAATTTTGCTATTTCTATAGCACCTGTAACGTTCATGCCTGTGGAGGTTCCAGCAAAAATTCCCTCCTCTAATGCTACAAATTGAGGTCTATTTGAATCCATAAATGCACGCGAAATTCCCATAATAGTTCCCGCTGTTCCAACGCTATCACATATAGCATCAATCAACATCCCTTTTAATTGATCAATTATCTCCTTCCCAAGTTGTTCAAATCCATTCAACATATCATTGTTTGATAATTGATTGGTAAAAAAAGTATTGGGTTCTTTAGCAATTTCGGCAGCCCTTGAAATCATGGTATCAATAACCGACTTTGATATTTTACCATCAGGGCTTTCAATTATTTCTAATTGGGTGCCTAACGCACGCATCGTATTTATTTTTTCTTTACTAAATGCATTGGAAGTAATTAATCTAAAAGGGTTTTCTAACTTTGTTGGTGTTTTGAGCTGGGATTAATTGGTATCTAAATGGAATTTATCTCAACGGTTTCGCAACAACAATAACTTTTTTACTTTGCATAACAGATTTTCCTAATTGATCGGTCGCTTCAAAAAGAAGAATGTAAGCACCAATTCTAATTTTTTCTTCTTCATCATTAAAGCCATCCCAAATTAAAGTTCCTATTGATGTTGTTGCATTATTATTTGCAAGTGATCTTATAAGATAGCCACGGCGATCAAAAACACGAGCTCTAATATTTACAGTTGAAGATTTAATTGAATAGGAAATAATTGTAAAATCTTCAAATCCATCTCCGTCAGGTGAAAAGGGATTTGGAGAAACTGAAAGTTCTTCTTCGGTTGAGGGTGAAGAAACAACAATACTATTTTTTTCTCCGGGAGTTCCGCCATTTATATTTACAGAAGTACTCCAGTTATTAGAAGTTGTTCCGGAAGTTGTTGAAACAATTTTTTCAAGTGATCTTCCGTATGGCGAAATGTTGCGATGCCAATTAGAATTATATCGAATGCTATCAATTAAGTTTCCAATATTATCTCGAAGAACAATATCATCGCTGGAATTACTGAGTGAAAGCTCTTTGTTAATAATATAGAGAGAAGATTTATTGCGCAGCATTGGGAAAATATTAAAAATTGTCGAATCAGCAGAAATTATTAAAAAGGAATTTGGTTCAATTTTTACACTACCAGAAATGCGAATCATATTTTTATTTCCAGATGGAGTTGGAGTGTCGGTAATTGTCCAGCCAATCAATGATATTTGAGAAGTTGAAGTATTTAGCAGTTCAATATATTCGCACGATGTTGAAACAGGATCGTACATAACTTCATTTATAATTAAAGAATTCAACTTCGAACCAACTTCAATATTGAATATTAAAAAATTATTCTGTAAATCTTCATCTCCATCAATTATAAGTTGAAGTTTTAGGAAGTTATTCCCCTGTAATAAATTTGTAATCCCAAACTGCACCGATATTGAATCATTTTCTAAAATTTGATATTGATAATTTAAAGTTTTAATAATCTCATTTTCAGAAAAAAGTGAATCTCTATTTTTGTCGTTTAATAATTTTAATTGAAATAATTTATTCCCCGAAGCACCAAAATTTTTTATAAATATTTTTATTGAAATAGAGTCACCAACTACAATGTTGATTGGAGTAAGTGAAAACGAATGCAATCCCAAGTCGATCGATTTTTTAATAGTAATTGAAAAATCATCAAATCGGATTGTTGCAGTATTGCCTGTTCCATTTGCAACAATTCTCAATCGAAAACTAATATTCTGTTTTTCTTGCAAAGAACTCGGAAGTTGAATTGTTCGTTTTATATAATTAGCGCTAATATTTTTTAATGTATCTCCGATTTGAATAAATGTTGTATCATCTCCAAAAGAATATTCAACTATTAATCCGGAATTATAAGTAGCGCTTCTCCTTTCGTAAAATTCCATCTTGTCCGGTATTTTTCCGATAAATGAAAATCGTGGGCTTTCAATCCACTGTGCAATTTTAGAATCGGTTGAAATTATTGCTTGAGGAGTGGAATAGGGAACAGAGGTTGTAGTTGTAAAATCCCCATTTACAGATTTTAATGTTGAAGTTGTCCAGCCATTCGGTATTAATGGGACAGTTACAGTGTCAAAATTTTCGAAATAAGGAAAAGTAGTAATGGAATTTTGAGCCTTAATTGTTATCGAAAAAAAGAATATCAAAACTGAAAACAATATTTTCATTTTATAATTCACCTAAACTGACAATCAATCTATAAATGTGGAAGAATTGAAAGTAATAAACAAGCAATAAAAGAGTTGAATAATAGGCAATCCATCATTACTTTTTCATCACAATGTCAAAGTTTTTAAAAATTCAAACACTGCTTCTAATTTGTCTTCTTGTAAATGCGCAAGTAAAAATAGGAAGAGTAAAATATAGCGGCGGCGGCGATTGGTACAACGATCCATCTGCGGAAAAAAATCTTTTAGCATTTTCAAAACAAAATGCAGGGATTGATGCTGTAGCTGGATATGAGCCAGTTGAATTACAAAGCGATAAAATATTTTCATTTCCAATTTTATTTATAACGGGGCATGGAAATATTAATTTTTTAGAAAGTGAATCAAAAAGACTTCGCATTTATTTGGAGCTCGGTGGATTTCTTTATGCAGACGATGACTATGGGATGAACCAATCTTTCAGAAGGGAAATGAAAAAAGTTTTTCCGGAATTAGAATTCGTTGAACTCGCTACAAATCACGGATTATATAAATCATTTTATAATTTTCCTGAAGGAGTCCCAAAAACAAATGAACATGATGGCAAAAAACCACAAGGATTTGGATTATTTGTAGACAAGAGATTGGTAGTTTATTATACTTATGAATCAAACCCAAGTGACGGTTGGGCCGATAAAGAAATTCACAATACACCTGAAGATAAAAGAGAAGAAGCATTAAAATTTGGAACGAATATTCTTGTCTGGGGTTTAACGCATTAATAAATAATGAAACAAAATATTAACGAGTACAATTTATTAATTCAAAAATTAAAAATAGTCAGAAGAATATTTTATACTGAAAAAACTCTTAAAATATTATTTGAATCCATATTAATTGTAACATGTATTATTGTTTTAGTTTCATTAGCCGAATCACTTCTTCATTTTTCAGTTTATGGAAGAACTATTTTATTTAGTTCAATAATAATATTAACAGTTCTGTATGTTTTAATTAAATCTTTAAAGCTTTATAAGGAATGGGAAAAAGAAAACACCAAACCACTTTATTTGATTGCCTTAATGGTTGGAGAAAAATATCCAAACATCAAAGATCGTTTACGAAATGCTTTAGATATTTACGAGCAGAACTCCAAAAACACTTCGAATGAATTATCATTAAAAATAATTGAAGATCTGCAAAAGGAAACGAGCAATAACACTTTTTCTAATGTTGTATCTTTTCTGTCATTCAAAAAACTCGCAAAAATAAGTTGTGGGTTTGTTATAATATCCTTTCTATTATTTAGTTTTTCTGGAGTTGGACTTTCTTCCGCTTTAGTTCGGATAATTAATTATGATAAGGATTTTCAGTTACCAAATAAATTTATTTTTAAAGTGATTCCCGGCGACATTGACGTAGTTAAAGGGGAAACGATTAAAGTAAATCTCCAGATAAATATAAATCCTGAAAACTTACAACCTAATTTAAATATACTACCATCTGCAAAATTTATTTCATTTATAAATAAATTGGTTAGTAAAGATGTTGAGGTATTAGAAAAGAAGAATGAAAAATATGAAACACAAATATCAAATATCCGAACGACACTTTATTATTATTTTGAAGTAGGCGGTGAAAAAAGTGCTACATATAGAATTAATGTTACGGACAAACCACTTGTGCGACTTCTGAACGTAAAAATAATTCCACCAAGTTATACAAGCGAAGAATCCTTTTCTTTGGAGGATAATGTTGGAGACGTTTCTGCGCTACTTGGATCAACTATAATAGTTGAAATGCATGCAAATAAATTATTGAAGTATGCAGAAATTATGTTTCAAAGTGGCGAAAAGAAAAAAATGACAAAAAATGTGAACGCCTACCAAACCTCATTTATTCTAAATAATAATAGTAGCTACACATTTGAGCTTGTCTCAAATGAGGGAATTAAAAGCGAACATCAAATAACATATTCACTCACAGCGATAAGTGATAAGTATCCAAGCATCGAAATAATTTCTCCAAAAGAAGAAAGTACATCACCTCGTTCGATGATAGTTCCGGTTGAACTATTAGTTTGGGATGATTATGGAATTACAAATTGTAAAATTGGAATTAAATTAATTCGATCAGATTTCGAGCAAAGTTGGAAGGGTTATAAATTTGTAAATCCGATAATTAGTAATTATAAAAAGGGAGAAGATTTAAAAGTTTATCATCTTCTTGATTTATCTAATTATAGTTTTGCGCCAAACGATGTAGTTGAGTATTATGCCGAAGTAACAGATAACGACGAAATTAGCGGACCTAAAATCGGGAAAAGTAAAACACATACAATTCGTTTTCCTTCGATTGAAGAAGTTTTTAGTGAAGCAACAAAACAGCAAACCTCAATTCAAAGTTCGTTGGAACAAACAATGAAAGAAGCTGAAAACATTACAAAAGAAATGAACGAACTCCTCCGGGAAGTTAAACAACGAAATGAAAAGGATTGGCAAAAAGAAAAAGCAGTTGAATCCTTAAAAAAGAAGATGAGTGATCTCGAATCAAAGGTAGAAAAAATGAGTAAAGAGATGGGTGAGATGGCAGATAATCTTCAAAAAGAACAATTAATTTCTCCGGAAACAGTTGAAAAATATATGGAACTTCAACAAATGCTTAAAAATTTAAATTCCGAAGAATATATGAATGCATTACAACGACTTCAAGAAAACATGAAAGGAGTTTCACAAGAACAACTTAATCAAGTAATGAAAAAAATTGAGTTGAATGACGAAACATTTCGCGCAAGTATTGAACGAACTTTAAATTTATTAAAGAGAATTAGTATCGAACAAAAAGTAGATGAATTATCAAAAAGAGCGGATGAACTTTTACAAAAACAAATTGAGCTTGAAAAGCAAGCTGACTCAAAGCAAATATATGAGGAGCAAGCGCTGAAAAAACAAAACGAAATTCAAAAACAATTAGAAAGTTTAAAAAAAGAGACAGATAAATTACAATCAAAGATGGAAGAATTTCCAGCAGAAATGCCGCTACAAACTTTAGAGGAGACAAAAGAATTACTTGAGAACAAAGAACTTCAGCTATCACTTGAAGAGGCAATGAAGAATATTTCAAGTTCGCAAATGGAAAAAGCAGCAAGCTCACAAAGAAAATCAATAAAACAATTTCAGAAATTAAGTGAACAATTTTCAAAATTAAAAAATGAATTACTTGAATCTCAAACAAATCAAGTTTTAACAACAATGCAAAAAGCAGTTGAGGATTTACTCGAACTTTCGCAAAGACAAGAAAAAATAAAAAAAGAAACAGAACAGCTTGAAGGAAATTCATCGCAGTATCGGGAAAAAGCGCAGGAAGAATTATCACTTGAATCAAACTTGCAGGGATTAATGCAATCCCTCGCAGAAGCATCGCAAAAATCTTTTAAAATCACTTCATCAATGGGAAGAACTATGGGAGATGCTTTACGCGAAATGATGAATGCTGTTTCAGCACTTGAACAACGAAATGGAAACAGCGCAGTTCAAAATCAAAAAGGAGCAATGACCTCTTTAAACAAAAGTGCAAATTTATTACAAAAAGCAATATCCGATTTACAGCAACAAGGAGAATCGGGAGGAATGTCACTTTTACAACAATTCCGGCAAATGATGGGAGAACAGCAATTATTAAATATCGATACAGAAGAATTTATGAGAGGTAAGGGATTGACAAAAGAACAAATGGAAGGGATCGGACAGTTGGCCGCCCAACAGGAAAAAATTAGAAAATCTTTACAAGAACTTTTAAATGAAGCAGCAGAAAGTAAAGAAAGAGAAAAATTAATGGGAAACACCCAATCAATATTAGACGAAATGAAAGAAGTAGTTAAAGAAATGTCGCAGCAACAAATAAATTCATCAACAGTTGAAAAACAACACAAAATACTTTCACGAATGTTGGATGTTCAAAGGTCGATGCAGGAGCGCGACTATGAAGAAAAAAGGAACGCGATTACTGCAACAGATAGAAAATATGAGAAAAATTTACCGATTGAGCTAAAACAACTTCCAAAAAAGAAAATGGATTTAATACAACTTCGCGATTCTAAGTTTACTAAAGAGTACAATGAATTGATTCGATCTT
The DNA here is from genome assembly GCA_005792285.1 of Bacteroidota bacterium. Classification (GTDB taxonomy): domain Bacteria; phylum Bacteroidota; class Ignavibacteria; order UBA10030; family UBA8401; genus SXSI01. Next base: position 19,544 of record SXSI01000009.1, read on the forward strand.
ATTACGAAAAACTTCAAAAAGAAGAAAAGAATTAAATTAAATTTCTGATTATCGTAAACAGAATTACAACTACAAAAATTAATAATATTCCAACTCGGGTAGAAAAAAAAGAAAATTTATTAATTGAAAATAAATCAATTATTGCAAATGGGGAAAGTGAAATAATTAAAAAATTGTACTTTAAACTTTCAATAATATTTCCGTGCAGGAGAGAGTAAGTTGCTCGAAGTCCACCACAACCGGGACATTGAAATCCCGTTAAAGAATAAAAAAGACAACGCGGATAAAATCCAAATTGAGCAGGATTAAAAAAATATAATAATGCTGCAGATCCTGCAAAAATTAAAAAAATATAAATATTTGTATTATTTAATTTCAATCTTTCAACGCTCTTCCAGTTGAGTCTGTTGTAATTGTATTACCAACTAAAATTAAAATACCTTCAATAAATCCTTCCGCATCCTTTTCAAGAATAATACTTGCGGTAATTGAATTATTTGTAGGGGAACCTATAATAACATTTCCTGCATTTACTGCTACATTATTTATTCTATTACCATTGCCTTGACCTCTGACCTGGTTTACTCCTTGTTGATTTCGTTTTTTTTGCCCTCCATTTTTTTCTTTTTGAGAGAAACAGCTTATGACCGGCACAATCAATAATACTGTAAGAAACAAGGGAATAAGATGTTTTTTTAATGGCATGATATTTTTTTAATTGGTTGTTGATATTTTAAAAAAGAATGTCAATGTGAGATGCATGGTACTCCAATATATAGACTGTGAAGATTCAAAAGGTTTAATTTTGGTGAATCATTTTGATTTCAATCTTCCTCATATGTAAAAGTTTTTATGCAACGTGCGAGATTTAATGGTAGTACTTCTGAACTGATTCTTTGGTTGATCGAATTGTTCTTTATTCATTTTTAATCTCCGTTTTTATTTTCATTAATTATTGCATTGAAAGTAAGTTTGTAGGTCTCACCATAAGTTTCTTTATAATTATTTGCAAAAGTGTGGTGAACTTTTTCTGCCAAACCAAAACTACCGTTTTGCTTTAACCAATTCACACGGATTATCATTCCCGGCTCGTTAATTGGATCATGAATTAATAATATTGTAGCAATTCTGTTGATTAATAATTGGTTTTCGGATGTTTGTTTAATTTTATTATTTTGTATCTCTTCTAAAATTAATAAAAGTTTATTTTGTATCGATTCATTTATTTTATTTTTAAATGAATCCAAGCTAGAATAATCAACGTGTGATAAGAATGGACCCCTTTCCAGAATTAAACAAAAATCATTTAATAAATCGCGGTTACTCAGTATTTCATCATTTTCGAGATCTACATAATATTGCATTCGATACAAATCAATTGACGACAACTCGTTTAATTTTATTGAGAAAGTTGTTTCGTTGGTAATTATTTCGATTTCAGGATAAAGTTTTAAGCATTTTCTAAGTCGACTAATCGCAACAGTTCGTTTATTTGCAGTAGATGGAGTTGAATTTACATCGTAAAGTAATTCGTCGAGAATTGCTCCAGCTATTCCACCACCATCAGAAATTGTGTGAAGTAAAATTAAAAGAAATATTTTTTTCGATTGTTCCGTGAGTATTTTAGAAACATCTTGTCCTTTATTATTTAAAATTGAAAGTGAACTGAAAAGAAAAAGCGCTCTTTGAGTTGGGACTACTTTTGGAATTGGAAAAAAAGTTTGTTTATCAGAAACTTTTTGTTTCTTTTTAAATTTATTCCAATAAATATATCCCACACCAATAAATCCAAAACCCATTAGTATGAAATAAAAAATATTTAATTTATTCCAAGTTAAAATCGACGCGTTGTTGTTAATATTTGACTTGATATAAATTGGAGGGAAAGGAGAAGAGGTAATGTAGAGTTTCCCATTATCTCTAAGAACCAAGTAAACTTTATTTGTTTTAGAATTATAAAAAGACATTGTAAAATCTCTCGATTCAATATTACCGCTGAAGACGGCTGGTAATTTATATGAATATGCAGTGTAATTAGAAGATCCAATTTTTGTCATCAATAATACTGGTTGTTTTTCTATTTTACTTTCGCCAAATATGAAAAACATACTATCTTTTCTAAAAAAAGTTTTAAGTGAATATTTTAGACTCAACGATTCTTGTAGTTCTCCTATTTTTTTAAATGAGTTTGTTTTGGTTGAGAAAGACCAAAAATCGGACTTTTGTTTCGAAGCTCTTATAGGGTCGTCTTCCTGATTACCTGTAATGCTGGTGGTTGAAAATAAACCTGAGAAATACCACTCATTTTTTTCAATTCCCGGAAGAATTATTTGAATCTCTCTATAATATAAATCTTCGTTAGGTTTTGTTTTAAGTGTATCCCAAATTTTAGTTGTTGGATTGTAAGTTCTGATAATATTTTTCCATTTATACCAACCATAACCAAAAAGTGAATATAAAACATCATTATCAACAATTAATCCCGAACCATAAAACCTCTGTTCAAAATCTTTTTCCTCATTAATATAAGACCATCTTTTTGTTTGTTTATCAAAAAACGAAACCTCTCCCTCCGCACCATCATGAAATATTGCAAGAGCGTTTTTATACCAAACAGTATTAACCTGCCTACTTGGTCTTTTATTTTTGCTTACAATAACACTTTCTTTTTTTGTATAAATATTGTATGAAGTAATATTTGAAAAATTAACAAAATAAAATATACCGGAATTATTATCAAAGAATCCTTCCGAATGATGCAATTCCGATTTCTCAATTTGATGCACCCACTCGATATTAAAAATCCCATTATTACTTTGTAACCACGCACCGTTAAATTGTCTCCCATTTTTATTGTTAATAAAGTCAGTAACTATATCTCCACCACCATCAGAAAACTTCCACCAATGTGCTAATTGTTGATTATTGTACCACTTTACATTTCTAATTGAAAAACCAAGAAAATCGTTTGTTGAAGCAAAAGTTAAATTTATATTTAGATTGTTTGGCGGTATAAGTAAAGATTCCCCTTCTTTTTTATCATTTAATTTCACAACTAAATTATTTTTTGATTTGGTATAAATAACTTCCATGCTATACCATTTATCTGGAGCAATATTATTTTTCGGTAATGATATTATAATATCCGTCTTGATACTGTTTACATAAAAATAAAAAAAAGATGTATCTGGATTTAGAAAGTGTAAATAATTGGCTGAAAAAGTAAAAGACTTTAATTTGTCTGTAAATCTAAAAATCTCTCCGTACTCATTTACTTCATGAATGTTAAATTCAAAACTAAACGACCAATTACCGCTTACATCAAATGAATTTAAATCGATAAACGATGTAAATAGTGAGTCTCTAGAACCAACATCAAGAAGTTTTAGTCCCCAACTTTGTTTAAGTAAATCTAAATCTCTACTACCCTTTTGAGCGGAAGTAGAAAAAAAAATTAAAATAAATAAACAAAAAATAAAACCAAACCTCATAAAGAGAGATTATTTAGTTGTAGCTCTAAGTTGATTTATTTCGTTTTGGAATTTCTTTTCGAATGAATAATAATAATCGCAAATATCGTAATACAGCTCAGCGGTTTCACCATCAACAACGTGGAAGCGTGTTTGTAAATCATCAACTGCTGGAAATAAAATTTGTTTACCGGTATACATTCCCGCAATCGTCAAACTCAGATCAGAATTAAGTTGTAAAATTCGACGAATAACAAGTACTGCTTTTAAAACATCAATAGTTGACAATCCACCAAACATTGTTGTAGAATTAATTGCAATTACAGGCGCAACAGCTTTATTGTTGTTTTGTAGTCGAAGTGCAGAAACGTATCCATTTCCATTTTGAAGAAGTTCTTTAGATTTATCAACTACAAGATTCGCCGTTGGTTGAGTAAACGGTTTACTACTCGAGGTTAAACTTTCTTTTTGAAAATTTAGTAATAAAGTTTGAGAGCCTCTGAGTTTTGTTAATTCCTGATCTAAAAACGTTAATTTAAATTGAGAGGGATCTTTATCGGGAGTGAAAATAATAATCTTTTCAGCCGGAACATTTTCATAATATTTTAATTTTCTAACAATATCCCACAACATCCTTTTAACAAGAACATCTTCTCCGGGAATATTTCCTTTAATAATATTTTTCACAGATGGATTATTTTCAAGCAACGGGTTTGATGCAACTTTATCTGTAAACTCTTTTTGGATTTTTTTAACTTGAATAGCTTCCGTAATAAAATTTAAATCATAGACATCGTTATTACGAACGCGATATGCGTTTCTAAAAAGAGTGTGTTCAAACGAATCAAAAATTTTATCATCTTTTGGAATGACATAAGAAAAGTTTTTCTCCTGCACAGGAACAATGTGCGGTGTTAATACAATTATAACTTCTTTTTTAATTGTTTGATCTTTTGTTGAACCAAAAATCCAGCCAACATATGGGATATCCATTAAAAATGGAATTCCGGTTTGTCTTGTAGATTTTTCCGAAGAAATTAAACCGCCAATAATAAATGGTGTGTTGTTTGAAATACGAACAAATGTTTGCACTTGTCTGTTATCAATTGTTGGTGCAAGTAAAACACTTTGTTGTCCTGTTGGAGTTGGGATTACTGCACTTTTATCAACAGCACTTACAATTGTTTCAACTTGCATTGTTATTTCAGCTTCATCTTCACTAATTCTTGGACGAAGATTTAAAACTATTCCTACTGGAATATAAGATACAGATTGTGTAGTTGCGCCTTGAACTGAAGTTGATTGCGATACAGGAACTTGTTGGCCAACCTGTATTCTTGCTTGCCTTCCATCTAAAACTAAAACGGAAGGATTAGAAAGTACCTCTGCTTTTCCCTGGCTGATTAAAGTTTTAATTGTGGTTTTAAATTTTGCTTGGTTTACAGCATCCTTTTCAAATATAAAAGTAAAAGGAGTAATATTTCCGTAGTCGTCGAACTTTGAAGATTGCACAGATTTATTATTATCGGACCAACCTGTTTCAACACCAAGATCTTTTACATCGTTCATATTCATTTCAATAACAAGTGCTTCCATTACAATTTGTCTCGCAGGTTTATCAATTTTATCTCTCAATAAAGATAGAAGTGTTTGCAATCCTTCAAGTTCGTTTTTATCGTATACAAGAAGTAATCTTTGCTGAGTTTCGCCGGGAGTTGCTTGGTGAAGATAGGTACCACCAATTTCAGGAATCCCAGCCATACTACCTTCGTTGCGTTGGCTTGTTTGCATTTGTTCTGAAGGGGATGGATCCATTAAACTTGTTTTTGGAGCATCGAGCATTTTAATTATATATGGAAGTGAAATTGAAGCATCAAAAATTGGTTGGTAAAAAGTTTCGTTTTCCAAACTTCCTTTTGACGTAGAAAACTCCACAACATTATATCCTAATCCTTTTAACATACCAACAGCTCGATCGGAAGAAATATAACTACAATAATAAACTTCATAAGCATATTCTTCTTGCGCGCTTACTGTTTTAGCAGAAAAGATTTGTTCTGCTGTAGAAGCTATAATTGCAATGTCAGGATTAATTAAACTTGCGCCACTTCTACCGTAAAGAAAAATTTCATATCCACCATCAGGATGTTTATTAATAACTATATCAATTGTGCGGACTTCATTTGCAGAAACTGATTTTGAAAAACTTCTTACAAAAGCCGAAGTTTTGTAATTATCACTTGATAAAACTTCCAAATAAGAAAGTGAAATTAGAGATCGGTACACAAGTGAGTTAACCGCTTGTTTGGTTTTTGTTAGAGAAGAATAATTTGAACGGAAGTGATTTTGTTCGGATGGTTTTTGTGAGTATAAATTAACCGAAATAACAGTAACAGAAATAATAAGAATTAATAGCTTTCTAATTTGCTTCATATGTTCTCCATTTTTACTAAATATGAGCAAAATCTTATTTCTATCAAACAATTCTTTATTCTGGTATATATAAAAAAGGTGTTCAAAAGAAAACCTTTTTGTTTAAACTATTTTATTAAACAGTTAATCTTTTACAGGTTTTTCACCAGTACTTCGAACGCTTCCCTCATCATCAATTGCATCTGCTTTTTTTGCTTTATTTTCGCCTTTACCAATATTTGTGTTTGCGGTTCCTTTTTTGGAAACACGTTCGGTTTTCATAGCTTTGTTACCTTTTGTAATTTCAGGAGCTGGTACATTCGAAGCATCTCCACTTTTATTTAGTAACTCAGATCCACCCCATCCTTTATCATTGGTTTGTTTCCTTCATCAGCAAAATTCCTGTGCTTTTTTTGCTTTCTTTTCTCCTTGTTGAGCTTGCTCAGAGAAAGAAATATTAAAACAAAAAATCAAAATGACAAACAATATTAAATATCTCATTTTTATCTCCTTTTTGTTATTAAAATTATTTTTGAATTAAATAAAAAAGGTGTTCAGTTTCACCTGAACACCTTTTATTATAAAAAAATTATTTTGTTAAATAATTAGTCACCAACTGGACTTTTTTTACCACCACCAACACTACCCTCATCATCAATTGCATCTGCTTTTTTTGCTTTATTTTCGCCTTTACCAATATTTGTATTTGCAGTTCCTTTTTTCTTATTTCTAAGAAGCCCAGATGAATTATCACCTGAAGATTGTGCTGCTGCACCCTCATCAGAACTTCCACCTGAAGAAACTGCACCACCACGTGCTGAACCAGCAGTACCGGCATCACCACCACGACTTGTACGACCTGCAGCTTCTGCAGCATCTACATCACCAATTAATTTTTTTCCTTTATTTTGTCCAGCAGAATATCCTTCTCCGCCAGATGAAACTGAAGCAGCACCTTTTTGGAGGCCAGCACCA
>SXSI01000010.1 GCA_005792285.1 Bacteroidota bacterium
TAAAATATTTTCTTTTTGCGAATTCGTTAACTCGTGCTGAAAGAAGAAAATTAGAATTACAAGAAAAAGGAATTGCTCAAGAAGTTCAGGAGTTGGAAAAAGATTTATTGTACCGCGATCATCTTGATTCGAGTAGAGAAATAAGTCCACTAAAAAAAGCAGATGATGCAATTGGATTGGACACGACAAATTTAACTTTAGAAATGCAAGTAAATCATATAGTGACAAATGCAAATAAAATTATAAATGGAATAAAATGATTGTAACAATAGATCAACATTCAGGATTTTGTTGGGGAGTAGTTCGAACAATTGAAATTGCTGAGCAAGAATTAGAGAGCAATAAAAAATTATATTCATTGGGAGAAATAATTCACAATCCCAACGAAATTAAAAGGCTTGGAGAGATGGGATTACAAACGATTAGGCATTCTGATTTAGAAAATATTAAAGATGCAAAAATATTAATTCGAGCTCATGGAGAACCACCTTCAACTTTTAAATTAGCAAACGAACTCGGAATTGAAATTATTGATGCAACTTGTCCTGTAGTTACTAAAGTTCAGGAAAGAATCAGAAAATTTTATGATAAGAATTATCAAATTGTAATATTTGGGAAAAAAGATCATGCCGAAGTTATTGGTTTAGTTGGCTACACAATGGGTACTGCAATTGTTATAAAATCTGTCGAAGAAATTGATAATCTTAATCTCAATAAAAAAACTGTGCTATTTTCACAAACGACAATGGATAAAGAGTCATTTTATGCAATAAGAGACTCAATAAAATTAAAAATTAAAGCCGAATTTGAAGTCGGTACATTTGAAGAAACGGCATTAGATTTCCATACAAAAGATACAATATGTGGTCAGGTTTCAGGGAGAGATAAAAAATTAAGGGAGTTTTCTCGTAACAATGATATTGTTATATTCGTATCCGGAAAAATGTCCTCAAATGGAAAGGTTCTATTTTCCATTGCAAAAGAAGAAAATGAAAAGACATATTTCGTTGAAAATGAAAGTGAACTAAAAGCTGAGTGGTTTAAAAATGTAAACAGTGTAGGAATTTCAGGAGCAACTTCGACACCTCATTGGTTAATGGAACGAGTTAAAAAAAATATTGAAAAACGAGAAAAAGAATTTACTTATACACCATCTTAATAAACTAATTAATCACTAATTAATTTACCGAGTCATGTTTTTATGGTGTGCATGATGAAGTAATAGGATTTATTTTATGAGCAACAAAGAAGCACAAGTATTTACAAATACGCAATACAGCGAAGATGAACGTAAACAATTATTGCAACTTTATGAAGGAAGTTTTGCAAAACTAACTCCCGGCGATCTTATCAAAGGTAAAGTTGCTCGAATTGGAGACTCTGATGTAGTTCTTGACATCGGTTTCAAATCTGAAGGAACAATTCCAAAATCTGAATTTGCAAATCTTGATGCAATTAAAATTGGAGAAGAATTAGAAGTTTATTTAGAAAATATCGAAGATAAAAATGGACAATTAATTCTTTCGTATAAACGTGCAAATTTTATGCGAGTTTGGGAAAAAATTATCAAAGCGCATGAAGCTGGAGAAGTTTTAAGAGGAAAATGTCTCCGTAGAATTAAAGGTGGCTTAGTTGTAAATCTTTTTGGAATTGAAGCATTTTTGCCGGGATCTCAAATTGATGTTAGACCAGTTAGAGATTTTGATATTTTTATTGATAAAGAAATAGATTTTAGAATTGTAAAAATCAATCATCAATATGAAAATGTTGTTATTAGCCATAAAATTCTTGTTGAAGAAGAACTTACTGATCAACGACAAGCAATTCTCAACACATTAGAAAAAGGACAAATTATTGTCGGAACTGTTAAAGCATTTTCTGATTTTGGAGTATTTGTTGATCTTGGTGGAGTTGATGGACTTATTCATATTACAGATTTGTCATGGGGACGAATTAATCACTCAAATGAAATATTAGCATTAGATCAGGAAATTCATGTTGTAATTTTAGATTTTGACGCTGATAAAAAAAGAATTTCATTAGGCTACAAACAACTTCAGAAACATCCTTGGGAAGGTATAGAATTTAAATATCCAATTGGTTTTAAAGTAACCGGTAAAGTTGTTTCACTTACAGATTACGGTGCATTTATTGAAATTGAAAAAGGTATCGAAGGATTAATTCACGTTTCAGAAATGAGTTGGACTCAACATGTTAAGAATCCTTCACAGTTAGTTTCATTAGGACAAATGATTGAAGCAGTAATTATTTCACTTGATGTCGAGAACAAAAAAATATCTTTGGGAATGAAACAACTAACTCCAGATCCTTGGTCTTTAATCTTAGAAAAATATCCAATCAATTCTAAACATTCAGGAATCGTTAGAGGTCTAACAAACTTCGGTGTCTTCGTTGAATTAGAAGAAGGTATTGATGGCTTAGTTCATATCTCTGATTTAAGTTGGACAAAGAAACTTAGACATCCCGGTGAGGTCATTAAAAAAGGACAAAAGTTAGATGTTATAGTTTTAAATATTGATGTAACGCAACGAAGAATTACACTTGGTCATAAGCAAATTTCTGATAATCCTTGGGACGTGTTCGCATCAATTTACAAAATTGGAAGTGAGACAGAAGGTATAATTACACGACTTATTGAAAAGGGAGTTATTGTTGAATTACCGATGGGTGTTGAAGGATTTGTACCAACTTCGCAACTTTCGCAAACCCCTGTAACTACACTTTCAGAAACCTTTCATGAAAAAGAAAAATTACCTTTAACAATAATTGAATTTGACAAAGAAAATAAAAAAATTATTTTATCGGTAATTGAATATTTACGTGGAAAGGATCAAGTGTTAATTGATGAGTATGTTGGACAGCATCATCTTCCTCCGACTACATTAAAAGATGTTGTTCCATATGTTAGTGGTGAACAGACTGCTGATGGTATGAGTGAAACTGAAAATAATTAACATCAAAAATCAAGTTAGTAAAATCGAAGAGTCCTTAATTGGACTCTTCCTGTTTTGAGTATGAATGTAGCATTTAAAACACTCGGTTGTAAATTAAACTATGCTGAATCAGCATCACTACAAAATGATTTTGCAGAAAGAGGATTTTCAATTGTTGATTTTAATGAACCATCGGATGTGTTTGTAATAAATACTTGCACAGTTACCGAACGAGCAGATCGAGAATGCAGACAAATAATTAGAAAAGCTTTAAAAAATTCTCCTCAAGCATTTGTAGTTGTAACTGGATGTTATGCGCAATTATCTCCGGAGGAAATTGCTTCAATTGATGGAGTTGATCTCGTTTTGGGTTCAAATGAAAAATCAAAACTTTTTGATTTTGAAAAAGAATTTAAAAAGAAATCTGTTCCGACAATTCACGTCTCACCACATAATGAACTTACAGGATTTGGTCCGGCATTTTCCGGAAATGTTGATGGAAGAACTCGTTCATTTCTAAAAATACAAGATGGTTGTGATTTTAATTGTAGCTTCTGCACAATTCCATTAGCAAGAGGTGGAAGTAGAAGTCAATCGACAGATGATACAATTCTACAGGCAAAACAATTAGTTCAATTCGGTTATAAAGAAATAGTTTTAACAGGAGTTAATGTTGGTGACTATGGTAAAAAAGATGGAACGACTTTACTTGAATTAGTTAAAGAAATTGAATTAATCCCAGAATTAAAAAGAATTCGAATAAGTTCAATTGAACCAAATTTATTAACAGATGAATTATTGGCGCATTGGTTAGCTTCAGAAAAAGTATGCAAACATTTTCACATTCCATTACAAAGTGGTTCTGATGAAATTTTAAGAAAGATGAAGAGAAGATATTCTACATCGGATTATAAAAATCTTATTTCCAAAATTCGAAATAGTTCTACAGTTGCAGGAATTGGTGTTGATGTGATTTGCGGATTTCCAGGAGATGATGAACTGCAATTTATTGAGACAGTTAAGTTTCTTGATGAATTGGAAATTTCTTATTTGCATGCATTTACATATTCAGAAAGACCGGATACACCTTCAATTGTTTTTTCTAAAAGAATTGAACCTCGAGTTCGCTTTGCAAATAGTTCAGTTTTACGAGAACTTGGGAGTAAAAAGAAAAATTTATTTTATAATTCAAATATTAATAAAAAACATAAAGTCCTTTTCGAATCATCGCAAGATGGTAAAACTATTGAAGGATATACTGACAACTATATTAGAGTTCAAACTAACTACCATCCTGCACTTGAAAATGAAATTGTTGAAGTTGTAATTACATCAATTAAAAATGAAATTTGTAACTGCGAAATTGTATAAATGAAACGAATTATTTTTTTATTACTGCTCTCCTTAAATTTAAAAGCCGATGATAGATTTAGGCTTCTAAAAAATGATCAAATTGAATATTCGAATAAAAAATTCTATTTATTAGAAAATAAATTTAGTGAACCGAAAATTTCATCATCAAAAGCAACTTTCGCATCTTTAATTGCACCTGGTTTGGGAGAATATATTATTACTAGTTCAAGCCAAAAAAGTATTTATCCAATTTCTGCAGAGGTAAGTTTGTGGTTACTTTACATTGGATATAATTATTATGGTAGCTGGAAATATGATGATGCAGTTCTTTATTCTGTTCAAAATGCCGGCGTTGTATCAAGTGGAAAAGATCACAATTATTTTGTAGTGATCGGAAATTACGAATCGATTGATGATTATAATGCAGAACAGACACGTAATCGCAATTATGAAAAAATTTATAATCCTGAAACACATTATTGGAAATGGAAAAGTTCTTCTGAAAGAAGCAAATTTAGAACAACTCGAGTTGCATCTGACGACGCATTTGACAATACAAAATTTGTTGTTGCAGGAATTCTCTTGAATCATTTAGTAAGTGTATTGCATACAAGATATCTTTTAACAACTCTTCAAAACCAAGATTTGAAACTAGAAGTTTCATCATCAAATCAAAATCCACAAGTTAAACTTAACTATTCAATAATCTTACCATAGAATCGAGTTACGAGTAAATGTCTAATTATAAAATGGACATTGCCTACGATGGAACTGATTTCTATGGTTGGCAACGTCAGAAAAAAGGGAAAACTGTTCAAGGTAAAATTGAGGAAGTTATTTCGCAATATCTTCAAGAAAAAATTACTTTAGTCGGAGCTGGAAGAACGGATAGTGGAGTTCATGCTGATAAGCAAGTTGCAAATTTTCACACTAAACAGAAAATTAAAATTACAGAGTTTGAAAATTCGATAAATAAAATGTTGGGAAGTGAAATCTCAATAAAGAATTTAAAATTAGTTAGAAATGATTTTTCTGCAAGATTTAATGCAAAATCAAGAGAATATGTTTATAGAATTTCAACTATTAAAAATCCACTTCAAAATAGATATACTTGGAATGTGACCTATAATTTGAATTATAAATTAATGAATCGTGTAATAAAACTTCTTTCGAAGCAAAAAAGTTTTAAAAAATTAACAAAATCAAAAATTGATCTACATAATTTTAATTTAACAATTTATAAAATGAAAATGCAAAAACAGAAAAATGAAATTCATTTTACAATTAAATCGAGTAGATTTTTACAAGGAATGGTTCGTGGAATTGTTGGTCTATTAGTTGATGTTGGTAGAGAGAAAATTACCTATGAACAAGTTCTTAATTTATTTAAAGGAAACACAATACCTATTATGTATGCACCGGCATGTGGACTTTGTCTTAAGAATGTGTATTATTCTAAAATAAAGACTGAAATAGAAGATAATAATGAATAATATAATTTCAAAAATATTTAGTTCAATTAAAAAAATATTTAAGAGTTATGAAAATATTTCCGAAGAAACAGTTATTGAAGTTATCGACGAAGGAAAAAAATCTGGCGCAATTGATTCGACGGAACATGAATTAATTAAAAGTATTTTAGAGTTTACAGATACACTTGTTAAAGAAATTATGATTCCCCGAAGTGATATTGTTGCAATAAATATCACATCATCACGTGATCAAATAATATCAACATTTATAAATGAAGGATATTCAAGAATTCCTGTTTTCAAAGATTCATTAAATAATATTATTGGAATATTATACGCAAAAGATTTAATAAGTATAATTGAACATCGAGATTTAATAATTACGCAAGATATAATTCGTCCAATTATATTTGTCCCTGAAACAAAAAAAATTAGTATTCTCATGAAAGAACTTCAAACTAAAAAACAACATATTGCAATTGTGTTGAATGAATTTGGTGATACTGAAGGATTGATTACGATCGAAGATATTTTGGAAGAAATTGTTGGAGAAATTAGAGATGAGTATGATGAGGAAGTAAGTATGGTTCCTAAAAATATTGATGGCTCCTCGACAGTCTCTGGTTTAATGAGAATTGAAGAATTTAATTTGACTTTTACAAATAAAATTCCAGAAAGTAGAGATTATGCAACTGTAAGTGGATTTCTACACAAAATAACTGGAAGAATTCCTGATTTACAGGAACAAATTATTTATTCAAATCTTACATTTACTATTGAAAATAGATCACCGGGACGAATCAAAACTGTAAAAGTTACTTCTAAATGAAAACTACAATAACGAATCATCTAAAATCACTTTATGAAAATAATTCGGATAGAATAAATCTATTTACTTTTGATGAACTTCAAAATAAAATTATACCGTTAAATAATAATCAAATTGCAATTACAAAATTATTAACTACTGATTATAATAAAATTCATGTCATTCCGGAAATAATTGTTAGTGCTAATGAAAGTACAAATGCAAAAATCGATTCGCCGCAATTTATTGTTGAAAAATATTTCGATCAATACTATACTTCAGTAATACTAAATATAAAAAGTGAACTAACAGAAAACGTAGCAAATATTGTTTATAAAGTTCTTCAAAACGTACCAATACATTTAATTATAAAATCTGAGATTAAAGATGAACTGCAATTATTTGAGGAAAAAGCAATTGGAATATCAACTCATTTTATAAATCTGAGCAGTTTAAAAGTTCCAATACTTCAACGGTATGCTGATATTTGTTCAAAGTTGAATATTAGTTTGATTGTCAATTGCATCTCGATAAAAGAAATTGAAATAGCTATTAACTCAGGAATAAAAGCTATCTCACTTTCTTCTACTGATATGACATCAAAAAAAGAAAATATATTGAATACGATGAATCTCAGAAAACATATTCCAAATAAAATTGTTACATTTTGTGAATATGGAATTAGAACATTACATAATTTAAAACAATTAAATGAAGTTGGTTTTGATGCTGCAATTGTTTCTGTAGAAATCGCAGATCATTTAGATGTATCAATCTATTAATTACAAATTTGTAATAGATCCAAAATGAAAAAAATTGGAATTTTTGGAGGGACCTTTAATCCTCCACATATTGGACATTTTTCTGTAGCAGAATCCATATTATCTCAACTTAACCTCGACAAAATTATATTTGTGCCTGCATATATTTCGCCATTAAAAAATAATGGTGAAGAAAATAATGCAATCCAGCGGCTCGAAATGGTGAAACTTAAAATTAAAAGCAATTCTCGATTTGAAGTATCTTCATTTGAAATTGAAAAGGGTGAAATATCATTTACAATTGATACAGTTATCTATTTAAAAAACATATATAATGATGCTGAATTATATTTGATAATGGGTTTCGATGCTTATGATAAAATTCATTTATGGAAAGATTATATAAAATTGTGTGAGCTTGTTACAGTTGTAGTTATGAATAGAGGAGAGTATAAAGTAACAAATAAATTAAATGAAAATGTTAAATTTATATCTGTGCCAAATATTCCTATTTCATCCACTATGATTCGTAAGAAAATATTACAAGATGAAAAAATTAACGAATATGTAGATGAAAAAATATTATCTTATATAAATAATAACAATTTGTACAAAAAACCAAATGAGTAATACAATTTATTTATCAAACTATAAATCATCAATTGGAGTTTTAAAAATATATTCAACTCATAAGGGATTATGCTATTTAGCTCTACCAAAAACAAAATTAGTTGAAACACAAAAATGGTTTAATAAATATTACTTTACGAATAATATTAAAAAGTCGAATATTAAAAACAAACTAATTCATTTGGAGTTGAAGAATTATTTTAAAGGTATTAAAAAAAAATTTACTAATTCATTTGATTTACGAGGTACACCATTTCAAATTAAAGTTTGGAATGAACTTCTGAAAATTCCTTTTTCGAAAGTAATATCTTACAAACAATTAGCAAATAATGTTAAAAATAAAAATGCATTCCGTGCTGTTGGAAGTGCAAATGGTAAAAATCCAATTCCAATTATAATTCCTTGCCACCGAGTTATCAACCATAATGGAAAGCTTGGTGGATATTCCGGTCGATTATCTATTAAAAAATATTTACTTGAATTAGAAAAAAATGTTAAATGAAATAATTATAGAATGAGTGTATTATTAAAATTAAATCAAGCGCAGCAAGAAGCTGCTAAATGTATTGAAGGTCCGGTTATGATTATTGCCGGAGCCGGCAGTGGAAAAACTAGAGTATTAACTCATCGGATTGCATATTTATTAGAGACTGGAATCAAACCTTATCAGATATTGGCGCTGACTTTCACAAATAAAGCAGCAAAGGAAATGAAGGGGAGAATTACACAATTAGTTGGAAGTGGAGCTGATAAAATATGGGCTGGAACATTTCATTCAATATTTGCCAGAATATTAAGAAATGAATGTGAACAAATAGGATTTACTAAAAATTTTACAATTTATGATTCTGAAGATTCTTTGAATTTAATAAAATCTATAATGAAGGATTATAATATTTCCACTCAACAATATAATCCGAAAGCAGTACAATCTAAAATAAGTAACTCGAAAAATGCACTTGTATCGCCAGTCGAGTTGCAAAAATTATCTCATACACCAATTGATGTTCTCACTTGTAAAGTTTTTAGTAAGTATCAATTAAGATTATTTCAAAACAATTCAATGGATTTTGATGATTTATTATTGAAGCCGATTGAATTATTTCAGAAAAACAAAATAACTTTAGAAAAATATCAATATCGCTTTCAATTTTTAAACATTGATGAATTTCAGGATACAAATCGAGCGCAATATCTTTTAATTAACATTCTCGCTGAGCGATACAAAAATTTATGTATTGTTGGAGACGATGCACAAAGTATTTATTCTTTTAGAGGTGCAGATATTAAAAATATTCTTGACTTCCAAAAAGATTATGAAGAAGTAAAAATATTCAGGTTAGAGCAAAATTATCGTTCTACAAAATCCATTCTTGCCGGAGCAGATGGAGTTATTAAAAATAATTCTAATCAAATTAAAAAAACATTATGGACCGATAATGAAATTGGTGAACAAATATCTATTCTTGAAACGGAAGATGACAAAGAAGAAGGATTGCAAATTGTCGCAAAAATTCAAAAAGAATTACTAAGTCAAACGATGAATTTAAAAGATATCGCAATTTTATACAGAACAAATTCACAATCCAGATCGTTGGAAGATGCATTGCGAAGACAAGGTTTTGCATATGAAATTGTTGGTGGAATTGAATTTTATAGACGAAAAGAAATCAAAGATATCTTGGCTTATTTGAGAATCATTATTAATCCTGCAGATGAAGAAAGTTTACTCAGAATTATTAATTTCCCGACAAGAGGAATTGGTGATACTGCAATTCAAAAAGTTATTGCAATTTCAAGAAATACTAAAAAAGGACTTTTTGAAACACTAAAACAAATAATTTCGGCTGAATTACCCGAGCGCGTTAAAAATAGTATTTTAACATTTTGTAAATTAATTGAAAAGTATAATCAACTTCAAAATAAAATATCTTTAAGTGAACTTGGAAGAACGTTGGTTGATGAAATTGGAATTCTTAAATTATTAAAGGAAGAAGGAACAGTTGAATCTTTAAATCGTTGGGAAAATATTCAAGAATTACTTTCCGCTTTAACTGAATATTGCGACACAAAAGAAGAGCCAACATTAGCAAATTTTCTTGAAGAGGTTTCACTAATTTCTGCAACTGATAATAAAAACGAAGATAATAAAATTACATTGATGACACTTCATGCCGCAAAAGGTCTAGAGTTTCAAATTGTTTTTATAACTGGTCTTGAAGAAGGATTACTTCCCTTAAGTCAAACATTGCAAAATAATGATGAGGTTGAGGAAGAGCGACGTTTATTTTATGTTGGAATGACACGTGCGATGAAAAAACTTTATTTAACTCAAGCCCGCTTTCGATATCGTTTTGGTGAAATATCTTATTGTGTTCCTTCGCGATTTATTGATGAGATTCCACAAAATTATGTTAATGTTGAATCCAAAAAAAATTATTATTCAAAAAAATATTCAAAACCAACACAGAATACAGATTCACAATCATCAGAAAAGTATTTTTCACAAGAAGTTGAAGAAATTGATGATTTAACTTTGTCGACTAAAATAAAAAAGGGAAGCTTAGTTTTTCATGATACTTTTGGAAATGGAAGAGTTGTAATTGTAATTGGTAGTGGAGAAAACGCAAAAGTTACCGTTGATTTTGAAGAAATTGGTAAAAAGAATTTATTATTAATGTACGCAAATTTAAAAACACGTTAATAAAGTGAAAAATACTTTAACATTGATGGTGAAATTGTTAATATTATATTTTGCAATTCTATTTTTATATAATGGAGTTGAATATTGCAGCAATGTTTTATTCATAAAGCAATTTTGCATTAAGTATTTTTATATTTCACCGGGGTTAGCATTCGACTTTACGAAGAATATTTTACTCTTAATAGTATCTATGAGCATAATGGTAATATTATCAAGAGGATATCTTTGGATGTTTGGAATTAACTCATTGAAATTTAAAGAATCACTTTGGAGATATTTAATTTATTTTATTCCGTATTTATACTTTGTGTTATTATTCGGTTCAAATAGCACTTCGCAAATAGTAAATTATGATTCAAATGTTACAGCTTTATTTTATTATTTATTTAAAATATTAATACAACCAATATCATTTGTAATATTTTATTTTGGATTGCTTCAAAGCGTAATTGAGAAAAAGATTTATCCAACTAATGAAAATATTATTTACAAATTAAATACTACAATTCTAATTATTATTATAATCTTTACGTATGAATACTCAAGAAATGATTATCCAATATTGGTTATGACCCCATTAATTATATTAAATAGTGTAACTTATTTATTTACAAAAAGTCTGCTAATCCCACTAATTGCTCAGATTATATTTTCTATTTTATTAATATTATTATAATCTGAAAAAATTAATATTCTAAGATTGAAGAATCTTTAAATAATAATTCTCATATCGATCTACAATTTGATCCATTTCAAAATATTTATGTGCTCTATTTATAGAAGCATTCATAAAAGAATTATGCAATTCTTTGTTTTGAAGAATTTGTAATGAATATTTTGTAAAATTATCAATATCCCCAACATCAGCTGTAAATCCGGTTTCATTATTTATGACAACTTCAGTTAATCCTCCAGAATTTGATGAAACTACCGGAACTCCACAAGACATTGCTTCTAATGCTGCAAGCCCAAAACTTTCAATTTGACTTGGAAGTAAAAATAAATCTGCGATTGAAAGTATCTCCACCAAATCGGATTGTTTACCCAAACATCGAACTTTGTCTTCAAGTTTTAAAGTTCTAATCATTTTTTCAATTGAAGATCTTTCTGGTCCATCGCCAACTAAAACTAGAGTAGATGGTACTATTTTGCAAATTTTATTAAAAATTTTAATCACGTCTTCAACTCTTTTAACTGCTCTAAAGTTTGAGATATGAACTATAATTTTATTTTCTTTTGGAGCAATTCTATTTCGGAACTCAAAATTTATTTTTCTACTATACTTTTTTGAATCAACAAAGTTTGGAATAACTTCAATTTCTTTTTGAATATTATAATTTTTAATTGTCATATTTTTTAAAAAATGAGAAACTGCAGTAACTCCGTCACTTTGTTCAATACTAAATTTCATAACAGGAAGAAAATATGGTTCCATTCCAACAAGTGTAATATCAGTTCCATGTAAAGTTGTAATAACTTTCAATTTATTATCGTTAAGAATTTGTTTTGCTAAATATGCACTTGTTGCATGAGGAATTGCATAATGTGCATGAACAATATCTAAATTTTGAAATTTAGCAACTTCAACTATTTTACTTGCAAGAGATGGAGTGTAAAGTGGAAACTCAAAAAGAGGATAATTTGAAAATTCAACTTCGTGGAAATAAATATTTGGAATGAACTCGTCTAATCTCATCGGAAGAGCATAACTTATAAAATGGATTTTGTGTCCGCGATTTGCCAAAGAAATTCCAAGTTCTGTTGCTACAATTCCACTACCTCCATAGGTAGGATAACAAACAATTCCTATATTCATATTCAATAAAATATCTAGAATAGTTTACTAAATCAATTTTAAAAATAAAATGATTCCAAATAGTTTAGTGCTTGTAGGATTTATTTCAGGATTACTTGGCTCTATTTTCGGTATTGGTGGAGGAATAATAATCGTAAGTATCTTAATTTCTGTTTACGCCATTGAACCAAGATTCGCTGTTGGAAGTTCCATTTTCGTAATTGTAATCTCTTCAGCAACAGGGGTAATTTATAATCTCACAAAAAAAAGAATTGATTTACCGATTGCATATAAAATATTAATTTGTACAATTCCCGGATCATTGGTTGGTTCATTCATTATCGGTTTTATTCCTGCAAAAACTTTTAATTACATTGTCAGTTTATTGTTGTTATCATTTTCAATCTTCGTCTATAAAAGATTTAATACAGAACCACAAAAGTTAAATATAAAATTTGGTTTACTCTCAGTAATATTATTTTTCGTCGGGATAATGTCGAGCACAACCGGAATTGGAGGGGGAATAATTTATACGCCACTACTTATAAATGTTTTATCGCTTCCGTTAATAACATCGATTTCTACTTCGCAATTTATTCTTGCAGTAACTACAACCACTGCACTTTCAACTCATATATTTAATGAAAATATTCAACCGGAAATAGCTTTACCAATTACGATTGGTGCAATTTTTGGATCATTTTTAGGTGCAAAAATTCTTCATAAAATTCCAAAACAATTTATAAATTGGGGATTAATAATAATATTAATAGGATTTGCTGGCTATTTATTATTTAGCGCAAACTAAAAAGATTGTCTTTAGTAGTTTGTAAGCTTGTTATTCAACTTTAGAATCGCTATATTTACATCGTAAAATAAGCACAAAACTAACGGACTTAAATAGTCGTATTATAAAATGTTAAAATTATCGAAAAAAGTTGAATATGGTTTGATCGCAATTCGCCATATGGCTTCGATTGAATCAATTACAACTGCAAAAGAAATTTCGGAACATTACAAGTTGCCATTCGATCTACTCGCAAAAGTAATGCAGAAGTTATCAAAGAATAAAATTATTGCATCTCATCAGGGTATTCATGGCGGATATAAATTAGCAAAAAGTGCAGATTCAATTTCGATAATGGATATAATTCAAACTATTGAAGGTCACATCCCCGGTATTGTACAATGTATTGATGAAGGATTAGAAAAATGTTCAATTCATCAAAATTGCACAATTAGAAATCCGTTGCATAAGATTCAAGAAAATCTTGAATCAGTATTTAATAATTTAAAAGTATCAGAACTTGTATAACGAACCAATTTATTTGGATAACCACTCAACTACAAAACTCGATCCTCGAGTATTGGATGCGATGATGCCATTTTTTACAACGCATTATGGAAATTCATCGAGCCAACATTATTTTGGATATTTTGCAAGTGAAGCAGTTTCAATTGCTCGAAAAAAAGTTGCTTCACTTTTAAATGCAAATGATAATGAAATTATTTTTACAAGTGGTGCAACTGAATCAAATAATTTAGTTTTGAAAGGAATTGTTGAATCTTATCGATCTCATGGAAATCATATTGTAACTTCAAAAATTGAACACTCATCAGTAATTGATGTCTGTAAAAAATTAGAACAAAAAGGAATTTCAGTTACATATCTTTCAGTTGATAGAGATGGAAATATTGATCTTGATGAATTGAAGAATTCAATTACTGAAAAAACTATTCTCGTTTCAATAATGTTTGGAAATAACGAAATAGGAACGATCGCACCTATCAAAGAAATTGTAAATATTTGTCATTCAAGTGAAATTTTATTTCACACAGATGCAACTCAGTGTGCTGGAAATATTAAATTAGATATAAAAGAATTGGGAATTGATCTTCTTTCTTTTTCTGCACATAAGTTACATGGTCCAAAAGGGATTGGAGCTTTGTACGTTAAATCGACAACACCAAAAATATTATTATCATCGCAAATTGATGGTGGCGGACAT
Source organism: Bacteroidota bacterium (assembly GCA_005792285.1). Classification (GTDB taxonomy): domain Bacteria; phylum Bacteroidota; class Ignavibacteria; order UBA10030; family UBA8401; genus SXSI01. The sequence continues at coordinate 14,487 of SXSI01000010.1, forward strand.
GAAAAAAATATTCGTTCTGGGACTTTAAATGTTCCAGCGATAATTGGTTTTGGAAAAGCAGCAGAAATATGCAAGAACGAAATGCAAGTTAATTCAGAATTTGTTTTACGTCTTCGAAACAAATTCGAGGAAAATATGGAAAATGTAAGTGGAGTTACTATTAATGGAAATAAATTATCACGACTTCCGAACAACACACATTTAACAATTCAAAATGTTAAAATTAAAGATTTGATTAGAAAAGTTAAAGGTGTAGTATTTTCTACACATGCGGCATGCTCATCTTCAGATAATTCTCAATCGCACGTTTTAAATTCAATTGGAATGAATAAGGAAAATATTGATTCCTCTGCCCGATTTGGATTCTGTAGAATGAATACTGAGGAAGAAGTTATTTCTGCTACAAATATATTTACAAACGCAATTAATGAATTAAGAAACAGTAATAATATAATTATTACACAAAAACAAAATATTAATAATTAATAAAATGAAAAAAATTTTAACTATTACAAATAATAAAATTGAATTTCTTCATTTCATAAAAAAGAGTTTTCCAGTTTTTCATAATTCAAATTTATTTTTTAGAGACGTTCATTATAGTGTTTTAGGATTTTTAGAATCAAAAAATATTAAAACTAACTATGGCGATTCAGAAAAAATTGCACATGAAGTAACAAAATTTTATGAGAAGTTACATTTTTTTAAAAAACTTGATAGTAATACTTGGGTAATTAATTATCCGGAATTTGTTCAAGCAAAAAAGTAAGTTAAATTTAAGGAGATTATTATATGAATATAGAAGGACAATTAACGGAAGCTCAAATCTATAAAGAAGAAATATTTTTAACAGATCGAGCAGTTGATGAAATAAAAGTTATTAGAGAGAAAAATAATATTCCAACTAATCACGGTCTCAGAATTAGTGTTAAAGGTGGTGGTTGTTCTGGTCTAACTTATGTTCTTGCATATGATGAAAATTCAAATGAAAGTGATCATGTATTCGAATTAAAAGGACAAAAAGTTTTTATAGATCAAAAGAGTATGTTTTATTTAGCCAGCACAACTTTAGATTTTTCTGATGGACTAAATGGAAAAGGATTTGTATTTCAAAATCCACAAGCAACAAAAACTTGTGGTTGTGGCACTTCATTCGGAGTATAATAAATGGAAACAATTGAGCAATTAGTAAATAAAAAATATGAGTACGGCTTTGTTACAGAAGTCGAGGAAGAAACAATTCCAAGAGGATTGAATGAAGATATTGTTCGTTTAATTTCTTCAATAAAAAAAGAACCTGAGTGGATGCTTGAATGGAGATTGAAAGCATACAGACATTGGTTGACAATGGAAGAACCAGTTTGGCCAAATGTTCATTATCCAAAAATAGATTATAATAATCTTTATTATTATTCGGCGCCAAAAATAAAACCGAAACTCGATAATCTTAGTGAAGTGGATCCTGAATTATTATTGACTTACGAAAAATTAGGAATTTCATTACAAGAACAAAAACGTCTCACCGGAGTTGCAGTAGATGCAATATTCGATAGCGTTTCAGTTGCAACTACTTACAAAGAAAAATTATACGAGATGGGAATTATTTTTTGTTCCTTTTCAGAAGCGTTAAGAGAACATCCTGAACTTGTAAAAAAATATATGGGATCAGTTGTTCCGTACTCAGATAATTATTTTGCTACACTTAATTCCGCAGTTTTCAGTGATGGGTCATTTTGCTACATTCCTCCGGGAGTACATTGTCCAATGGAACTATCAACCTATTTTAGAATTAATGCTTCAGAAACCGGACAGTTTGAACGAACTTTAATTATTGCTGATAAAGGCGCGCATGTAAGTTATCTTGAAGGTTGCACCGCACCAATTCGCGATACAAATCAACTTCACGCAGCTGTTGTGGAATTAGTCGCTTTAGAAGATGGTGAAATAAAATATTCAACAGTTCAAAATTGGTATGCTGGTGATAAAGATGGAAAAGGTGGAATTTATAATTTTGTTACTAAACGTGGAATCTGTAGTGGAGATAATTCTAAAATTTCTTGGACACAAGTTGAAACTGGTTCTGCAATTACTTGGAAATACCCAGGTGTAATTTTGAAGGGAGATAATTCTATTGGAGAATTTTATTCAGTTGCAGTTGTAAATAATTATCAGCAAGCAGATACTGGTACCAAAATGATTCACATTGGAAAAAATACAAAAAGTACAATTATTTCAAAAGGAATTTCAGCCGGACATGGAGATAATACTTATCGGGGTTTAGTTAAAGTTGGAAAAAAAGCTTCTAACTCAAGAAATTATACTCAATGCGATTCGATGTTGATGGGAAATAAATGTTCTGCAAATACTTTTCCATATATCGAAGTTAAAAATACAACATCAAATGTTGAGCACGAAGCTTCAACATCGAAAATTGGCGAAGATCAAATATTTTATTGCAAGCAAAGAGGTATGAATGCAGAAAATGCAATCTCGATGATTGTAAATGGTTTTGCAAAAGAAGTTTTCAAAAATCTCCCAATGGAATTTGCAGTTGAAGCACAAAAATTATTGGGAATTAGTTTAGAAGGTAGTGTTGGTTAACAAAATAATAAAGGAAAAAATAAATGTTACAAATAAATAATTTATATGCAGCAGTTACAGGTAAAAAAATATTAAATGGAATTACTCTCACAGTTAATCCTGGAGAAGTTCATGCAGTAATGGGACCGAATGGTTCAGGTAAAAGTACATTAGCACAAATACTCGCAGGTCATCCGGCATATGAAATTCTTGATGGTGAAATAATTTATGAAGGTCAAAATTTAATTGCACTTGAAGCAGAAAAAAGATCTCAAGCAGGATTATTTCTCGCATTTCAATATCCTGTAGAAATTCCAGGAGTGAGTAATAGCTATTTTCTAAAGACTGGATTAAATGAAATTCGTAAATCACGTGGTGAACAACCACTCGATGCGATGGAATTTCTAAAATTAATTAGAGAAAAAATGAAGTTAGTCGAAATGAATGAAAGTTTTATTAATCGACCAGTTAATCATGGATATTCTGGTGGAGAAAAAAAGAGAAATGAAATTCTTCAAATGGCCGTTCTCGAACCAAAATTAGCAATCCTCGACGAAACAGATTCTGGATTAGATATTGATGCATTGAAAGTAGTTGCAAATGGAGTGAATAAACTTCGCAGTAAAGATCGCTCAATGATTGTTGTTACTCATTATCAGCGATTGTTGAATTATATAGTTCCGGATTTTGTGCATGTTTTGATGAATGGAAGAATTGTAAAATCTGGCGGTAAAGAATTAGCACTTGAACTTGAAGCTTTTGGTTATGATAAAATAAAAGAAGAATTCGTTAACGGAGTTAATGCCTAAAAATGAATCAGGAACTCGATTTAAAAACTAGTTTAACCGAAAAAATTAAATTACAATTTAAAAAATTTTCGGAAAATGGTGTTGTCTCTGAACCAAATTGGTTAAAGGAATACAGAAATTTAGGATGCACAAATTTTGAAAAATTAGGTTTTCCAACTCAATCTGACGAAGAATGGAAATACACAAATATTTCTCCAGTAATTAAAAGTGAGTTTAATTTAACTGGACTAAAAAGTGATTCAATTAATCTTTCTAAATCAGATTTTAGTAAATATATAATTTCAAATTCTTACACATTTGTTTTTGTCAATGGCCAATTTGTGAGTTCACTTTCAGTTGTTCCAAATGAAGAGGGAATTGAAGTTGCATCAATTAAAGAAATAATTAAAACAAACCCCGAAATTCTTGAAAAATATATTGGGAAAGTAATTGAACTTGAAAATAATTCTTTTGCATCACTAAACTCAACATTTTTTACGGATGGTATTTTTATTCAAGTTAACGAATCAAAAAAATTATCTAAACCAATTGAGATATTATATTTAAGTGTTAATGAAAATAATTCACCAAGAATTACTCATCCACGAAATTGCATTATTGTTAAAAAAAATGGAATGTTAGATTTTACTGAACATTATGTCTCTTTAAATTCAAATAAAAATTTAACAAATGTAGTTACAGAATTATTTTTAGAAGAAAATACAAAATGCAATCATATTAAAATTCAAAATGAGGTGAATAAAGCTTTTCATTTTGGAAATACTGCAATTTCACAAAAAGCAACAAGTGAATTTTTTACATTTTCATTTTCACTTGGTGGATTAATTTCTCGTAACCAAATTATATTAAACCTCGACGGCGAGAAATCAAATTCCAATATGAACGGACTTTATATTTCTACTTCAAATCAGTTACACGACAACCACACTTTAATAAATCATAAAACACCTAAATGTAATAGCAGAGAATTATATAAAGGTATTTTATACGATGAATCAAAATCAGTATTTAATGGAAAAGTTTATGTGCACAGCATCGCCCAAAAAACTGACTCTAAACAGACAAATAAAAATCTCTTGCTTTCCGAGAATGCTACAATCGATACGAAGCCACAACTCGAAATATTTGCTGATGACGTTAAATGTACGCATGGCGGAACAGTTGGTGGGATAGATGTGAATTCTCTTTTTTATATGAAGAGTAGAGGTATTTCAACAAAATCTGCGGAGGCTTTGATTGCTCTTGGTTTTGCGAGCGAAGTAACTGAAACAATTGAAAATTTAGATCTTCGTAAATATGTTGATACTTTAATTGTAGATAGATTAGAAAAATCTTATGGAAATATTTCATTGCCAATAATTGCTCATTCTTCTTAATTTGCTGGAAACATGCATCAAGTTTTAAATAAAAATATTTCACCATTGAAAAATTTTGATATTAAAAAAATTAGAGAAGACTTTCCAATTCTTTCTCGTATGGTAAATGGAAAGCCGTTAGTTTATTTAGATAACGCAGCGACCAGCCAGAAACCACAAGTTGTTATCGATGTCCTTCAAAATTATTATCAAAACGAAAATTCAAATGTTCACCGAGGAGTACATTTTTTAAGTGACCGCGCGACAAATCTTTATGAAGAAGCTCGTGAAAAAATACAGAAATTTTTAAATGCCAAATCTACAAAAGAAATAATTTATGTGCGAGGAACTACCGAAGGAATTAATCTCGTTGCAAATTCTTTTGTAAAACCTCGTTTGAATGAAGGTGACAATATTATTGTTTCTTTAATGGAGCATCATGCAAATGTCGTTCCTTGGCAATTAGTTTGTGATGAGAAAAAAGCAAAAATTAAAATTATCCCAATTAATAAAAAAGGTGAGTTACTTGTAGATTCTCTTCATGGATTAATTGACGAGAAAACTAAATTTATTTCAGTTGTACATATTTCTAATTCGCTTGGAACTATAAATCCAATAAATGAAGCAATTGAAATAGCGCATAAAAATAATATTCCAATTTTAATTGACGGAGCACAATCTGTTTGTCATGGTTCAGTTGATGTCCAAAAATTAGATTGTGATTTTTTTGTTTTTTCAGGCCACAAGATTTGTGGACCAACAGGAATTGGTGCTTTGTACGGAAAAGAAAAATGGCTTGAAGAAATGCCTCCATATCAAGGTGGCGGAGATATGATTTTACAAGTTACATTTGAAAAAACAATTTACAACGACCTTCCATATAAATTTGAAGCAGGCACGCCAAATATTTCTGGTGCAATTGGTTTAGGAACTGCGCTTGATTATGTACAATCGATTGGTTATGAAAATTTACACACGCAGGAAAATTTACTACTTAAATATGCAACCGAAAAATTATCAAAAATTGATAAAGTCCAAATAATTGGAACAGCTGATAATAAAGCAAGTATTGTTTCATTTGTAATGGCCGATATTCACGCACACGATGTTGGCACAATTTTAGATCAAGAAGGAGTTGCAGTTCGCGCAGGACATCATTGCACTCAACCTGTTATGGATTATTTCGGAGTTCCGGGAACTGCGAGAGCATCGTTTTCTTTTTACAACACTTTGGAAGAAGTTGATATTTTGGAAGATGCAGTTAAAAAGGGAATTAAAATATTTTTAGGATAATTTAATTAATGAGTAATCTAAACGAACTATATCAACAAGTAATTCTTGACCACAATAAAAATCCGAGACACTTTCATAAAATAGATTCTTGTAATCATGAAATTGATGCAAGAAATCCATTATGTGGTGATCAATTTAAAATCTATTTACAAATTCAGGATGGATTAATTAAAAATGTTGGTTTCGAAGGAAGCGGTTGTGCAATATCTAAAGCATCAGCTTCGTTAATGTGTTCTTCTGTTTTAGATAAAACCGTTGACTATGCAAAAGATTTATTCGAAAAAATGCATTTAATATTTACCGGCAAAACTCACTCAATAAATGAAGAAGAACTTGGAAGTCTTTTTGCATTGAGTGGTGTCGCAGAATTTCCTTCAAGAGTTAAATGCGCAAGTTTATCGTGGCATGCATTAAACGGCGCTTTAAAAAATTCAAACGAATTAATTTCAACTGAATAATTATGACCGAACAAATTACACAAGAAGATAATTTAAATGGAATTGATATAATTCTAATTAAAGACGAAATTGTTGAAGCAATTAAAACTTGCTTTGATCCTGAAATTCCTGTTAATATTTACGAACTTGGATTAATTTATGTTATTGATGTGAAGCCAACTGGGGATGTTGATATTAAAATGACACTCACTTCTCCAATGTGTCCCGCAGCTCAAAGTTTACCGCCGGAAGTTCAGCAAAAAGCAAAATCAGTTGAAAGAGTTAAAGAAGTTAATGTAGAAGTTGTTTGGGAACCTCGTTGGAATCCTTCGATGATGACTGAAGAAGCAAAATTAACTTTAAATATGTAAATCAATGGAAGTAAAGAAATATTTTAATGGCGAAATAAAAGAAATTCAATCTCTTCTTAATTTATCGCCGAGTAAAAAAATAATTCCAGAACAAAATCATTTTTGGCAATATTGTGTAAATTGCGGAAATGAGTTAATCAGTAAAAAATGTAAATTAATATGTCCACAATGTGGATTTTTTCATTCATGCAGTGAACCATAAAAAAGGAAAAATAAATGAACAAAAAAGGAAAGAAAGTTGCTGGTAAACATAGAAAGCAAATAAAACGAAGAAAAGCAAAAATAAAAGTTCTTAGAGCTAATAAGAAAAGCAAATAACTTAATAGAACCCTCTCAATTGAGAGGGTTCTCTTTTTATATTTAGATATGATTTTCACAATCAAAGAAAAAAAATATAATTTTTCAGAGCGAACTTTTGTAATGGGAGTTGTAAATGTTACTCCAGATTCTTTTTGTGATGGTGGAAAATATTTTAAAAAAGAAGATGCAATTTCACACGCACTTCAATTAGTTAAAGAAGGTGCAGATTTTCTTGATATCGGTGGTGAATCAACTCGACCAAAAAGTGTTTCTTATGGTGAAGGTGCAACTGAAATTTCTTTTGATGAAGAACTAAATAGAGTAATACCAGTTATTGAAGAGTTACAAAATTTAACTGAAATTCCAATTTCAATTGATACTTATAAATCAAAAGTTGCCGAAGAAGCGCTTAAAGTTGGTGCAACAATTGTAAATGATATTTCCGGATTTACTTTTGATTCCGAAATGCCGAAAATAATTTCGAAATATAATGCAACTGCAATTGTAATGCATATTCAGGGAACTCCGAAAACGATGCAAATGAATCCCAATTATGAAAATGTAGTTAGTGAAGTTTATTCGTTTCTTGAAAGTTCAATTGAAAAAGGAAAACATTTTGGACTGGAACAAATTATAATTGATCCTGGAATTGGTTTTGGAAAAAATCTTATTCATAATTTAACGTTAATACAAAACCTCACAAAATTTAAAACTCTCAATTGTCCAATTATGATCGGGACTTCAAACAAAAGTTTTATTGGACAAGTTCTTAATGCTAAAATTGAAGAAAGAAAATTTGGAACTGCAGCGTCAGTTGCAGTTTCTATTGTGAATGGTACAAATATTGTTCGAGTTCATAATGTAAATGAAATGGTCCAAGTTTCAAAAATTGTTGATGCAATTCTAATTGCAAAAGAAAAATGAAAATCGCGATTTTAATTCCGGCGTTTCAGGCAGAAAAAACTATTTCGACTCTTCTAAATGAAATTGAAAAAATTACAACTACAATTCAGGATGAAGTAATTACAATTGTTGTAAATGATGGCTCAACAGATTCTACAGAAAAAATCGCAAGTAACTTCCAAATAATATTGCTAAAACATGAAACCAATAAAGGAAAAGGTGCAGCTTTAAAAACCGGATTTGCTTTCGCAATAAATCAAAATGTAGATGCAGTTTTGACAATTGATGCCGACTTGCAACACGAAACGATTTATATCAAACAATTTATAAATGAATTTAAAAAAGGTAATTTTGATTTAATTATCGGAAATAGAATTAATAGATTTTCAAATATGCCAATTCACAGACAATTATCAAATTTAGTTACAAGTTTCCTTGTTACTGCAAAAAGCAAAATCAAAATACCAGATTCGCAGTCCGGATACAGAATTATTTCAACTAAAATATTAAAAACACTTACTTTAAATCACGATGGATTTATACTTGAAACTGAATTATTAATAAATGCAGCGCGCTCAAAATTTAGAATTGGTTCAGTACCAATTTCCACAATATATTCAAACAGTAAAAGTCATATGACAAATTGGAAATCGACATTGGAATTTATAAAATTAATTATCTCAGAATAATTTATGTCATTATTCGATGGCGATCGCGCCGAAATGATTGAAGTTCTGAAAAAAAAAGAAATTAAAAACGAAGAAGTTTTGCGCGTAATGGGAGAAGTCGAACGGCATTTATTCATGCCCGAATATTCCAGAAGGCGCGCGTATGAAGATTGCGCATTACCAATTGGATTCGGACAAACAATATCGCAACCATACACAGTTGCAGTTATGACAGAACTTTTATTTCCGCAGAAAGATGATAAAATATTGGAAATTGGAACGGGTTCTGGTTATCAAGCTGTTATACTCTCAAAATTAGGATGCAGAGTTTTTACAATTGAAAGAAATGTTGATTTGGGAAGAAGAGCTGAACAAATATTTAAAACTCTTAATTTAAGAATTGCATCTAAAATTGGTGACGGTACTTTAGGATGGAAGGAATACGCTCCGTACAATGGAATAATTGTAACTGCAGGTGCGCCGGTTATTCCTGAGCAACTTCAAAATCAATTGAAAGATGGAGGGCGACTTGTAATTCCAGTTGGTGATAAAAAATCGCAGACTTTGATTGTTGTTGATAGAGAAGGGAATAATTTTAAGCAAAAAGAAATTGATGGATTTAAATTTGTTCCTCTTATTGGAAAAGAAGGCTGGAAGGAGATTGGCTAAAAAACTTCCAAAAATTTTAGTAGTAATAGGTCCAACTGGTTCCGGAAAAACTAAACTAGCTCATTTAATTACAAAATTAATTCCATCTGAATTAATTTCTGCTGATTCAAGACAAATTTATAAGGGACTTGATCTTGGAACTTCAAAACCAACAAAAAGCGAGATTAAGAATTTTAATTATCATTTAATTGATATTCGAAATCCGGATGAAAAATATAGTGCCGGAGAATTTCAAATTGATGGTAGAAATGCAATATCAAAAATAATTACTAAAAATAAATTACCGATAATTGTAGGAGGAACCGGTTTATATATTCGTGCTCTTATTGATGGATTATCTGAAAATATTGAAAGTGATTTGGATTTAAGATTAAAATTCGAAGAAGAAATTAAAGAAAAAGGATTAAACACACTTTTCTTAAAATTAAAAAAAATCGATCCTAAAACCGCAAAAGTAATTGATTCAAAAAATCCGAGAAGAATTATACGAGCATTGGAGGTTTATTATTTAACAAAAAAACCAATAAGTGAATTATATTCAGAGAAGGAGAAGGATAATTTATTTAATCCAATTTTTGTCGGATTAAATTGGGAAAGAGATAAATTGTATAGTAGAATAAATCTCCGAGTTGAAGAAATGCTGGAAAATGGTTTTCTACTTGAAGTTAAAAATTTACTTGAAAAGGGCTTCGATGATAAATTACAATCGATGCAGTCGGTTGGTTACAAAGAAATGCTACTTCATTTAAAAAATCCCAAAGTGATAGTTTCCCAAAAATTAAGTTATGATGAAGCAGTAAATGAAATGAAAAAAAATACTCGTCGTTTTGCAAAGAGACAATTAACTTGGTTCAGAAAAGAATCGAGGACAAAATGGATTAATATTTCAGATGAAGTTGAAATCGAAAATATTTCAAAAAAGGTAGTAGACAATATTATGATAAATCGATAAATTAATAATTCGGGATGTGGCTCAGCCCGGTAGAGCACTCGGTTCGGGACCGAGGGGTCGTGAGTTCAAATCTCACCATCCCGACTGATTTTAAAAGGATATAAAATTGATAGGCTTTGATTTATATTAATTGAATAAGGAGAAAGCTATTCTAAAAGTAAAATTCATGGTTATCTATTTCAAATTTCACTTTTAGAAAAAAGAATTAAACAACTGAGCGAAGCAAATCCAATGCTTGGCCACCGAGGTTGCAGATTAGGAATAACTTATCCCGAAATAACTGAAATGCAATCGCGAGCAATATTTCAAGCTGCTGTAAAAATTGCAAAACAGGAAATAAAAGTTTTTCCAGAAGTAATGATTCCGTTAGTTGGTGATAAAAATGAAGTCAAACATCAATTTGAAATTATTGAGCGAATTGCAAAAGAAGTTATTGATAAATCGAAAATTAAATTAAAATATTTAATTGGCACAATGATCGAACTTCCAAGAGCTGTACTAGTTGCCGATAAAATTGCAGAATGGGCGCAATATTTTTCATACGGCACAAACGATTTAACGCAAATGACTCATGGATTTAGCAGAGATGATATTGGCAGTTTTCTTCCCGGATATTTTGAGTAAAAAATATTTACACAAGATCCATTCCATAATTTAGATCAAAATGGTGTTGGTGAATTAGTTAAAATTGGAATTCAGAAAGGGCGTTCAGTCAAACCGGATTTAAAAAATAGGAATTTGTGGTGAGCATGGTGGTGATCCTTCTTCAATTGAATTCTTCCACAAAGTCGGAATGAATTATGTCAGCTGCTCACCATTCAGAGTTCCAATTGCAAGATTAGCTTCTGCACAAGCTGTTGTAAAATCAAAAAATTAAATTGTAATTAATTTATTTATTATTAATAATGTAATTTTTTCTTTCCGAAATAAATTTTTTGAGTTGACTTTTACTTA